>JBAUZG010000362.1:0-5102 GCA_049585195.1 Bryobacteraceae bacterium | reverse complement strand
GCACTCGGCATAGGGGCTTTTCAAAGCGTTCTAGCGGAAGTTCGTCATCAGACCGCTTGCTTCGCGCGCGGCTCGGTCAAACATCTGAACTCACAGGGGTTGTTTCCGAGCCACGACCGCCAGGGAGTGGTTGTGACGAACTTTGGCTAGGGTGCAGCCGAAATCACTCCGTAGTAGCGGGCCATCCAATACGGCAAAATATAGTCGATTCCCGCAGTCTCGACGGTTCCAGAAGCGCCCCCGATAATTTGAAAAGGATCTCGCTGCCAGAGGTAATCGGTAGGCGGTCTTAAGGCAACTGGCGCAGGGCTGCAGGCCGAAGCGCCGCACATCGAGACGAGGTTGGTGAGATTGACATAAGCATCGCGGCTGGGCCTTTGTAGCCACTGGTCAAGAAACTCGCACATTTCCGTATCGCGCCCGGCATTCACTCCTTCAAGAGCGCGGTCAACAATGTCGAAGAATGCGTTCTGGTGCCACGCTGTGTAGTTTCGAACAATGTCATATGCGCGCCGATTGTCATCGTTATCCTGCAGCTGGACGAGATGGTAAAGACTCATGTAATCCAGATTGAACTTGAAATAGGAGTCGTTGCTTTGTACGTCTACCAGAACGGCCGTCTCTACTGGCGGAACGAAGAACGGTCCGTGAACAGAATTCGCAGGATTGATATGGCGAGCCACCTGGAGCAACATCTGCAGCGCCTCGGGTCGAATCTCGAATGTACTCGAAAGGTCGTCATAAGGCGACCACTTGTGTCGAGAGATATATCCGATCAGCCGCGTTGCCAAATCACTGATCGCGGCCCTTACGGTGTTGTTATCCACGGTGTCGTAGGCTACACCGAGGCCAAAGAACGCTCCAATTATTTGATCGCGTGACGTGTTGCCAACCCAAATCCAGGGAGAGTTCTGGTGGATCGTGTTGTGCGCTTCTTCGTTCTCGATCGACGGGGCGTAAGGTGAATCTTGCGGCAGCATGCAGCGAGCCAGCCGATTATCGCCCGTCACATCGGCCAAACCTTCCAAACCGTTCAACGCGGCGATTACGTTGTTCAGCGCATCAACTGATTGTGTAACGTTATAGCGGAAGGCCTCCGCCGCGAGATATGCGCCGGTCCAAAGGGCTGAATCGCCGCAGTGCGTGTAGCCGACGATCTGATCGCTCGTTGGGCCGGCATAAATCGGATCGAGAATTGTGCCGAACGGCATGTGTTTAGCCTGAATGTTGGCGGAGATTGCCAATGCTGCCGCTTCGGACGGCGTCTCTTGTTGGCCAACCAATTCCGACGCGCAAACGAATAACATAACGACCGCTCCGAAGGGCAGCCAACCAAACGATGGCATTGTGAGCCTCCTATCGCGCCGTAAGCACGGTCCGACCATCCGTCAGCCTCGTCGGACTCAATCGCCAGACAATCATAGTCGAAACTTCCCAGCGGAGCATAACGCTTAGGTACTAGCCAACAGCTTCGAGACATGCACCCGTAAGGCGCTCTCTCCGGATGAGAGATGGATCACCTGGCGGAGTGCATCACGAAGATTGTCCGGTGCCAGTGCGGCCTGTGGTTCGGGGATCCGTTGCGAAGCGGCCCACGAGCCGGTCCACGACACGCCCCAAACGTAAAAAGCCTACTCGCTTGCCAAAATCTCGGATATACTACGCGAAAGTGTGATTTAGGGGTGTAATATGAGGACCTTCTCGAAGAAGATTTGGTCTGCGCCAGCAACATTGCTAGGCGCATTTTCGTTTCTGATCGTCACGAGCTTGCCCTGCCTAGCGCAGTACCGCGCAAGCCTGCAAGGCACAGTGACCGATCCCACCGGGTCGGGCGTCCCGGATGCAACAGTTACGCTCAAGAGCCAGGAAACCAATACATCGCGCACGGCGAGTACGAACGGAGCGGGCGTTTATACAATCAGCGCGCTGGCGCCCGGGCAGTACACGCTGACTGTGACGAGAGCAGGGTTCGCCAAAAAAGAGCTGAACAATGTGATCATCACATCGGAACAGGCGCAATCGCTCGATGTTCCTCTTACCCCGGCAACCGAGACCACGACTGTAACCGTAAGCGCCGCGGAAGCTCCGCTTTTGAATACCGAGACTGCCACTATCTCAGGCACCTTGACCGGCCAGCAGATCCAATCGCTTCCCACCTTCGGGGGCGATCCGTTCCAAGCGTTGCAGCTTGCGCCGGGTGCATTTGGAGACAACGCGCGATCGGCAGGGGGTAGCAGCGCGAACAACCTGCCCGGTAATGCCGGACCAGGCGCCGTATCGGGTACCAGCAGCATCTTTCAAACCGAAAACCAGGTGCAAGTGAGCGCGAACGGCCAGCGAACCGATTCCAATAGCTTCCAAATCAACGGTGTCGAGGTCAATAGCTTGGCGTGGGGTGGCGCCGCAGTCATCACACCAAATGAAGAATCGATTAAGGAAGTAACCACCGAGACCAGTCCTTACGACGCCGAGTATGGAAGAAACGCCGCGGCGCAAGTGCTGGTTGTTTCGAAAAACGGAACAAACGAATTTCACGGTAGCGCCTTCATGAAAATTGACCGGCCCGGACTAAATGCTTATCAGCGCTGGAACGGCCCAAACAATCCGGTGCAGCGGGATCAAGACCGGTTCAATCAGTGGTCGGGAAGTCTCGGCGGCCCCATCGTCAAGAATCACGTGTTTTTCTTCTTTTCTTACGAAACGTTGCGTAACAATACTGTGAGCTTGTCCCAAGGCTGGTACGAAACGCCCCAATTCATCCAGCAAGTAACCGGCGCCGTGCCGAATAGCATCGCAGCCAAGATCTTGGGCTATCCGGGCGAGGGCGCCTCTTACAACGTGATTATTCCAAAATCGTGCTCGGACGCCGGCATCCCAAACCCCGCGCTTTGCCAGGTTGTTACCGGCTCCAATGGACAATACCAAGGATTGAATATCGGATCCCCTTTGAAAACGCCGCTTGGCACGCCCGATCCAGGATATGTGAACAACGGCAATTTCGGAGTAGGCGGCGGACTGAATGGCGTTCCCGACATAATGTATGTTCAGTCGACAAATCCCACCAACACAACTCCCCAGCAGTATAACGGCAGGGCGGACTGGCAGGCGACCTCCCGCGACTTGATTAGTTTCAGCACCTACTACGTCCCCGTCGACACCACCGACTACAATGGCCCGGTTCGGGCGGCGAACTTGTGGCACAACAGCCGCCTGAACGAAGACGGGCAACTCATGTGGGATCACACCATTTCGCCATCGTGGTTGAATGAAGCGCGATTCGCCGTTACCCGATGGTACTGGGATGAAGTATCCAGCAACCCGCAGGAGCCTTTCGGATTGCCTTACGACACCGTCTCGTCCTTCGGCTCGGTAAATCTTCAACCTATTGGAGCGCCCGGTCCGTCCATCTTCAATCAAACGACATACAATGCCCGCGACACGGTGAGCACGATGGTAGGCAATCACTCCATCAAGCTCGGAACCGATCTTCTTTTCGAGCAGGACAACGACAATCTTTCAGGCGCCGCGCGTCCGAATTACTATTTCCGCAATATCTGGGATCTGGCGAACGACGCGCCCTATCAGGAGTACGGTAATTTCGATCCCACGACGGGACAGCCGACCAGCGCAACACGCTACATCCGCTCGAACATTTACGCGTTCTACGTACAGGACGATTACAAAGTCCGCCCCAATTTAACACTGAATCTGGGCTTGCGCTGGGAATACTTCACTCCCGTCCACGAGAAGTATGGAAATATGAGCAACGCGATCTTAGGCAACGGACCGGATCCGCTGACGGGGCTGAGCTTAAAAGTCGGCGGCAATTTGTACAACTCGGATTACGGCAACTTTGGGCCGCAATTTGGATTCGCGTGGCGACCTGACGAATCGAGCAATCGCATGGTAATCCGAGGAGGATTCGGCATCGCCTACAACCGCATGGAAGAAGCGATCACGCTAAACGGACGAGCCAATCCGCCGCTAGTCAGCAGCTTGACCCTAAACGGTCCGGATGTCATTTATGCAGTGCCGGCAAATGTTCATCAGTTCAGCGGCTGGCCCGGCAATCCGAACGCCATTACAACCTTCAGCCCCACTACAGGACTTCCAACGTCTGGCGCGCCCATTACCTTAAATGCCTTTCCCGAAAACCTGAAGACGCCTAGAACCTACCACTATTCGCTTGAGACGCAATTCGATTTAGGCCACAACTGGGTTGCCACGCTCGGCTACCAGGCCAGCTTAAGCCGCCACCTGACCGTGCAGAACAATTTGAATTTGCTCTATGCGCCGCTCAATCCGATGGTCCAGTATCTGTACTGGTTCTATAACAGCGCCAACGCCAATTACAATGCTCTCCAAGCGGAAATCAATCACCGGTTTTCGAACACATTTCAGATTGACACGCAATACCGTTGGGCCAAGGCGATTGATGAAGGCTCAAATGGTTATTACATCGACGATTATCCTTACGGGTTGAACTATTCACGCGGCCCCTCGGACTTCGACGTCCGGCATCTCATCAAGACATATGGCATATGGAGCCCGCAGATCTTTAAAAGTCACGGGTGGAAAGAGAAGATTCTTGGCGGATGGGAGATTACGGGAATCTTGAACTGGCACACCGGCTTTCCGTGGACGCCGATATACAGCAACACGAGCTGCAACGTCGTTTATACCAATAGCGGATACTGCAATCTCCGGCCCGCGGCATATCTGGGCGGAGCCGGAACAGATTACAGCAACTCGACCTTTATGAAGCCAAACGGAAATTTCCCGAACGGAGCCCTAGCCTATTTCACGGTGCCCACGTTTCCCGCAAGCGGCCCCCCTCCTGCTCCATCCGTTGGAAGAAATATTCTCCGCGGACCCGGTTACTCCGACGTCGACGCGACGCTAGGAAAAGCGTTCGCCCTGCCGAAGATGAAGATTTTCGGAGAAAATGCAAGACTGGAATTTCGCGCGAATATTTTTAACCTGTTCAACAAACTGAATCTGGCAAACTTCAGCGATGGAGTGAACAGTGGCGTCAGCAATGTCATCAGCTTCGACGGGAAGACGAGTAATCCATTATTTGGAGAAGATCAAGGAGCGTTGGG
>JBAUZG010000361.1:0-66260 GCA_049585195.1 Bryobacteraceae bacterium | reverse complement strand
GATTTTGCGCACCGGACGCGTCGGCCCTTCCACCCGGCTCGTTAATTTTTCACCCGTCGATCTCAACAGCGTCATTGAAGAAAGTCTGAGGCGCGCTCGTGCGCTCTATCATCTTCAGCCGGAGTCTCTGAAGTACGATCCGGCATCGGCCGTCAAGGTTCTGGGTGACGAGGAGGAGTTGCGGGCGGCCATCTCGAACCTGATTGACAACGCGGTAAAGTATTCGGAACCGAATGTAAACGTCGTTGTCGAAACGTCCAAACAGGATGGCCGGTATATATCCGTGCAGGTCAAAGACAATGGCGTAGGCATCGCGAAACCCGAACTAAAGCGAATCTTCAAGCGTTTCTATCGCGTCTCCGGTCCGGCCACGAGAAGGCAAAAGGGAACCGGCCTGGGGCTCTATATAGTGCGTTCCGTGGCGAAACGGCATGGCGGGCGGGCTTGGGCCGAAAGCGAAGGCCCCGGGCATGGAAGCAGATTCGTGCTTCAGCTTCCCATTTCGAGATGAATCGCGTTCTGATTGTGGAGGACGAGCAGCACCTGGCCGACGGGCTGCGCTTCAATCTCGAGGCGGAAGGGTACCAGGCTCAAGTCGTGCAGACGGGAGAGGAAGCGCTTGAACTCCTGCTCGCGAAACCAGTCCAATTCGACGTTCTAGTGCTCGATGTCATGCTGCCGGGCAAAGATGGCTTTACCGTCATGTCGGAAACGCGCCAAGCGGGCCAATTAATTCCTACACTGATGCTGACCGCGCGTGGCCGGTCCGACGATGTGCTGAAGGGATTCGCCGCCGGGGCGGACGACTATCTCGCAAAACCCTTTGATCTGGCGATACTGCTCGCGAGAATGCGTGGCCTGCTGCGGCGCAGGGAATGGCTTGAGACTTCGTTCGCCAACGCCGGGCGCGCGCGCGACCGAGGCGATGTTTTTCGATTCGGCGAGAACGGCGAAAAGGTAGTCAGCTTTGACCTTCTCGAGCTTTCGGTTCGCGGCCAAGTCTTCCGCCTCACATTGATGGAAGCGAATGTCCTCCGTTTCTTAATTCAACACGAAGGTAAGCCGGTTTCACGGAAGGAAATGATCGAACGGATATGGGGACTGCGCGAAGACACCGACACCCGGCCGATTGACAATTTCATTGTGCGGTTGCGGCGATATATCGAAGACGATCCGACGTCTCCTCGCCATGTCCTGACGGTTCGGAGTGTCGGTTATCAGTTCATCGCGGCGCCGAACCGGAACAAGGCGCCGAACCGGAACAAGTAAGAGAACGGCCGGCTGGCTGGATGTGCATCAGCTCCTTAGAACACAGCAATCGGGTTCAGCGGCGAACCCGTCCCGCCCGGCATCGAAATCGGCGCGGCCGCGAGCAGAAACGTCCAGCGATGGCGCTCGTTCGCCGCTTTGCTCAGTGCTTCCAGATCACAGTTATCGAAGATTGGGGTGCCCAAGGCGATCAGCATCAACTGATGAATCGGTTGATTGACGCCTGGGATGCCCGACGGCATGACGTCGCTTGCAGCATCGCTGCCGATCATCGCAATATCCCGCTGATGCAGCCATTTCACGCAGGACGCATGGAGGCCAGCCGAGTGACTCGCCACGTCCCACGGTCCTTTCGCTGCACGCCGAGCCCAGCGGCCCGTCCGAATGAAAACGACGTCACCGCTTTCGATGTGCACGCCGCTCTTTTTCTCCCAGGCCTCGAGATCTTCCGGATAAATAGCGACATTCGGTTCGAGATACGGCAGACCCTTCAATACCGGAATATCCACTAGTACGCCCCGCGTGAAAATTCCGCGCTTAAAGTGAGTAATGTCAAGCTCGCCGGCGCCGGCATCGGTTATCGCGCTCTGTGGAAAGCCGTTATACAGGTGGCCGTTGTAAAACATGTGGCACAGCGCGTCCATATGTGTCGTGCCATAGCCGTGATACGAAACCGAATAAGTATCGAGATCGAATTGACCCGCTACCGGGTGCTGTCCGGTTGCAGTCATCACGTGACCCCAGGGCGACGAATTATCGATCTCCTTTTTCGTATTCGCATCGCGCTCGAGCGAGACCGTGAAACCTTCTCTCACGAGGGTAAAAGCAGCCTTGCGTTTCGCAGGTGTAATCAGATTGACGGTGCCGATTTGATCGTTCTTGCCCCACCGGCCCCAGTTCGATAACTCAGTCATCAGACGGTCGATATCCGCCTTGGTTAGCTTGCTCTCCTTCGGATTCGGAACAAGGGGGCGGCGCGGCAGAGGGATTCCCGCTCTCGTCAAAACGGAAAGCGCAACGGCTCCCAAAACCGCTGCACAGACAAGATTCCATCGCTTCATGGTGGATCTAACTTATCGCACCGCCTCCGTCAACCAGCCATGAACCGTAAACTCTTATCTAGAAACGCGCGAAGCTCGCCCCGTTTCACGACGGAATCCAGGAAGCCATGCTCGAGCAGGAACTCGCTTCTCTGAAAACCCTCGGGAAGCTTCTGCCGGATCGTCTGCTCAATGACGCGCGGTCCGGCGAAACCGATCAGCGCGCCGGGCTCGGCAATATTAATGTCGCCAAGCATAGCAAAGCTCGCGGTCACGCCGCCGGTTGTCGGATCGGTCATCACGCTGATATAAGGCAGGCCGGCCTCGTCCAGCTTCATCAGCGCAGCCGACATCTTCGCGAGCTGCATCAAGCTGATAGTGCCTTCCTGCATCCTCGCGCCGCCGGAAGCCGACACAATCACCAAAGGAATCTTTTCCCGAATGCACCGCTCGATGGCGCGGGTGATCTTTTCGCCCACCACGGCCCCAATCGACCCGCCAATGAACTTCAACTCGAGCCCACAGATGTGAACACGGCGCCCGAGCAGGTTCCCGGTTGCCGAGATCACCGCATCCGGCAAACCGGTTGACTCGCGCATGGCTTCCAGGCGCTCTTGATAGGGTTTCGAATCCACAAAGCCCAGCGGATCGGAGGACGTTAGGCGAGAGTCATGCTCTTCGAACTGCCCGTCATCGAATAACATTTGTAGCCGCGTAAGTGCATCGATCCGGAAATGATAGCCGCACTTGGGACAGACTTGAAGGTTTTCCTCGAGCGCTTTGCGCCAAATCACCTCGCTGCAGCCCTCGCACTTCAGCCACAAACCCTCCGTGCGCACGTTCTTTTCCGCATCGCCGGGTGCATTCTCAACGGACGGCTTCTGCCGCGTAAACCACGCCATTGCAACCAGGAACTAACGTAACATGAGAGGCGTTCAATGAGCGTTCGCTTAACCAGGCCGAGAATTCGCGCCCGATTTCTCACTTCTCCGAAAACCCACTCGCAGCGAGTGAGTAGGATATCGATCTACGCTGCGCCGTTAATCACGAGCGACAACGAAAACTCTGGCTTGGACTCAACTCCTCCCCGAAGTTTCCTGATCGCCCCTTCGCCGTTACCCGCCCGGAGGCTCGCACCGCCACATTCCATTAACGCCAACGCTAATGGTTTCACAAGCCGAACCTCCGGTCCCATCCTTAGGCCTCGGCATGTAACTGCACTAGACTTGATTCATGATCCGTCGGATCGCGCCTCAGTTTTTCACCACGGACATTCCCGCCACTCTCGATGCCTCCAAACTAATAACTGAATTGAGAGCAAGCCTGAGTTGTTCGATTTTGGTCAACAGATTAGAACGGAACTCGGGGTTGGTAGTTCGCTGCTACTCCGTGACCAAGCCAGCCCGAACTCAGTTGACAGGTACAGGGTTCCACCTCTGTCAACCACCACAATCGTTGAGCCGTTTGTGGCGATGCAACCTGTGTCGGCGATACCGTTGAGCCACGTAGCCAGGCCATCTTCGACGGCCACTATGTCTCCATCCGGTCTGATCGGCCGACGATAAATTCTTCCCTGGGCCGCAAAGTGATCTGTCGACGCGGAGACAAGAATGTCATCGCCCGAGAACGCTACCGCAGAGCAGTACGATGCGTGCAGGCCGTCGCGTTCTATGGCCCACGTTGCTCCTGCGTCGCGGCTAATGCAAAGGCCGATAGCGGACGCCGCGACGACAATGTCCGGATCTGCCGGGTGCGCGCGCACCTCATGAACATCGCTGTTGATATCTATGGTGGGCTGCCAGGTTCTTCCGCCATCCATTGAACGCGGAATGCCTCCCACGTGAACGTTGGCGAACAGTATGCTCCCGTTCGAGTTGGCCGCAACCGAGCGAATGCCTAGCGGTGGCCCGAGACGCTGCCCATTAACAATCGCCGAACCAGCAAACCAAGCATTCCGCCCCACGATGTTGTCGAAACCATCGATAGGATCGAGCGCACCTTCCCCATGACTCAGCCGCAGCATGCGTGCATCGTCCGTTCCTACGTAGATGGCGCCTTTAACAGCCATACAGCACGAAAGCTCGAACTCGCTCGTAGCGACGGTTGCCCATTCGCCGCTTGGTGCACGCCTGCGCAGCGAATGTCCGCCGACAATGGCGAGCGCACCGCCGCGCCCATCCGGTGCGAGCCCTCTGACGGGCTGGTTCGCAATCTCTTGCGTGCGCCCATCACCCGTGAATGCGAACAGCCCATCGCCCCACGTCGCCACAAGTATCGTCGGCTTCGTCACGGATCACCTTCCTCTCGCGAGTTGTCGCGGGCTATCAGAGTCATTGAAGAAGGCCCTGCTTTCTCTTGGAGCGAGCCATTGTGATTCGGCCAACGTGCACGCCCAATCAATGATTCTCCCGCAAAGTCGCCCAGTATTTACTGATCTCGACCTCGCGCGCCGGCTGGGCTTGTGGAACACGGTTCAGGAAAGCCGTCTTTGGCCACCCCGCGTCACGGCTCTAACGGCGGTGCAGGGTCCTGAAGTTGCACTCTAATCTGAAAATCGCCGGCCCGGGATCGTCCAGCGCGCAGTCTCCAGTCTCCGATGACCAAGTCGTCCCTCAGGAGCGCGCTAGTGGCCGCAACGAGCGCTCGCCTTTGATCGTATAGTCGAGGAGGACTGCCGCCGGCTGGAGAGGCTTGCTTGGCGCCTGGAAATGCTTTCGGATGAGCGAGGAAAGACGCTCGATGGGGAGTGGCCTGTCCTGCGGAGGCAGGCCGTGGAGGATGAGCGTTCGGCCTGAGTCGATCGGAAGATTCACCTGGCTTGCGGAGAGATCGAGCAAGATGTTGACGACTTCGTCGGTGCGTCCCGCGATAAATACGTTTTCGACGCCCAGATCGAGACAGGTTTTGCTAATCAGGTCCAAGGCCTCGTCTTCGTCTGCCTCCGCCAGCCGATTCTCAAGTTGCTGCAATTTCATTTCGTCATCGATCATGCGAAACATGACACGTTTTTGAAGCAACCTGCTGGCCACGCGGAACTCGATATAGCCCAGATGCTGAATTCCGAAACAGACCAGAGAGCCGAACAGCAGAATGACGAGTACGCCAAACAGCCCATGTGAAGAGAGCTGGAGCAGGGACAAGCCTGCAGCGATGGAGCAGGCGGCGTAGAGCAGTAATGCCGTTTTACGTACTGAATTGCCCCGATCGAGCAGGCGATGATGGATGTGGCCTCGATCGGGCGAGAAAATGGGGCGGCTGCGCAGCACTCGCCGGGCGATGGCGATTGAGGTGTCCAGCAAGGGAAGCGAAATAGCCATCAACGGGGCCGAGAGGCCGATAAGGGTGGTGATCTTCTGGCTCCAGATCACTCCAAGGCAGCCGAGTAGGAAGCCGATTGTGAGGCTGCCGCAATCGCCGAGAAAAATCGAAGCGGGGTTGAAATTGAAGCACAGGAATGCCAGGAGACTGCCCGCTAAAGGAATCGCGAGCAGAGCCAGACCCGCGTTGTGGGTGAGAAAGGCGGCGGCAATCACGGTCAGCGTCGCGCACAGCCCCGCCCCCGCTGCCAGTCCATCCAAGCCGTCAATCAGATTGAAGGCATTCGTGCAACCAATCAGCCAGGCGATCGTGAGCGGTAGACTGAGCCAGGGGCCAAAATGCGTATTCGGGAACGGGTTGATTTCGATACCGCCGTACCATACAAGGACAGCCGCGATAATTTGCCCGAGCAGCTTCTGCTTGGGGCGTAACGTGAGCAGATCGTCCAGTAAACCGGTCAGAAAAACGACCGCGACAGCCGAAAAAAGCCACCATTTGCCGGCAAATGCCTGGCCAAAAAGCTCGTTGCCCCGCGCTGGCGTTAATGCCAGAACCGAATAAGCAATTGTGTACGCAAGGAAGATCGCGATGCCACCCACCCGGGGAATATTACTGCCGTGTAATTTCCGCTCCTGGTCGGGCATATCGACGACACCCATGCGCAGGAAGACATCTCTCACGAGCGGTGTCATCACCAGCGAGACCGCGAATGCCAAAACGCCAAGACCGAAAATAAAGAGCATTATTAATTCACCAAAGCAGCCGGCTCGTGAAGAGATAGCTGAGAGAAAGCATCGAGCGAATAACGTAAAGACTTCATCGAAAAACGTCTTTAAACACTAATGGAGTCGCCAAATCTGGCCATCACCGCCGAATTAATTTCTTTGGCCTCCGATTCCAAAGGATTGAGCGGGAATGAATCCATCTTCACGTGGTGTGGGGAAGGCAGTCAAGGCAGGGTTCAGGTGGCCTGTAACGCAGGTACTTCGCGGCTTTCGCATGCTCAACCGGTACGGTATACCCTCCTTAAGACTTTCCCTTACGCACCGGCCGACCCCCTAAATTGAAAGGAATTTGCTACGTTTTTGAGGGCTTACGCTTCTTTCGAACGAAAATCTTGCGACTTCGTACTAGGACAAGGAAGTGAATCAGTCGCATAGGTGGCGAAGATTGGCGTGGGATTCAGTACAGAACTGCTGAATTAGTGCTGACTTAGTACCAAGCTGGGCTTCATCGAACGCCGGACGATAGAGGCGCGTCCGGGGTGTGCGCCCCGGACGGTTGTGCATTCGTCAGAGGATTGGGCAAAGTCGCCGGGCAGGTATGTGGAATGATCGTGTTTTTCCAGTACGACGCACCCGGCGAAGGAGCGGACTGCGGACCGATGCTCACAGTCGCGCCTTTCGCCGCGCCGCAAACGAAGTTGTCGTGAACCTGCGCGTTGGGCGAGCCCGAGATCGCAATGCTCTGTCCCCAGTAGCCCTTGACCGTATTGCCGTAAACTTGAAGGCCTGCGCTGGCGGCTTCGATGCCATAGCCGTACTTGCCGCCGGGTCCATCGGTATCCCAATATTCGGCCTTGCCGCCTACGATGTAGTTGTAGCGTACGATTGCGCCGGCACCGCCATCGGGTGCGGGATTCGCCAAACTGATCGGATAGCTCCACCAATATGCATCGTCCCAATCGGTGAGGCTGTTGTATTCGATCGTCAAATCGTAAGTATTCGGTCCGTCAATAGCTGGGTGGCTCGCTCCGCATCCCATTGCGCCTTGAATTTCCATACCCATGCGATGAACCCGCTGGAACGTGTTGTGTCCAATGTAAACGTCGTGAGAAGGCCAGGGATTTGTGAAGCAAATTTTGATGCCTTGGCCCACGCGGTCGAAGGTGTTGTGATCGATAGAGGTCCGGTCGATGCCGTAGAACATCATGGCCGTGTTCGACCGGTCGATCGAGTTGCCCGTTCCATCGGGACGCGTCCTTCCGTTAATCAAGATATTGCGAAAGGTGTTCCCGCTGATTGTCGCGTTGTGAACTCCATCGGGGGAGAAAATGGTGTTGCCCAAGGTCCAATTACCCTTGGAATTATCGGTAGTCAGGTTCTGAAACGTGTTGCCGATGATCTTGACCCCAAGTACTTGTCCCTGCAACAACAGTCCGCCCTCATCGAATGTCAGTCCCTTGATTGTCAGGTTGACCGTGCTCTGCGGCATCTGCATGAGCCAAAAATAACCATCGCCCTTTAGAATCGCAGCGCCCTCGCCCTGGTAGGTAACGTCTGACCGGAGCGTCAATGTTGAGCTGAGCTTGTATGTGCCTGCTGGAAAGACCAGCGCGCCTGACCTTGTCGCACGAATCGCTCGTTCGATTGCGGCGGTGTCGTCTGTGACACCATCACCTTTCGCGCCGAAGCGTTTTACCGATGCGGCGGAAAGGGACAGCGAAAGCGACAAAAGTAGGCCGAGCGTCCGTGCCTGGGTCAGATTCATCGTTGAATCTATTTTCTCAGAACGGCGGGTGGAGAGACAAAAACTCGAAGGTGGTGGGCCCTGTAGGATTTGAACCTACGACCAAGGGATTATGAGTCCCCTGCTCTGACCACTGAGCTAAGGGCCCGGCTCGATGCTTCTCCGTCTACGCTAGCATGCCTTACGTGGCTGTAATGCGTAGGCCGGTCGAAGTAGCTTGAGGTCGCCTACGATTGCTGAATGCCAAGCGATGGATCGAAATCGGGCGCGGACAGCACGCGGCGTCTGCTCCGACTGAAGCGCATCTGGAAGCGATCCAGGTAGAGATAAACCACAGGGGTTGTGTAGAGGGTCAGGATTTGGCTCAGAATCAGTCCGCCTACGATTGTGATGCCAAGCGGCCGGCGCAGTTCAGAGCCGGTCCCGGTGCCGAGCGCGAGCGGCAATCCGCCCAGCAACGCGGCCATCGTTGTCATTAAAATGGGGCGGAAGCGCAGCAGGCAGGCTTCATAAATTGCATCACGCGGACTTAGGCCTTCCTTTCGCTCCACTTCAAGCGCGAAATCGATCATCAAGATCGCATTTTTCTTCACGATGCCGATCAGGAGAATGATGCCGATTAGAGCAATAACGCTCAATTCAGTGTTGAATAGCAGCAAAGCGATAATTGCGCCCACTCCGGCCGACGGCAAGGTGGACAGAATTGTAATGGGATGAATATAGCTTTCGTACAGCATGCCCAGGACGATGTAAACCGTCACCAGCGCCGCCAAAATCAGCAGCGGTTCATTTGACAGCGATTTTTGAAACGCCCGCGCCGTGCCGGAGAAACTGCCGCGGACACTAGACGGCATGCCGATGTCGCGCTCGGCCGCATTCACGGCATCGACGGCATCACTGAGCGCTACGCCTGGAGCCAGCGCAAAGGACATCGTGATGGAAGGGAACTGGCCTTGATGATTGATGCCGAGTGACGTATTGCGAAGCTCGTAGTGGGAAAACGTGCTGAGCGGAACCATCGTGTTATTCGAGGAACGAACGTAAATGCTTTTCAGAGCCTCGGGGCTTTGCTGGTACTCGGGAGCGACTTCCATTACGACGTGATACTGGTTCAAGCTCTCGTACATGGTCGAGACCTGGCGCTGCCCGAATGCGTCGTAGAGTGTGTTGTCGATGGCGCTGGGAGACACTCCCAACCTCGATGCGGTGTCTCTGTCAATTATGAGCGTGCTTTCCAGGCCACGTATTTGTTGATCGCTATTGGCGTCGCGCAATTGCGGCAGCGTGCGCAGTTTGTCGAGGAGCCGCGGCGCCCATGTGTTCAAGTCTTGAATTGAATCGGATTGAATCGTGTACTCGTATTGCGAGTTGCTGGCGCGTCCACCTACGTGAATATCCTGAGAGGCCTGAAGATAGAGTGTCGCTCCTGGAACAACGGCAAGTTTTTCGCGAAGGCGGTTAATCACCTGGTCGGCTGATACGTGTCTCTGGTCAAGGGGCTTCAAGGAGATAAACAAACCCGCGACGTTGGCCGTTCCCCCTCCGGCGAACCCAGCCACTGTGTCGACAGCCGGATCGGTTCGCACGATATTGACAAACTGGGCCAGCTTCTGCCGCATTGCTTGAAAGGACATGTCCTGCGACGCAACAATGGCTCCGCCCAGCCGCCCGGTGTCCTGCTGAGGGAAGAAGCCTTTGGGTATGGCGATGAAGAGCATGACATTGATTGCAATGGTCGCGAACAGAATGACGAGCGTGAGCTGAGGATGACGCAAGACCACGCCCAGCGTAACCCGGTAGAACGAGTGAATCCACACGAAGAATTTTTCGCTGATCGTGTAGAAGATGCCATGCTTCCCCCGGGAATGAGGTTTCAGGAAGCGGGCGCACATCATGGGCGTCGTGGTCAATGAAACGATGAGCGAAACGCCGATTGCGATCGCGAGGGTAACCGCAAATTCGCGGAACAGGCGTCCGACGATACCTTCCATCAAGAGAATGGGAATGAAAACCGCCACGAGCGAAGCGCTCATCGAAACCACAGTGAAACCGATCTCGCGCGAGCCGCGAAGTGCCGCTTCGAGGGGCGTCAAGCCTTTTTCCAGATAGCGCGTGATGTTTTCAATGACGACAATCGCGTCATCCACCACGAATCCAGTGGAGATCGTCAGCGCCATCAGAGACAAATTATCGAGACTGTACCCGAGCAGATACATCACGCCGAACGTGCCCAACAGGGAGAGCGGGACAGCGACGCTCGGAATCGCCGTGGCCCACGCGTTCCGCAGAAAGAAGAACACGACCAGGACCACAAGCAAAATGGAAATAATTAAAGTGAATTCGACATCGTCCACCGAAGCCCGTATGGTGGTTGTGCGGTCATTGGCAATGCTCAGATCGATGGCCGGCGAGATGGAGGCTCGCAGCCGCGGCAACAAGCTCTTTACGCGATCGACAGTGTCGATGATGTTCGCACCGGGCTGCCGGAACAGAATCAACAAGACAGCATCCTTGCCGTTATCGAGGCCTGTATTCCGCCGGTCCTGAATCCAGTCGTAGACGTAGGCAACATCGGACAAGCGAACTGCGGAGCCGTTGTGATAGGCGACGATTAACGGCTGATATTTCGATGCAACTTTTAATTGATCGGAAGTCTTAATCAGCCACGACTCCGACGAGTTCGACAGCTCGCCGGTCGGACTGATGGCGTTCGCGTTTTGCAAAACAGTTCGCACGTCCTCGAGGCTGAGGCCATAGCCGTTCAAGGCCATCGGATTTACTTCCACACGAACCGCCGGGCGCGCGCCTCCGCCGACTTCCACCTGGCCTACGCCCTCAATCTGCGAGATCTTCTGCGCGAGAATCGATTCCGCCGCATCGTACATGTGCGGCTTGTCGATTGTGTCGGAGGTGAGCGCCAGAATCATGATGGGCGCGTCGGCTGGATTTACTTTGTAGTACCAGGGATTCGAGGGAAGATCGGAAGGCAACTGGCCGCGCGCCGCATTGATAGCGGCTTGCACATCTCGCGCGGCGGAATCGATCTTCCGGCTTAGGTCGAATTGAAGAGTGATGTGTGTCGAGCCGGTCTGGCTATTCGACGTCATTTCAGTGACGCCGGCGATGCGCCCGAACTGCCTTTCGAGCGGTGTTGCGACGGTGGCGGCCATCGTCTCCGGACTTGCGCCCGGCAAGTTTGCGCCCACTTGAATTGTGGGGTATTCGACCTGCGGTAGCGGCGCAACGGGAAGAAAGCGGAAGGCGAGGGCGCCGGCGAGCGCGAGCGCGAAAGTAAGAAGCGTTGTGGCGACCGGCTTTTTGATGAAAGGGGCGGAAATATTCACTTATCTACTCCGCCGGAACAGGCGTTTCCCACCGGCGGGCCACACGCTCGCGCCGCCGAAGCCCATGCGCCAGACGATCGAAGAACAGGTAAACAACAGGGGTCGTATACAGGGTCAGAATCTGGCTGAGGATCAGGCCGCCGACGATGGTGATTCCAAGAGGCCTCCGCAGCTCCGATCCTGTTCCCGTGCCCAGCGCCAAAGGTAAGCCGCCAAATAGCGCAGCCATAGTGGTCATCATGATGGGCCGGAATCGCAGCAGCGAAGCCTGGTAAATGGCTTCAATCGGAGTCTTGCCTTCTTTGCGCTCCGCTTCGAGAGCGAAATCGATCATCATGATCGCGTTCTTCTTCACAATGCCGATCAGCAGGATGATGCCGATGAGCGCGATAACGCTGAAATCGGTATGGCAAATTTGGAGGGCGAGAATGGCTCCCACACCCGCCGAAGGGAGCGTAGAGAGGATGGTAAGCGGGTGAATGTAGCTTTCGTAGAGAACGCCCAGAACGATGTACACCGTCACCAAGGCCGCAAGAATCAGGAACGGTTCATTAGCCAGCGAGTTCTGGAAGGCCTCGGCTGTGCCTTGAAAACTAGCATTGATACTGGCAGGCATGCCGATCTGTGTTTCAGCGTTCTTGATTGCCTGAACAGCGTCTCCGAGCGATACGCCGGGCGCCAGATTGAACGATAACGTCACAACCGGAAACTGGCCCTGGTGATTGATGGCGAGCGCAGTAGTGGAAGGCTCGAAGTGTGTAAACGCGCTGAGCGGAACCTCTGCTCCCGCGCTCGATTGGACGTAGATATCTTTCAACGAGTTTGGGTTGAGTTGATATTGAGGATCGACCTCGAGCACAACATGGTACTGGTTCAACTGCGTAAAGATGGTCGAGACGAGCCGTTGTCCAAAAGCGTCATACAACGTATCGTCGATCGTTTGCGGCGTGATGCCGAGCCGCGATGCCGTATCGCGATCGATGACGATATCCGCCTCGAGGCCATGATTCTGCTGATCGCTCGCCACGTCGCGCAACTGAGGCAGCGTTTGTAGCTTCGCGACGATGCGTGGCACCCAGGTGTCCAGCTCGCGCGGGTCGGCATCTTCCACGCTGTACTGAAACTCCGTCCGGCTCACGCGATCTTCGACGGATAGATCCTGCACCGGCTGCATATAAAGCGTTATGCCGTTCACCCTGGCAAGTTTGGGGCTCAGCCGCCGGATCACTTCCGAGGCATTCGCGTTCCGCTGTTCAACCGGCTTCAGATTGATTTGAATCCGGCCGCTGTTCAGCGTTGCGTTTGTTCCATCGATGCCGATGAAGGAGGAAAGGCTTTCGACGGCCGGATCTTGCAAAATGATGCGAGCCAACTCCCTCTGCTTCTCGGACATTGCCGGGAACGAGATCTCTTGAGGAGCTTCCGAGATGCCTAGAATGAGACCCGTGTCCTGAACCGGGAAAAACCCCTTCGGAACGTAAACGAAGAGAAGCAGCGTGGCGGCAATCGTCGCGATGAGAACGAAGAGCGTGAATCCCTGGTAGCGCAAGACCCATCGCAAAGTCGCCCCATAGCGATCGATCACCCAGTTGAAGGCGCGCTCGGAGGCCCGATAGAACCAACCCTGCTCCGATTCCGATCTGAATCGCAAAAGCTTGGCGCACATCATGGGCGTCAAGGTGAGCGAGACAAAGGCGGATACAAGAATTGTGACCGCCAGAGTGATAGCAAATTCCCGGAACAAACGGCCTACAATGTCGCCCATAAAGAGCAACGGAATGAGCACGGCAATCAACGAGACGGTGAGCGAGACGATCGTGAACCCAATCTGTTCCGAACCCTTCAGCGCGGCTCGTAGCGGCGATTCGCCCTCTTCGATATAACGCGAAATGTTCTCGATCATCACAATCGCGTCATCGACGACGAAGCCGGTCGAAATGGTCAACGCCATTAAGGAAAGATTGTTCAGGCTGTAGCCGAGCAGATACATCACTCCGAACGTTCCGACAAGCGACAGGGGCACTGCGACGCTCGGAATAATGGTGGCCGCCAGGTTTCGGAGAAACAGGAAAATCACCATCACCACGAGCGCAACGGTTAACATCAGCTCGAATTGCACGTCCTTGACGGAAGCGCGGATGGTATTGGTGCGGTCGGTAAGCACCGTGATGCCGATCGAAGCGGGCAGGGACGCCCGAAGCTGCGGCAGTATGGTTTTCACCCTGTCGACGACGGAGATGATGTTGGCGCCCGGCTGCCGCTGAATGTTCATGATGACTGCCGGGGTGGTATTCATCCAGGCAGCCTCCTTCACATTCTCGGCGCCTTGTATTACCGTGGCCACGTCGGACAACCGTACCGGCGCTCCGTTCTTATACGCGACAATCAATGCTCTGTAGTCGGCGCTCGAACGAATCTGATCGTTTGCTCCGATCGTGAACGATTGGCGCGGACCATCGAAGTTGCCCTTCGCCTGGTTTACGTTGGCGAGGCCGATTGCGGTCCGGAGATTCTCGAGGCTCAATCCGTAAGCTGCGAGCGCCATGGGATTGGCTTGAATGCGAACGGCCGGCTTTTGGCCGCCGCTTAATGTGACGAGTCCAACTCCGGGCAATTGCGAGATCTTCTGAGCAAGCGTCGTATCGGCCAGGTCTTCCACCCTCGAGAGCGGCATTGCCTTTGACGTGAGCGCGAGAGTCAAGATGGGCGCATCGGCCGGGTTCACCTTGTTGTAGACCGGCGGATTCGGCAAGTCGGCCGGAAGGTATGTTCCCGATTGATTAATCGCCGCCTGAACTTCCTGCTCGGCGATATCTATGTTCAAATTCAGGTCGAATTGCAGGGTGACAATGGATGCGCCGAATGAGCTGATGGAGGTCATCTGCTTCAACCCCGGCACTTGTCCGAATTGCCGTTCGAGCGGCGCGGTGACTGTAGCGGTCATCACCTCGGGGCTGGCCCCGGGGTAAAACGTCAGAATCTGGATTGTGGGGTAGTCAACCTCGGGCAGCGCTGATACAGGCAGTTGCTTATAGGCGATGGCGCCAGCCAACAGAATGCCGGCCATCAGCAGCGAAGTCGCTACCGGCCGGAGTATAAACGGCCGGGAGGGGCTCATGCGTGAGAACCTTGCCCCGCGCCGTTGGTATTCAACGTACGAACGTCAACTTTCATGCCGTCGGTCAGCTTGTCGGCTCCGTCAACGACAACCTGCTCGCCGCTCGCAAGTCCCTTCTCGACGCCGATTTCATTACCCACTACCGGTCCTACTGTGACAGGGCGGACGCTCGCGCGTTCATCCTTGACGACGTAGACGAAAGTGCCCCCGGGACCGCGTTGAATAGCGGCTGCCGGCACAATCACCACGCCGCGTTTCGTGTCCAGCCGCAACTCGACGTTCACGAATTGGTTGGGAAACAGAGCATAGTCGGCATTTGCAAACTCAGCCTTTAATTTCGAGGTTCCGGTGGTGGGATCGATCTGATTATCGACGGTAACGAGCGTTCCATTGGCGAGTTTCTTATTGCCGTCGCGATCGTAGGCAATCACCGGAAGATGAGGATTCGACCGGAGCCGCTTCAAAACTTCCGGGAGATAATCCTCTGGAATGCTGAACAGCACCGAGATGGGCTGAAGCTGTGTGATGACTGCAATGCCATTTGCATCGGCGGCGTGCACCATGTTTCCCGGATCAACTTGCCGCAGGCCGATTCGGCCGCTGATCGGAGCCTCGATGCGGCAGTAGGCGAGCTGTAGCTTGGCGGCTTCGATTTGCGCCTTATCTGCTTCAATTCCGCCGTTGTACTGGCCGACCAACGCCGCCTGAGTGTCGAGCTGTTGCTTAGCAATTACCTGAGCGGCATACAAGGCCCGATTGCGGTCGAGGTTCACCACCGCATCCTTCAACTGCGCCTCGTCGCGCGTAAGCTGCGCTTGCGCCTGTAAAAGCTGAACCTGGTAGGTCCGCGGATCGATCTCGGCGAGAAGATCGCCTTTGTGCACGAACTGGCCTTCGGTGAAATCAACGCGGGTCAGTTGTCCGTCTATGCGTGTTTTTACTGTGACCGTTTGAAAGGCGGTGACCGAGCCGAGGCCCCGCAGGTCCATTGGCATGTCGCCGCGATGGGAGTCGACGACAACCACTGAAGCGAGGTGCGAAAATGCTTTCGCTTCCTGGGCCGCTGTCATGGCCGCCGACTTTTGAACTTGCGCCTGGTAGAACCGATAGCCTCCGTACAGTAGCGCGCCCAGCAGAAGCAGCCATAGCCACCATAAGTTCCGCCGCGGCTCGTCCGGGGGTGGAAGAGGGTTAAAGTGTTGTGTCTGCCTAGCTGGCGTGTCTTCTAAGACGCCAGGATTTTTCATCCGGTGCTCCAAATTAGGGGTTAAATGCTAAGGCTAAGTTCGATTGGGCGGCGCAACACGCCGGGAAACCGCACACTATCCCACTTAATCACTGACATAGAGAAAGACGAAGCGGATAGGGCTGATGTTACTCCGGCTTGCCCCGCCAGAGATGCGGGCTACCCCTTGGTTAGCCCTCAACACTGGGCGGCTGCGGGTCCGGAGGATGATTTTGCGAAACGAAATGGGGTGCTGGCCGGTCGCTCACGCTTCCGGCTTCTTGTGGGAGCCCGTTGTCAGGCCGGGCAGGCCTCGCCCCTACAGGATTTTGCGAAACGAACTGGGGGGTACGGGCGATGGGGGCCATGATGAGGCGTTCGATTTCGCGCTGGACGGCGGCTTCTTCGTCGTCTTGCTGGCGGCGGCCATCCTCGCGGATGGAGGCTCGAAGGCGCTGAAGCTCGGTAAGGGCCTTGTAGAAGGCACGCTCGGCGGCGGTGCGGTAGCGGAGGACGAGCGCCAGAGCGGTGGCATCGAAAGCTTCGAGATCGAAGACGGCGAGCTCGAGATCGAGGGCGCGAGCCATGCGCCACTGGCTGAGGGCCATTTGCTCGAGCAGCATACGCTCGGTTTCGGTCGAGGGTTCCCATTCCTCGTCTAGCTTGGTGCGGACCGCGTTAAATTCTTCGAGATCGGAGCCGGTAAGTTTCTTCGAGCAGAGATTGTGCTTGACAGCGTTGCGAGAGGACACGGCCTTACCTTCTTCCGAAGTAGGGCCGGTGGAGGCAGCCGGTTCGGCGACCGGAGCGGAGGTGGTTTCGATTGCGGACATATGAGTTCGCCCGCAGATATAGCATGCGGCAGGAAGGAGTTTGAGGGTGGGTGGGAGGTAAGTTGTCCAGGTTGTGTAGGTTAGCTGGGTGAAGAATTCTGAACTGGACAGGCGCGGATGAGGAGCTTTTAGGGTAGGAGATTCTCTGGAACCTAAGACGCTTCCCGGAGAAGTTGAGAAGCCGTCCGGAGTTAGTTAAACAGGATTAGCTTAGCTACAGCTACGTAAGGCGATGACAATATCGCTACTTAATGGGGCCGGAGGCTGTGGATTATTTCCGGATGGCGCGTCACTCGGGATGATCCAGAGCAGCTTGCGGGGGACACCGAGTGGCATATGCGATCAAGCCCACTCCACTAAGCCGGCCCGGGCATTTCACATTTGTCGATACGTCTGAACACGTTCTCCACTAAAATGACCTTGTTCGTACCGTCGGAGTAAGACATGAGTCGAGTCTTAATCATTGGGAATGATATGCACATAAGCCGCGAGATTGGCGATGCGCTTTCGGCCGCTGACTTTCCCATGGAGTATTCGGCCGGGAATGCCGACGCCTTGCAGCGATTGCGTGTGCGATCGTTCGGGGTGGTGATCACCAGCCCCGATAGTGCAATCGACGAAGACCTGGCGCTATTGGAAGAGATACGTGTTATCAGACCCGGGGTTAAGTGTATCGTTCTGGCTCGTCAAAGCACTCCGGACGAGGTCATCGCTGCCCTGCGTGCCCGAGTGTTCGCCTGTTTCACACCTCCGTTCATTCCGAGGGAAATTGCGGACTTAGCTTCTGCTGCTGCGTCCGACAGTTACTGGCGAGAGGACATACAAGTTCTGTCGGCCAAACCTGGCTGGGTATCAGTCCGTGTAAATTGCCGCCCCCTCACAGCCGAGCGCCTCATGATTTTTGCGAAAGAGCTGAGTGCTCAATTGCCTGAGGACACACGGCAGGACATGATGCTGGCATTACGAGAGATTCTGTTGAATGCAATGGAGCACGGAGCAGCGTTCAATCCCGAACAGGTGGTTGAGGTCACCGCCGTTCGTACTGGCAGAGCACTGGTCTTCCACGTGCGTGACCCAGGACCTGGCTTCCGCCGTGAAGCGCTTGCACACGCAGCAACTGCAGATCCGCATCGCGATCCTCTCGCCCACGTTTCGCAGCGCGAAGAAGAGGGATTGCGGCCGGGGGGATACGGTCTTCTTCTGGCGGCCGGTACTGTGGACGAACTGATCTACAGCGAGATCGGTAACGAAGTGCTGCTCATCAAATACGTGGACTCAGCCTCAGCAGTTAGATGAGTGGAATCTTGCCTCTTTCCGAGCCGCCGGCCGCCCTTCCGCACTCTGTACGAGTGGCGCGTGATCCAGGCGCAATCCAGAAGTTTTTCTGCGGAATCGCCAGGCCCTTGCCGACTACAGCGGACCTTTCGAAGCTGGATTGGATCGATCGATTCTAAACGGCGGAGGGAAACGAATGTGATGTCGCATGTGCGCACTGATCATAATCCAATCCGAACGGCACGGCGAAATCACATCATGCTGATTCCAAGGCCGGTATCATACCCGCATCGCCAGCTATGCCCGTCTTCGTCAGTTATTCGCATGCCGATGCAGCGTTTGCAGGTCGCCTCGCCGAACAGCTCGTCAAGCACAAAGCGCAAGTCTGGATTGACCAATGGGAGCTATCGGTCGGTGACTCGCTTATTGACAAAATTCAAAAGGCAATCGAAGGCTCAAGCGCATTGCTGGTCGTTCTCTCGAAGGCATCGGTGGAGTCGGAATGGTGCAAAAAAGAGCTAAGCAGCGGCCTCATACGCGAATTGGAAGAGAAGCGCGTTGTCCTGTTGCCCATTCTGCTTGAGGACTGCAAAATCCCGCTATTCCTAAAAGACAAGGTCTATGCCGATTTCCGCAATAATTTTGACGATGGCTTGCGGAAGGTGCTGGAGGCGATAGCCAAAGTTACATCGGAAAACCTGCTGCGCGTGGATGCGCCCGATTTCAATGTCGATTGGGCTGCCGACTACGGCACGGAACACGACCACTTTTTCATGCACCTTATCGCAGTAGAGCAGGCCGTAGGGGAACCATACACGGTGCTGACCCAAATACACGTTCATGCGAATGGTCCTGCTACGGAGCGATACAGCCTCATGGACAAAGCCGGTCTTGGCTGGGCTGAGCGAGCGGCCATCATAGACCTGCTTTGTGAAGTGACCATTCAGTCCGAGTCGAGAATGGTCCTGGAAGACGAGAAAGAGCGGATGACAAGCATGGGGCTTAAAGACACTAGAAGCGATTGCGCTTACTCACTGACTTTCAGCTCGCGGCGGCTCGGTGCGGATACGGGGAAGGATATCTTAATCGACATCGCCGGACAGTTGAGGTCGTTGCGAGCCAGTCAAATCGTGGCGAGACGCAAGCTCTCGGACGATGAGCGCAGGACAATGGACGATCTTGCGGCGAAGTTCAAGACGGAGCACGCTGCTTTCGACC
This sequence comes from Bryobacteraceae bacterium, assembly GCA_049585195.1. Taxonomy (GTDB): domain Bacteria; phylum Acidobacteriota; class Terriglobia; order Bryobacterales; family Bryobacteraceae; genus KBS-96. The sequence goes on along the minus strand of JBAUZG010000361.1, from coordinate 47,151 downwards.
ACATTCTCTTTTAAGTGCCCCACTGCTTGAACGACTCCAGCGCACTTAGTTAGCCATTCTGTCTCAGCCCAGGAGTGCTTTCCCGAGGCACGGTAGTTCGTCTCTAACCGGTGAATGACGTGAAGCTCGGCACGCCGACCTTACATTATGGCTAAAAAACGCGACCGCTCATTAGGCCCGAGCAGCTGATCCGCGCCCACGCGTAGCGTCCCTCGCGTCAGCGAGTTCGTTCAAACGGCCAAGGGTTTACAAATTGTGTCCGGATCGCGCGTGATGCAGGCGTATCGCGAAGTTGTACGGTGTGTGATCAGCCGCGGCTCGGGGGATTAGTGAGATTTGCCCCACAGATTTTACAGCCGATAATAAAAAGTTCCGGGGTACTTTCTTCGTGAATTTTGAATTTTCTGTGCGCACGGCCAACCTCAGCGATGTCGATTCGATCGCGAGGTTGATTAATGAAGCCTTTCGAGTTGAGCAGTTTTTCATTAACGGTGATCGAATCGCCGCCCAAGAAATCTGCCAACGCCAATTGACGGGCGAGTTCCTCCTTGCGGAGAGAGACGGCACCCTGGCGGGCTGCGTTTACTGTGAGGTTCGCGGTCAGAGGGCTTATGTCGGACTCCTATCGTCGGTGCACCCTTCGCACCATCGAAACGGTGTGGGTTCCAGCCTCACGTGCGAGGCCGAAAATCGCGCCCGGCAGGATGGATGCGCTTTCGTGGACCTCCAAATAGTCAATCTCCGTAAGGAACTTCCCGGGTTTTGCAAGCGGCTTGGGTACGTCGAGATTGGTGCCGAACGATTTCCAAGCGAAGTGCATACGAAATTCCCTTGCCATTTCGTAATCACGTCGAAGGCCCTGTAGGAGTGAGTAGTTCTTGGTGAACGCCGAGCCGGCGCAGTGTCTGTCAATCGTGTCCGGCTGGTCGGCAATCTGGAAGTTGGGCTTACGAAACAGCGCTACCGGAAGGTGGTATTGAACTCACAGTGAGCAGCTTGACAGTCAGGGTCGCTTAACGCTTCCCGCTCGGTTTCGGCTTTGCCGCAGATCGAATAGAGTCCAGGCCGCCGGCCGCTCTCAGCGGATGAGCTTCTTGCGCACCGCATACAGTACGATTTCAGCCGCGCTGTGGAGGTTCAGTTTTTGCATAAGGTTCGTGCGGTGTGTCTCCACTGTGGACAGGCTGAGACTCAGCACGGCGGCAACCTCTTTGTTCGAGCGCCCTTCGGCCAGCAGCTGCAGAACTTCCTTTTCGCGCTCGGTCAGCAAGTCGTAAGAATCCTGGAGGCCGCGTTTCTGCAGATAGCGAATGTGGTCGTCAAGCAGCGTTTGGGAAATGCCGGGGCTGAAATAGCTATTTCCGCGTATCACAGTCCGCACGGCCGGCAGAATCTCCTCTTCGGCAGTGTCCTTCAGCAAATAGCCTCTGGCCCCCGCGGTTAAAGCTCTTAAGATGTACGTCTCGTCGCGGTACATGCTTAACATAATCACCTTAGTTGGCGACGAAGAGCGCTGAAGCTGAGCCGCCGCCTCGAGCCCGTTTAATTGAGGCATACCCACGTCCAACACAGCTATATGAGGTTCGAGCGATTGGCACAGATCGACCGCTTCGCGCCCATTCGCCGCCTCGGCAACCACTTCCAATCCCCCATCTTCTTCAAGGATCGAGCGTAAACCTTTCCGTACGATGCTGTGGTCGTCGGCGAGCAGAATTCTGTATTCAGGCATGACCCACCACCGGAACTTCGGAGGGGATCTCTGCGGTCAAAACCGTCCCTCCTCCTTCCCGGTTCTGTGCTGAGAACCATCCTCCCAATTCTCGAACACGCTCCTGGATTCCAAGCAGGCCCAACCCCGCGCGCGTTTTCCGATCCACCAACCCGACGCCATTATCGGAAATGGAAAGGCTCACGAGACCGCCGAGGTGGTGCAGTGAAATCTCTATCGATGTTGCTTTCGAGTGCTTGGCACAATTGGTCAAGGCCTCCTGCACCACGCGGAAAATCGCCGTGCGATAGCCATCAGGCAACGCATCGAGGGAGTCGGCCAAGTCCAAGGACACACGGATATCCTGGCGCCGTTCAAACTCTCGAGCCTGCCATTCGAGCGCCGGTACCAATCCCAGATCGTCAAGCATGGCGGGCCGCAATCCCATCGCAAGGTCGCGCACGGACTGTACGGTGCGTTCGAGCAGGAGTTTGGTTTGATCGAGCCTCGCGGTGAACTGTTCCTTTGCGGCGCCGTGCAGGCGGTGCAGCGCTCTCAACTCCATTCGCAGGCCGGTAAGCATCTGGCCTACTTCGTCGTGTAGTTCACGCGAAATGCGCTTGCGCTCCTCTTCCTGCGTCCGAACCAGTTGTTGGGAGAGCCGGCGCATCTCGGCTTCCGCATCCTCCGCTCTGCGGCGCGCCTGATACGCGTGTCTCCGTTGTTCGAGCTCCCGTTTTTCGAGCGATCGCACGCCAAACATGCTGAGCGCGGCCACGCCAATGCCCAAAATCAACGAGATAATCAGAATGCGTTTCTCAAACGATTTGAATTCCTTCTCGCTTTCAGCAATCTGACCTTGCTCGCGCGCGAGCGCCGCTTCACTGAACTGCTGCACCTGGTGCGCTAGATCGAGCACGTGGTCGCGCCTCGGCATGACCTGCCGCCGAAGAAACACGTAGCTCCAGGAACGCTTCTGCTGGGGCGTCCACTCAAAAACCGGATTGAGCGATTCCCAATACCCATTCACCTGCGATCGCAATTCCTCCAACTTTTTCTTGTTGGCCCGCGCTGTCCGCGCCAGTTCGTCAAGCGCATCGTCGGTTTGAGTGCGCAACTGGAGGAGCTGTGTCCGATAGTGCTCGGCGCGCAGGAAAGACGGATCGAGTAGAAAATCGCGAACCAGCACATTCGAGGTGTGAATGCCACTCCGCACGTCGTTTAATGTGCGCTCGAGACGCTGGTAGCTCTCGCTGACCTCGGAAAGTTTCGAGTAGAGCTGCTTTGATTTACGCAGCGCCACGATTCCTGAAATGCCGATCAGCAGAAGGAGGCAAACAAAAGCGAACGTCAGCGGCTGGGTGTACCGGAAGCGTCTGCTGGAGAGGGGGTTGCCGATCGTGAGCATCGTTCTGCCTAAACTCTATACTTTTATTGTCGAGCAATTACTACCGGGCAATCGCCTTCTGTTTCGGCAAAGATACTTGAAACGCGTGTCGGGGAAGTGTATTCATGACGTCGCCGGCTTCGAGCCAGCCGCGCCTGGCCATCGTTACACCGAACTGCATGTTGCGGAGGTGGCTGGGGTGATGAGCATCGGTTGAAATGGTGAACTTCACACCACGTTTTTTCGCAGAGCGCAGTAATGGAGCGGACAGATCGAGCCGCTCCGGGCTGGCGTTGATCTCGAGCCACACGCCTCTTTCGGCCGCTTTCGTGGCGACGGCATCGAAATCGAACGAGAACGGTTCGCGCTGGAGCAGCATGCGTCCGGTCGGATGACCCATGATGCGAAGCGACGGAGATTCGAGCGCCCGCAGGAGCCGGTCCGTCATTTCAGCCGGCTCTAGAGCCATGTGACTATGCACGCTTCCGACAACCAGATCTAACTCCGCCAGGGCGTCTTCGGCCAAATCCATCGAGCCGTCACGCAAGATGTCGCATTCCAGCCCCGAATAGACGTGAAGGGGCAGCCCGCTGCGGTTCAATTCGCGGACTTGCCTCGCAAAGGCCACCGCGCGGGTCTCATCTAATCCGTTCGCCATGGCGAGCGCTTTCGAGTGATCGGTTATCGCAATATATTCATAGCCCATCGCCGCGCACGCATCCACCATTTCGCGAAACGAAGCTCTTCCGTCGCTTTCTGTCGTGTGCATGTGGAGGTCGCCGCGGATGTCGCTGAGTTCCACGAGCTTCGGCAGCCTGCCTTCGGCTGAGGCTTCGAGCTCACCACAGTTTTCCCGCAATTCGGGAGGAATCCAACCAAAACCCAGGCGTTCATATACGCCTTCTTCGGTCGCGCCCGCCACGCGCTCATTCCCCTCGAGCGTAAACAGGCCATATTCATTGAGCGTCAGGCCCTGCCGCAGCGCATTCGTGCGAAGGCTGACATTGTGCTCCTTGCTGCCGGTGAAATATTGCATCGCCGCGCCAAAGCTCTCGTGGCTCAGCGCCCTCACATCTACTTGAATACCCTCGAGACCGTACCGGACGCTCGCTTTGTTGGGGCCCTGCCCCAGTACTTCATGCACCTTCGGGTGCTTCACGACAAAATCGAGGACCGCCTGTTGGCCGGGTCCGGTTACAAGCAGATCGAGGTCTCCTACAGTCTCTTTGCCGCGGCGAAGGCTTCCGGCGGCTTCTACGCGATCGACTCCCGCAATCTCCCGAATTTCGTTCGAAAGCTCGTCGGCAACACGCCGACCGAAGCTCATCAGGAAGCGTCCCGCGCTCTTCATGTATGCCTCAATCGAGCGCAGGACTTTTTCTTCGAGCTTCGCTCCCATGCGCGGCAATTCGCGCAGCTTCTTTTCGCGACAGATTCGTTCGAGATCGCGAACGTTGCGGACGCCATGATGCTCGTATAACAGGGCGATGCTCTTGGGCCCAAGTCCCTGTATTTTCAAAAGCTCCAATGCAGAGGCGGGGTAGCGCTTCAGCATCTCGTCGCGCCGCTCGAATGAGCCGCGCTGCGCAATTTCGACCAGAACGGCCGCAATCCCTTTGCCGATGCCTGGGATCGTGATCAGTTTCTTTTCTTCGGCGCGGACGATATCCTCGATGCGTTCCGGATGGCTCTCGATAGCGGCGGCAGCGTTGCGGTAGCTGCGGATGCGGAAGCCGTCTTCGCCGCCGATCTCCATCAGATCGGCTGTTTCAGACAGCAGCCTCGCTATTTCTTTGTTCTCCATGGATTGTTCGCGATGCGATGGGTTTAATCACTGCACACCGGATGCCCGTCCACGTCGGGCTTTAATATCGCGACTGAAATCTTGCGCAGGCTCGACGTGAACTAATACATCCGCCACCCAGTCCAGCCGCTGCTTTACCTGCTCCCTTACTTCCGTCGCAATGTCGTGCGATTCCCTTACTGTAAGATCGGGATCTACCTCGAGATGCAAGTCCACGTGGTATTTGAAGCCGGTCCGGCGCGCGAAACATTTCTCGACGCTTCTCGATCCAGGCACGCTCAGTGCGACTGCTCGAATTTGTTTCATTGACCGCTCGTCGGGCATCGTGTCAGTCAGCTGGTCAATGGTGTGCCGCAGCAGGCGAACGCCCACGAATACGACAATCAGCCCGATAATGATGCTGCCCGCGTGATCGGCCTTATAGAATCGGTGCGGATCAGAGACGGTGAGGGCAACGGCGGCGAGGGCAACCGTAGTCGAAAACAGGTCGGTTACATCGTGCCAGGCATCGGCCGCCAGCGAATCGCTCGAGAGTCGCCGCGCCGAGCGCCATTTGAGCACCGCCAGGGTCGACTTGATGAGAATGCCGGCGAGCAGAGGATAAATAGCGAAAAGTTTGATGTTCTCCGGTACCGACATCGCGGCAAAGCTGCGCCAGCCGATACCCAGTCCGGTTATAACGAGAATGCCGCCGACGGCCAGGCTCGCCAGCGTTTCGTAGCGTCCATGCCCGTATGGATGATTGTCGTCGGGAGGGCGGCTTGCGAGCCACAGGCCAATAAAAACAATACCCGAAGAGAGCACATCGGCCGAGCCTTCGAAGCCATCCGAAACAACGGCCGTCGAATTCGCCGCCACACCGACGAACAGTTTCACCAGAGCCAATCCAGCGCCTGCGAGAACACTCCACAGGGCCAGCCGTTGACCCGCGCGTTCGAGATCGACCGCGGTCCGGTCCATATGGTTTGAGGATAGCGCGGAAGTTGATTGAAGGCAGAAGCTTGGCACGTTCACGCTGATGACCCGCACCCGACAGAACCTTAACTTCCAGAGCCATCGTTCATGTGCGCTCAACTAGCGTGGGGTAAAACCTCGCGCGCAATCCTCGCGGCATCAACCGAGCGCAGATCGTATTCCGCCTGCAGGTTCATCCACATCCCGGCCGACGTTCCGAAAAACCTGCCAAGACGGTGCGCAGTATCTGCGGTAATCGATCGTTTCCCGTTTATGATCGCACTCACGCGGTTCGGTGGAACGCGCAGTGCGCGGGCCAGTGCGTTAATGCTGATGTCGCGCTCTTCCATCTCGTCCTTCAATATCTCGCCAGGGTGTACGGCGAGCGTCTTTCTCTTCTGCACTTTCAAGCCTCCCTAGTGGTAATCTACGATCTCGACGTCCAGCGCGTCTCCGTCTTCCCACCGAAAGCAAACGCGCCATTGCTGGTTGATCCGGATGCTGAACTGCCCTCGGCGATCTCCTCTCAAAGCTTCGAGGCGATTACTTCGAATGGCCCGAAGGTCCTCTAGCGATTGCGCCGTATGCAGCAACATAAGTCGCTTCAAGGCTTGCGATTCAAAACCGCTGAATGCGCGAACGAACCCGCCGCAAAGAAGGTTTGCGTCCGCGAATCCTTGAACGACCTGATCATTACTCACATGGTATTACGTGAGGAGTAATAGAAAAGCAGTTTACCAGGACGACTGGTACAACTCGAGCAGCGACTCGCGCGTGCAGGGCCGCGGATTCAAGAGATGGCACCCATCTTCTAGCGCTTTCTCGGCGAGCGGCGGCAGTGCATCTTCGGGAACGCCGTAATCGCGCAGCCGGGGCAAGATGCCACAGATTTCATTCAGTTCGGCTGTACATTCGGCGATGTCTTTTCCCAGATAACGCTTAAGTTCCGCGAAACGATTTGGAACAGCGGAGCGGTTGAACTCGAGAACTGCCGGAAGCAGAACCGCGTTGCTGGTGCCATGGTGCATTCCAAATTCGCTTGACAGCGGGTGTGCTAGTGAATGCACGGCGCCGAGCCCTTTCTGAAAAGCAATGGCGCCCATCATCGCGGCAATCATCATTTGTCCGCGGGACTCGAGGTCATTCGGATCGCGCATTACGCGCGGTAAATGCTCGTAAACGATCTTCGAGCCGCCCAAGGCAATTGCGTCGCAAATTGGATGAAAGGGTTTCGAGAGATACGCCTCGACGTTGTGTGTAAAGGCGTCCATGCCGGTGCCGGCCGTGATTTTGGGCGGCATCGCTACGGTCAAAGCTGGGTCGGCGACGGCCAGATCGGGGATCAGGTACGGGCTGAAGATGACTGTTTTCCGATTGGTTGCAGCGATCGTGATTACCGTCGATCGCCCTACTTCGCTTCCGGTGCCAGCCGTTGTCGGAATAGCGATAAACGGCGGAAGATCCCGTGTGATTTTCGCTTCGCCGCCGATGTTGTCGTCGTACGCGGCGAGTTCTAGCGGGTGTGTCACTTTGAGCCGGATCGCCTTCGCCGCGTCAATCGGCGAGCCGCCTCCCAGACCAATGACGCTGTCGCAATCGTTTTCCTTGTAGAAGCTGGATCCTTCGAGCACATTGTGTTCCGTTGGATTTGGATCGACGCCGGAAAACAGCGGAGCATGCGAAACGAGTTGGCGGCCTCGCTCGAGGACAGCGGTCTTTCGAAGCCCCTGATCGGTTACGAGCAGCGGCCTGCGCATTCCGCGTTTTTCGAGTTCTGCCGGTAAATTTTCGATGGCGCTGACGCCGTATAGAACCTTGGTCGGGAAAGAAAACGTAGAAAGGCTCATCGCAATCAAACTGACTCGAAATAGCGGGACAACTCCCAATCTGTAACAGCGCGTTGGTACCGGCGCACTTCCCAATCCCGCGTGGCCGCGTAGTGCTCGACAAATTCCGTGCCAAACCAGCGCTGAGCGAGTTCCGATTGCCGGAACAGCGCAGTGGCCTCCGCCAGATCGTGGGGCAAGGCGCGTCCGCTGTCTGTGAGGTATGCGTTGGTTATGGCATCTGGCGGTTCGAGTTTCTGTTTGATTCCCTCGAGTCCGGCGGCCAGGCTCGCCGCCATTGCCAGATACGGGTTCATGTCCGCCCCTGACAGCCGAAGTTCAATGCGAGTGCTCTTGGCTGAACCTGGTATCGCGCGCACGGCCGTTGTTCGGTTGTCGTTTCCCCAACTCGAGTTCACGGGAGCCCAAGTTCCCGGCACCGTACGCTTATATGAGTTGATGGCCGGAGCCATCATTACCATAAGTTCCGGCAGAAAATTCACGAGCCCGCCAATGTAGTGACGCATGAGGCAGGTTGTCGCGCCATTCTCAAAGAACACGTTCGAGCCGTCTCGCGCGGAATAGAGGCTTTGATGCAGATGGCCGCTCGATCCTGGCAGATGCTCGTTCCACTTCGCCATGAATGTGGGAACGATGCCATGCCGTGATGCGATTTCCTTGACCGCCGTTTTGAACAGCGCAGCCTTGTCGGCGGCTGCTAGTCCTGCATCTACGGCTATGGCCGCTTCATACACACCGGGTCCGGTCTCGGTATGGAAACCCTCGAGCGGCACATCGAAGGCGGCAAGCTGGTCGAGCAGGTCGAGCACTACCGGAGCATTCTGCGATGCTCGCAACACGCTGTAACCGAACATGCCGGGGCTTAGAGGCGTGAGGTCGCGAAAATGTTTCTCGCGGAGCGACTGCGGCGTCTCGCGAAACAGCCAGAACTCATATTCGGCCGCGAATTTCGCGATGTACCCTTCCCCGGCAGCGTGTTCCAGAACCTTCGAAAATAACTGGCGCGGCGCAATTGGCAGTGGAGTGCCATCCTTCGTGTAGAGATCCAACAGGAAGAGCGCGGTGCCGGGCTCCCAGGGAATTTTTCGAAACGTGCCGAGGTCGACTCGAGCTTGAATGTCCGGATACCCGGTATGCCAACCCGTAAACGACGCGTTGTCGTAGAGAACGTCGCCAATATCCCAACCGAAGATTACGTCACAAAACCCGAGGCCATCGCGGGAGCTTTTGAATTTGTCAAAGCTGATGTACTTGCCGCGCAGAATGCCGTCGATATCGGTAACGCCGAGCTTAATGCGGCGAAATCCTTCGCTAGCGAGCCGGTCCTGGATCGCGGCCATCCCGCTCATAGCGCCACCCAGACCGATTTCACGTTCGTGTATTGCTCGAGAGCATACGCGCCAAGATCGCGGCCATAACCGCTCTGTTTATAGCCGCCGAAGGGCGAGGCGCTGTCGAATCCGTTGTAGGTGTTGATCCACACCGATCCGGCTTTGATGCGGCGCGCCATTCGGTGAGCGACGCGCACGTCGCGCGTCCAGACGGCCGAAACCAGTCCGTAAATCGTTCCGTTTGCGATATGCGCCGCTTCCTCCTCGTCCTTGAATCGCAGAGTAGCGAGAACGGGGCCGAAGATTTCCTCTTGCGCGATCTTCATCTGAGGCGCGACATCGGTGAATACTGCAGGCTGAACGAAAAAGCCGTTTGCTTTCGCGCCTTCGGTGTCTCGTTCTCCTCCGCAGCGCAGCGTGGCGCCCTCCAGGGCTCCGGCTTCCACGTAATTGAGGATGCGCTCCATTTGCGAAGCCGAGATCTGCGATCCCATCTCGGACGCTGAATCGAATGGGTCGCCCACTTTCATTTTTTGGGCGCGCTCGACTAGCCTTTCCACAAACCTGTCATGTACGCTTTCGTGCACCAGCAATCGCGAACCTGCGCTACATACTTCGCCCTTATTGGCGTAAATGCCCCAGAACGCCGCTTCCACCGCTTCGTCGAAATCGCAATCCGGGAAGATAATGTTCGGATTCTTGCCGCCGAGCTCGAGGCTTAGCCGCTTCAGGTTGCTTTCGGCCGCGGCTTTCAGCAGAGCGCGTGCGGTGCGAATGCTGCCCGTGAAGCTTATTTTGTCGACATCCATGTGGCGCGCCAGCGTTTCGCCCGCGCTCGCGCCGTAGCCGGTGATCACGTTCACCACGCCTTCCGGTATCCCGGCTTCCACACACAGAGTCGCCAATCGTATTGCAGTCAACGGCGTCAGTTCTGAAGGTTTCAGTACAACCGAGCACCCGCAGGCAAGCGCGGGAGCAAGTTTCCATGTCGCAATGCAAGTGGGATAGTTCCAGGGAACGATGGCGCCTACGACGCCTACCGGCTCACGCAGCGTGTAATTCAGAAACGGCCCGTCTACCGGAATTGTTTCGCCGAAAATACGGCGTACCGCGCCCGCATAGTATCGGAACGAATCAATGCCCGGATTGACGTCCGCACGAAGAGCTTCCCGGAACGTTTTTCCGTTTTCGAGCGATTCAATTGCGGCGAGCTCTTCCTTATGCGCTTCCATCAGGTCGGCAACGCAGTTGAGAATTCGCTCGCGTTTTGACGGGTCCATTCCACGCCAAACCTCCGATTCGAAGGTTTTGCGCGCGGCAGCGACAGCGCGATCTACATCGTCTGCGGTTGCATCAGGAACAGTGGTCAACAGTTGACCGGTAGCCGGGTTCCGAAGTTCAATGACTTGAGAAGGTCTGCCCCATTCGATTTTTCCGTTGATGAAATGGCCTGCAGACGGCAGATGGCGCATTGCTTCCGCTGCTGTCATTTATTCGAAATCTCCGATATGCGAAAGCGCCGCAGGCCGCGCCCACTCGGGTCCGCGAAATTTGCGGCGAACAATCAAAAAATAGAGTGCGGCCAGACTCGCCATCACGCCGGCCAGTGTTTTTCCAGCGAGTTCATTCGGAGGCATAACAAGAACGACGCAGATAACGCAGGTATAGCCGATTGCAAGGACGTTCAAAGGTATTCCCCACCGGCCTGCGTTCCACACGGCGTTCTTCACCCAATTGTGCGGGCCGGCGCGGCGCGCTCTGAGTCCAAGAATGACGGGAATGACGTACGCCACGTAGAGGGCGACAGTGCTGAGCGAAGTCACGACCGGGACTGCGCCCGACCATACCATTGCGATTGCGCTCGCGACTACGATGGCCCAGATAGCTGGTCCCGGCGTTCCGTGCTTTGGGTTCACGCGGCTGAAGAACTGCGGCCACATTGTGCCGCCATCGCGCGCCAAGGCATACACCGCCCGCGAAGCGGATGTGATACACGACAGGCCGCAGAACCACATCGCCATAGATGCCAGCGCTGCAAGCGTATTTCCCATCTTCGCTCCGAGAGAAGACTGCAAGATAGCAATAGCGGCGGGAATCTCGTTTCCTTGCGTATCCTTTGCGCCTAATACGGCGGCCGTCGACCCGATCGCCAGTGTTAGCGCAATCAAGAGAGCATAACCCGCTATTCCCGATACCGCAACCGACAGGACAATGCCCCAGGGCGCTGTCCGGCGCGCGTTTGCAGTTTCCTCGGCCATATGAGCGGATGCATCGAAACCGGTGTAGGTCCATTGTGCCTGCAATAGGCCGATGAGAAACAACCACGCAACCGGCGCGGCATATGTCGGGTGAGCCGCGGGCGTAAGCAGAAACGAGACGGGCTGCAAGGGCGCGAAAACGAAGATAGCGGTGATGATGACGGCCACTCCCGCGATGTGAACCGCCACGCTTACATCGTTGAGCCGCGATACGAGTTTTACTCCGTAATGATTCAACAGGCCATGCACGATGAGCGTGAACACGAACATCAGAAAGACGTTTTTCGAAGAGACCGGAATGCGAAGGAATGGCAGGACAAACTGCGCGCAGCTATAGTTGATGCCCGCCTGCGCCGCGATCAAGCCAATGATATTCATCGAAGCGACAAACCAGCCGCAGCCTGCGCTTCCGAGAGCGCTCGCCCAGTGATACATCGCGCCGGAGGTTGGATAGGCCGAACACAGTTCCGCCATGCTGACGGCGAGAGCGAGCGTGAAGACAGTGGCGAAAGGCCATCCGAGCGACATCTCCCGGGGACCGCCCAGCCCGAGCCCGTAGCCGTAAAGAGTGACCGCGCCGGTGAGAATCGAGATGATCGAAAACGAAATGGCGAAATTCGAAAAGCCGCCCATGTCTCGAAACAGTTCCTGGGCATAGCCAAAACGGCTTAAATCGCGTTCGTCCTGGCTATTCATAAGCAGCGGCGCCAGCCGTTCTACATCTCACGGCGGTTTTCGAGCGACCGGGACATCGTCACCTCGTCTGCAAACTCGAGATCGCTGCCGACCGGGATGCCCATGCCGATGCGCGTGACACGCGGACCCAATGGTTTTAGTAATCGTGAAAGGTATACCGCGGTAGCTTCTCCTTCGACGGTCGGGTTTGTGGCGAGGATGACCTCTTGAATGACGCTGTTCTCGAGGCGGCCGATGAGTCCCTGGATTTTCAATTGTTCGGGACCAATGCCGCGAAGCGGCGATATCGCTCCGTGGAGAACGTGATAGACGCCGCGAAAGGAATTGGCCGTTTCGATGGGAAGTATATTATGCGGCTCTTCGACAACGCACAGCAAGGCGTGATCGCGATGAGGATCGCGGCAGTAAAGACAAAGTTCGGAATCGCTGATGTTATTGCACTGAGCGCAGAGTGTCAGCTTGTCCTTGATATCGATCAAGGCTTGGGCGAGCCTTTCGGCGTCGTCGCGCGGCGCCCGCAGCAAGTGAAATGCGATCCGCTGCGCCGATTTTTGTCCGATGCCCGGCAGCCGCTTGCATTCGGCAATCAACCGAGCCATTGGTTCCGCAAATTCCGGCATAACGTGGCGAGCGAAGGCGCGCCTAGAGCAGCCCGGGCGGCAATCCAAGCCCGCCTAGCATTCCGCCCATTTTCCCCGAAGCCTCTTCGTCTACTTTTTTCGTAGCCTCGTTGCTCGCGGCCACGATCATGTCCTGCAGCATTTCCAAATCTCCGGCCACCTCCGGATCGATTTTTACGCTCAGCAGGTTCTTCTGACCGTCCATCTTGACAGTTACCATTCCGCCTCCGGCGGAAGCCTCAACCCGGATGGCGGCAATCTCCTCCTGGAGTTTCTGCTGCATCTGCTGCGCCTGCTTCATCATGGCCTGCATGTTACCGGGAAGTTTCATTGATCCTCGCGTTTCCTACTCATTCAAATTTCGCACGGCGCGCACGTGGGAGCCGGGAAACAATTCCTGGAACCGCTTAACGGCGGGATGCGATAGGGCGCGTTGCGCGAGGCCGTTATCGGCAGCGGGCGTCGAATCGCCGTTGTTAGCCGTGGAGGTGGAGAGGCCTGGCGCCACCGCCGATGCGTCAATCTCGACGCGAACCTTGATGGGTTTTCCGGCGAGGGCTGAAACAGTTTTTGCGACAGCGGCATCGCGAAGCCCAAGAGCGAACGTTTTAGCAGTGGTAAAGACAACTTCGGACTCCGCCAGATGGACAAGGGAATGTTCAACGGCGTCGGCGCTCATCTTCATGCCATCTTCGAGAAGAGCGGAATGAAGATCGCTCTTAAAATCGCCGGTTTTAGGCTTCGGGGTCACCGGCTTTTCCGGCAGCGGCTGCACAGCTTTGACCGGACCGGGCGCCAGCCGTGCGATTTCGGTTCGAGGCGCCGGGACACTGGCTCGTAACGGATGAGAACCGGGCGACGCTCCGCTCTCAAGTTCCGCTATCGCCTCTTCGATGGGCTGCAGCTTACCTACCTGGACTAGTTTTACCAGGCCGAGCTCCAGATGAAAGCGAGGCTGGAGGGAAGCTTGCAGGGTCTTAAACAGATCGAGCGTGAGGTGCAGATACCGAGTCAAGTCCTCTTCGCTGAACCCGGCGGCGACTTCGAGTAGAGATTGCTGCTCAGCAGAGGAAGCCGCAATCAGGCGAGTCGGCTTCGCCGCGATCTTCGCAACCAGCAGATTGCGCCAGTACCGGACGAGCTCACGGCAGAAATGCTGGAGACTTTTGCCATTGTGCTCGAGCTCCTGCACGATCTCAAGCATGCGCTCGCTCGACTGATCGCGTACGGCTTCGGCGACAGCACGGAACGACTCAGCTCCAAACATTCCGAGTAAGGCGCGAACACTTTCGACGTTGAGAACCTTGCCGCAGCAGGCAATCGCCTGGTCGAGCGCCGATAATGAGTCGCGCACGCTGCCCTCTCCCGCCTGCGCAATGAGGGCGAGCGTTCCCTGGTCGGCTTCGATGCCTTCCTGCTTTACGATGTACTCCATTCGCTCCATCAGCTCTGAGAATTCGACAGAGCGAAAGCTGAACTGTTGACAGCGGGAGGCGATCGTATTCGGAATCTTGTGAACTTCGGTAGTACAGAGGACAAACACGGCCCATTCGGGCGGCTCTTCCAACGTTTTCAGCAAGGCATTGAAAGCTTCGCTGGTGATCTGGTGCGCCTCATCGATGATGAAAACCTTATACCGGTCGCGCGCGGGACGGTAGCGGACGTTTTCGCGCAGCTCGCGCATTTCATTGATGCCCCGGTTGGACGCTGCGTCAATCTCGATGACGTCGGGCGAGCCTCCGGCCGCGATTTCGAGGCAACTTGCGCAATGGCCGCAGGGCTCGACCGCCGGCCCTTCCACGCAGTTCAAACAACGCGCGAGGATTCGGGCCACGGACGTTTTACCGGTGCCCCGCTGGCCCGCGAAAATATAGCCATGTGCGAGGCGGCCGGCGAGGATCGCGTTCTCGAGAGTCTTTCGAATTGGTTGCTGGCCAATAAGTTCGCCGAACGACTGCGGGCGATACTTCCTCGCGATGACCTGATACATGGAAGGCGAAAGAGGCGTGTTCCCTGATCGCGCACAACGCCATCAACCAACTGTGCGCTCGCCAGGCCCCGGGTGATCCGCGGCACACAAGCTAAGCCGCTACCGTTGCTCCCTTCCGGACCTGGCGGGGTTTGCAACCGCCCATTGCACGGAGCCCGGAACCTGACAAATACCTATCCTAACATTCGGGTGGGCGGGCTAGCTGAAGTCCGTTAGACCACTCCCTGGCGGTCGTGGCTCGGAAACGAAGGTCGTGGATTCGGATGATTGATCAAGTGTGGAACTTCGGTTAGGGCAGTGAAACTGCTTCGCGAAGTTTGGCGATTCCCTCGCGAAACGGAGCCGGCGCAGTCAGCAAACTGACGACCAGAAACGCTTCGCCCGGCAGGTCGTAAAAGTATCCGGGCTGCACGACAACGTGGTGTTTCGTCAGCAAGGCGAGCGCCCATTCTTCGCCCGATCGGGTTCGCGGAACGTGGACGATGGCCGACCAACCAGCTTCGGCCCGGAGCACATTGGCAGGTGACCCGTGTAGAGCGCTTTCCAAGACACTCAAGTTCTCCCCTATTCGGGTTCGAATCTGATTCTGAAGATCGCGTCCGATTTCGAGCAGCTTCGGCAGGGCGTACTGGACGGGTGTACCGGGCGAGAGATATGTATCGAGGATGAGCTCGAGGCGGTTGCGGCAATCCTCGGCCTGTTGCGCGGGGCCGCTCACGACAATCCAGCCGAGTTTCATTTGCGGCATACCCGCCGATTTTGAAAGGCCGTTTAGCGAGAACGTAAGCATTTCGCTCCGATTGATCAGGCTTTGGATAGGGGCGCCCGATGGGGTGAGCGGGTAATCGGAGAACACTTCATCGGCAATCACCGGAAGGTTGTGGCGGCGGGCGCAGTCCATCAGCCGAATGACTTCATCGCTGCTTAGAAGCGAGCCAGTGGGATTGTTAGGATTCACTACAACGATAGCGCGGGTCCGGCGCGAGATTCCGGCTTCGATCGTGGAGAAATCTACATGCCAGTTTCCGTCGTACCGCAGCCAGTAGGGCACCGTGCGAATGCATTCGAGCGAGGCCAAATATTCAAACAGCGGATAGGATGGCAGCGGAATAAGCACCTCGTCCTCTGGATTGCACAGCAGTTTAAAGAGGAAGGCGTAGGCTTCGCTGGTGCTTGCAGTGAGTAGAATCCGCTCGACCGATACTGAGATGTTCCGCACAGCGTAATACGAAGCGATGGCTTCGCGAGCTACGATGCTCCCTGCGGGATCGGGCTCATAGGACAGCCTTTCGATGCTGCCGAGCGCCTGGGCTATCTCGGCGTGAGGATAAGCGAGATCGGCGGAAGTTGGATTTGAGATCGTCAGGTCGAGAAGCGGCTCGCCGGCTTTCCGAAGCGCTGCCAGTTCGTCTGAAAAGCGATTTGTGGAAAATGACCAGCGCAGACGGCTCGAGTATGGTGAAGCCGGGCAGGCGCGGTCACTACTTACTTCTCGGTCGTGCAAGTGAAGCTCGAAGCGTCGTTGGTATCGCCGAATCCTTTGTACTTTGCGACTTGCGGATAAGGGCAGAGCGGACGGCTCATGACAAGAGCCTTCGAAGGATTGTCTTCAACGTATTTTTTCGCGATGATTTGATCCGGCGGCGCGCCCTTTTCCACCCAATGTTCGAGGGCGGAGTAAATACTTGCTTGGGGGCTGTCGACCGCGCCGGGACCAGACTGGCCGAATGAGTTGGGGCCCGGACCTGATGAACAGTGCGCCATTCCGGGGACCATGTACAGGCGTACAGATTCCGAAGTCGCCACACCGCCCATAGTCTTGAGTACGCTTTCGTAATAGTTGATGGTATTGACCGGCGAAATCGCCGGATCGTTCCAGCCGTGATAGAGGATGAGCTTACCGCCTAGGGCGTGGAAGCTGTGAAGGTTGGGATCGGTCGCGTTGAGAGCATGGGCGGTCTTTTCGTCGGCCGCTTTCTCGACTTCGTCCGCGGAAGCATGGAGAATCTCCCAAGCCGGATCGTCGAAGACCATGTAGCGGAAATAGTTTTCCACATACAGATAGCCGAAGCTTCCGCCGGGGGCGAAGCCAATCACCCAAAGCCCCCATCCGTCTTCACTTCCGGGCATGAAGCCTGGGAAGATGCGCGCGCCGGCGGAATTGCGGCTGCCCGCATAAATCCGCTCGAGGGCGGTAATCTGAGGCGATGTGAGGCATGTTAGCGAGTCCACGTCTTTGCATCGCAAGACCGACGGGTCGAACCGGCAACGGAAGGGGTCGTTAATAATCCCGTCCTTAACGCCATCCTGAGCGTCGCAGGCGCCGAGCGCGGCCTTGTTGATGGCGGGCATCTTCAGGCTCGAAATGTACGCAGCCGGGTTGCCCGTCAGAGCTTGCGCGGTTACAACGCCGCCCGCCACCAGGTGGGTCCAGAAATTTGCGGGCGCGCCGGCGAGGATACCGTCGAAATCGGAGGGGAAGCGCTGGGCTTCCATGAGCGCTTCGCGCCCGCCATCGGAGCAACTGGCGAAGTAAGAGTGTTGGGGGCTCCGGCTGTAAAACTCTTTCATCAGACTCTTGGCATTGACAGTTGTCAAATGAAGCGCACGATAGCCGAAGTCGGTGATTTTTTCCGAATGGTGGAATGCCCAGCTCGCGTCGCCCGCTTCGGCCTGATGTCCGGTGTCGGTACCCGCCGTAGCGTAGCCGTGGTTTACATTGTTGGCCAGCGACTTGTAGCCGATCGAACCCGCGAACCCTCCATTGCCGACTCCCAGATATTTTCCATTCCAATTCGCCGGCAGCCACACCTCGAACCGAATGTAGGAGTCGCTTGAAGGCTCGATCACACCGGCGACCCGGCAAAATGACGAGAGCTTGTCGATTGCGTCGCCATACGGCGAAGTGAAGTTCCCGGTGGAGATGGTTTGAGCGGTTGTGATCGTCGAATTCGCTAGGTTGCTGCGGGAAAGACTCTCGCAATCGCCCGCGTATGCCGGAAGCGGGATGGTTCGGAGAACGGAAAAGCAGGCGATCGCGGCAAGAGCCCAAATTTTCATGCAGGGAAAAATGATATCAAGGCTCGGCTACAGCCAGCCCCTTTGACGAGCAATGCGAGCGGCTTCAGTGCGGTTGGATGCGCCGAGTTTGCTGATGGCTTCAGAAAGGTAGTTGCGGACTGTGCCCTCCGAAAGCCTGAGCTGTCCGGCAATTTCCGCGCCAGTTGCGCCTTCAGCGGCGAGACGGAGGACCTGGCGTTCGCGATCGGTTAATGGGTCTGCTTCCGACCATGCTTCGGCAGCGAGTTCAGGATCGATGGCGCGTTTGCCATTGTGGACGTTTCGAATGCCGCTGGCGAGTATTTTCGATGGCGAGTCTTTCAGCAGATACCCGCTGACTCCGGCATCGAGGGCGCGGCGGAGATAGCCGGAGCGGGCAAAGGTAGTGAGGATAATGACACGGCAGGACAAGCGGCGCCTCTTTAGTTCTGCGGCCAGCTCGAGTCCGGTCATTTGAGGCATTTCGATATCGGTGAGAACGACGTCCGGCTTAACAGCGGAGATTGCGTTCAGCGCTTCGAGCCCGTTTGCCGCCTTGCCAACCACTTCGATATCGGGCTCCATGCCGAGCAAGGCGCCGAGAGCTCCCAGCACCATGCCCTGATCTTCAGCGATTAAGACCCGGATTTTCATGCCGCGCCCGATGCGGCGGCTGGCCCCGGCAGGCGAATCAGCAAATGCATGCCGCGCGAGCCATCTTTTTCGAGTGTGCCACCGATCGCCTCGATGCGTTCACGCATGCCGCTGAGGCCGAATCCTTCTTCGACGGAAGATCCTCGGCCATCGTCCTTTATTTGAAGCTCGACAGCACCGTGAGCGTTCCCGAGGTAAATTTGGCAGGAGCGGGCGGAAGAGTGGCGAACGACGTTTGTAACGGCTTCGCGGAGGGCCAGAGCCAATACACTTTCTTGTTGCGCCGGCAAGCGCGCGAGCTGCGTATCGCAGTGGACGTCGATACCCGCCGTTTCAAGAGCCTCGCGAGCGTGCTGCAATTCCGCGGCAAACCCTGCCGAACAATAACCGCGAACCGCTGCTCGTACCTGCGCCAGCGCTTCTCGCGAGATTCGCTCTACCTCGTGAATCTCGGTTGCGGCGCGAACCGGATCGATATCCGCAAATTTTGAAGCGACTTCGGACTTGAGGACAATGAGCGAAAGGGTGTGTCCCAGCAGGTCGTGCAGATCGCGGGCAATGCGCTCGCGCTCGGCGATTTTAGCAAGTCGTTCGACTTCGCCTTGCGCGAGATCGAGCCGCGCGCGTGTGCGACATTCCTGAATGCGCCACAGGGAGATCAGTCCGACAAAAATCGCTGAGAGACCACCGCTAATCCAGAATTCGGGCGAGCGCTGGAACTGCGCTGCATCGACGCTTATCCAGAGCAGAATTCCTGCAAGCGACCAGATGCACGCCTTGACGCTATTCAACTGGCACAACGCGGCCGCGGCATAGACAAAGAACACCGCTGCCCCAGGGTTCCAGGTAGCGCACACCGTGCCTAGAAGGCACTCGGCGGCAACGATCCATAAGACCCTCCGCCCTTGTATCCAGAATGCGGCGAAATAGAGCGGCAGGAAAATGGCCAAACCCAAAACGAGAGCCAGCCAGGCTTCCCACGATTTGGCTCGCGCAATCCCTGACAAAATGAACCAGAAGAGATAGGCGAGCCAGATGTAGGAAAGCCATCGCTGCGCGTGCCCGGGAGGCAGGAACGGGTACTTCTTATTGTTCGGGGCGTAGTAGAAGCTACCCATACACCTTGGTTTCTTCGCGGCGCCAGGCGAGCCATGCCGCGCCGCCGAAGATGAGTGTGAAGGCAAAGAGCGCCTCGAGGCTAGCGACCGGCGAGAGTTTCGATCCGGCGCCGACGACTGCCGACGTCAATTGCGCCAGGTGATAGGAGGGCAGCGCTGGAGCGATGTGCTGAATGTACTCGGGCAGAAATTGGAGCGGAATCCAGATGCCGGAGAGAAACAACATCGGCAGGAATACGAGATTGACAACGGCCGGCGCGGAGGTGGGGCCCATGAGATAGCCGAGCAGGAAACCGAGAGCGCAGAACGGGATTGTGCCCGCCCAAAGTGCCAGCGCAAGAAGCACCCAGCGCGAAACAGGGAAGTGAACGCCGCCGAAAAAACCGGCCAGCAGAAACATGCCGATCATCACCAGTGTACTGAAAAGGAAGGCGGAGGCGAGTTTGGCGACGAAGTAGGCCAAAGGCGGCATGGGGCTGGCGCGCTTCAGTTGCAGCCATCCGAAGCCGCGTTCGCTCGCGACCGCAGCGCCGATTCCCCACAGACAAGCGCCCATGACGCCCCAAGCGCTGTAGGAGCCGAGGTAAACGGCGGCAGCGCCGTGGCCGAACCGTTTCGCAAGCCCAAGACCGAAGAAACAGTAGAAAAGCAGCGGCAGGATCAACGTGGATATTGCGTAGCGCGGCATGCGCATCAAGGAAAGAAATTCACTTTTGGTTTCGTACAGATAAGGTTTCATCAGGCTAATACCTCCATGGGTTCTTTTTGTGTTTCGGTGAGTACGAGGAATGCATCTTCGAGAGCGGCTCCGGTAATCTCGAGGCCGCTGAGCTCCGGATCGCGATTCAGCAGAATGCGAACGATGTTTTCCGGGGATGCGGCGAGAATCTCGACTGAAGCGCCGTCGGCGCGAACGCTTGCGACGCCTGGCAGGCTTTCGATTTCGTGCTTCGCGATCACGGTCCGGCAGCGGATTCGCCGGGCGGCGGCGCGCCCTTTGATTACGTCGGGAGGTCCGGCGGCTACCACTTTGCCTTTGTTCAGGACGACGATTTCATCCGCCAGAGCATCGGCCTCTTCGAGATAATGCGTCGTCAATAGAACGCTTCCGCCGCGCGATACAAAGGAGCGGATGTTGCTCCACAAGCCGCGGCGGCTCTCAACGTCGAGAGAGGCCGTCGGTTCGTCGAGCACGAGCAGCTCCGGACGCCCGCAGATGGCAAGAGCGAACAAAACGCGCTGGCGCTGGCCGCCTGAAAGCTTGCTGAACATGCGGCTCTCCAAACCGCTCAAGCCTGCAATCTCGATTGCTTCTTCGAGCGGCATGGGATTCGAATAGTAGCTCGAAAAAAGTTGAATATGCTCGCGGACGCGGAGAGTTTCCGGAACGCGTCCGAGCTGCAGCATGATGCCTACGCGCCGGCGCGCTTCAACTTCATGCGGATCGCGCCCGAATACGCGAGCCTCGCCTGATTGCGGCGAGCTCAGCCCAAGAATCAGACGTACGGCCGTAGTTTTGCCAGCACCGTTTGGACCAAGGAGGGCCAGCACCTGCCCGCGCCTGATCGCAAGGTCGACTCCAGCGAGAGCCGTGATGGGCCCAAACCGTTTCGTAACATTTCTCAGTTCAGCAACGATCATTTCTAACTCCGTAGGAACATGTTGCCGCGAACCGGGGCCGGTTGGTAGTGCAATCCGTCAACGAAACGATATGACAAATGTCAGGCGGGCAGGTTTTGGGGCGTGCTTTACTGTCCTTTTGCAAGCCGGCGCTCGGCGTTGCTTACAGCGGCCCTTTCATCTCGTACCATTGGCAAGTTCTTTTCCGCAAAATTCCACAACGTCCAGTTGCTTGGAACCTTCGGCATTTCCAGTTCGGCTTTGAATCGTGCGACATTCGCGGCTGCCGTCTTCATCAGCAAATCGACATAGGTGGAATCCAGTTCCTGCCCCGATAGCTCGGCAATGCGGGAATTGTTCGAGCAATCGTTCAGATCGCGTTTCGGTGGAAGGTGAACTTCGAAAGTTTGGGCCATCGTCCGGAGCTGCCGGTAAACTTTCCGCTGTTCGTGAGCCATTCTCAGAGCAACGATCTGGACGGCTTGATTCTGAGTTTTTGCCGCAACTACCGTGCTAACAGCCGCTGTGCAGTAACTGCCGTGTAGCATATCGAGGGCGAAGCGGGCATCGTCTCCTCGCCACATAAGTGGTTTGTAGTTGCCCGACATGGCCGCGGGATAAATCTGCTGAGCGCGCCCGACGCTCGCGCCAGCTACAAGCAAAACGCATGTTAGTTGGCGCGCCCGACAAAGTCCGGTTCTAAGCATCAGTCCTCCCGGGAGAGCGCTTCCAGAGCCCCCGAACCTCTCTCTAATTAGATTTTAGGCGCGTGTGTGCGGAACCGGGTCAGTGTCGCGCCGCGCTATTCAGCGCGTAACGCTTCGACGGGATCGACGCTCGCGGCTCGGCGGGCGGGGAGGTAAGTTGCGATCAGCGAAATCAGAATCAGGAATGCGGCGCCTAAAGCGAATGTCAATGGGTCTTTCGTGCCTATGCCGTAAAGGAAGCCCGAGAGGAAACGGGTCAGGTACCATGCGGCTGCCAGACCGCCGGCGACGCCTGCGAGGCTAAGCCAGAGCGCTCGTTTAAGCACCAGCGCGGCGACGCGCGCCTGCGTGGCTCCTACAGCCATGCGCACGCCGATTTCTCGCGTGCTCTGCGACACGGAATAAGACATTACGCCATAGACGCCGGCGGCCGCGAGGCACAAGGCGAGCAGAGCGAATGTGCCCAAGAGGAACGTTTCAACTCGGCGGTCCCGCAACGAGTTGTTCACGCGTTCTTCCATCGTCGCGATGTCGAAGAGGGGTTCGTCGCGGTCGATGGCGAGCACTTGGGCTCGTACGGCGCTGACGAGAGACTCGGGTGGTACGGCGGTGCGCATCGCTATCCTCACGCGTACGCTTGGAAGTTGGGCGAATGAGGCGAACACTTCGGGCGCCGGTGGCTCAGTGAGAGCCTCGTGATGACTATTCGCAACCACCCCGACGATCGTGGCCCAGTTCGTCTCCAGCCCCCACCGAATGTGCCTGCCAATCGGGTCTTCGTGCGGGAAGAATTTCTGAGCGAAGGCGGTGTTTACAATGGCGATCCGGGGCCGACTCGCCGAGTCGTCGCTTGAAAAATCTCGACCGGCGAGTAGTGGAATGCCCAGCGACTGAAAATATTCGGGTGTCGCGGAAATAATTGGCACACTGGGTCTTTGGCTGATAGGAGGAATAGGGCGGCCTTCGAAAAAGATGTCGGCGCCCAGATTGTAATGCGTGAATGGGAGGGAGCTGGCCGCGCCGGCCACGCGAACACCTGGTAGAGCTCGCACGCGCGTCATGAGGTCCTGAACAAAGGCGGATTGCCGCTTCTCATCGGGATAGCGCGAATGCGGCAGAGTCATCGACATCGTGAGTATGCCGCGGGTTTGAAACCCGGGTTCGACGGAAACGAGGCGCTGAAAGCTGCGAAGCAGAAGACCGGCTCCGAGCAGCAGCACCACCGCCATCGCCACTTCGCCAATCATTAATAAGCTCCGAAACGCGTTGCGAAATCCGGAAACCGAGCGCGTGCCGTCGCTGCGCAAGGCGTTCTGAACGTCCGCGCCGATAGCGAACGCGGCAGGCGCGATAGCGAATAGCAGCGCGCAAACAAGAGTAAGGCCCATCGAAAATGCGGCCACGCTGCCATTTAAGGTGATGTCTTGCGGGCTTGAAAGATGGAGCAGAATGTAAAACGGACGTGCGAGGCGAATCAAACCCCATGCGCCCGCCAAGCCAATCGCCGCGCCAGCCAGCGATAACAACAGGCATTCGGTCACGACCAGCCGCATGAGGTGAAACTTTCCGGCTCCGAGCGCGGCGCGCATGGCCAGCTCGCGAAGACGGCCGTTGAAACGCGAGAGCTGGAGGCTTGCGACATTGGCACAGGCGATCAACAAAATTAGAACAACAGAGGCAAAAAGCGCTAACAAAGCTGGGCGGACATTGCCCACGAGGTCCGTGTGTAGGGGCAGGATGATAACCCTTGAATCCTTCTCTGCCGATGCGAGAAAAGCTGGCTTGTCCGACTTGTGGCGGCGACTGATCAGATCGAGATCGGCTGCCGCAGTCTCGCGAGAGACGCCGGGCCTGAGACGCCCAACAACCCCTAGGACGCCCATTGTCGGGGCCGACCAGTTCGGCTTGTCGCCAAATTGTCCCGGCATGAGAACGTCTGGCCGGAGGTCGCCGGGGAAGATAAAATTGCGCGGAAGTACACCCACGATCTCGACAGGCACATCGTCGAGCGCCATGCCGCGGCCAATTACTGATGGGCTGGCATTCCAATGGCGGCGCCACAGCTCATCGCTGATGATGGCCACACGCGGACCGCCGGGCCGGTCTTCTTCCGTCCGGAAACTGCGGCCAAGGCTTGGACGCACACCGAGGACGGACAGAAAATCGCCACTGACAACGGCGCCGGAAACGCGTTCCGGCTCGCCCGCACCCGTCAAGCTGTGCTCCTCGTCGTTCCAGGCGACGAGGCCCGTAAAAGTGTGATTCTCGTTTCGAAAGGCAACGAATTCGGGAGTCAGTGCCGACAGCCGATCCATGCCGGGAAGCTTCAAGCCAGCGCGCATCAATTGTTCTGGAGCCTTGTACGGAAGCGGCCGCAAGAGAACTGCATCGATGAGGCTGAAAATTGCCGTATTCGCGCCGATGCCCAGCGCGAGGGTGATAATACTGACCGCAGTGTATGCGCCGCCGCGCCGCAAAGCTCTCGCGGCGTGAGTAAGGGTGCGAAAAAAATTGTCGAGAGACGCGAGACTCCAGACATCGCGGCTCCGCTCGCATAACAACGTCGTGTTGCCAAACTCACGGCGAGCTCGGGCATGGGCGTCGGAGGCACTGAGACCTGCGCCCATCAGCTCGGCTGTTCTTTCTTCGAGGTGCGCCTCCATTTCATCAGCCAGTTCCCGTTCGAGGCGGCCGCGGCGAAACCAGTGGAGGAAGAACATAGGACAGGGAATCCGATCTAGGTTATCCTAGGCATAGAGTAACCAGGTATAGCGGCCCTGTCAAGAGGTTATTTAAGTTCGTGGAGCGAGAGCGGGCACGCAGTATTCTATTCGATTGAGTCTCCCCCGACTTCCTTTCATCCTGATTGTGGCGTTCGGCCTACGTCTGTTCTTTGCCTGGCAATACCAACACGGCAAACCGCAACAAGCACTCGGCTCGATTCCATTTCTCTATGAGCCGGGAAACATCGCCTATGCTTTAGCCACTCACAAAGGATTCAGCTCGCCCTTCCGGTCCGATACAGGTCCCACGGCCTGGATGACCCCCGTTTATCCGTTGCTGATTGCGGGAATTTTTCAACTGTTTGGGATTTATACCTACCACTCGTTCGTCGCTGCGATTTGCATGAATATCATTTTTTCGGCGCTTACGTGCGTGCCGCTTTTCTATTTGGGAAAAATGCTTGGCGGAGTGTCAGTGGGTTGTTTGGCGGCGTGGCTTTGGGCCGTCTTTCCCAACGCGGTCGTTATTCCCGTTCGCGACATTTGGGATGCTTCGCTTTCGGCACTGCTGGCGGCAACCATCCTTTGGGCGACGCTGAAGACAAGCGCATCGGCGCGCTTGCGGCCGTGGGTTGGGTACGGGCTGCTGTGGGGTCTCACGTTAATGACAAATCCAACGCTCGGCCTGCTCTTGCCGTTTCTTTTGGCGTGGATGGCCTTCCGTTTGCGCTTCGTCAAGAACGCTTGGGTTTTGAGGCCCGTGCTGGCGCTCGCGATCGCGTTTCTGATCTGCGTCCCATGGACCGTTCGAAATTATCTGGTCTTCCATACGTTGATTCCGCTGCGCTCGGTGATGGGATTGCAATTGTGGATGGGGAACAATGAACAATCGGGAAAGATTTGGCCGGGCAAGCTTCATCCTTTGTCGAACTCGGCCGAACGGGAACGATACACGTCGATGGGCGAAATTCAGTACATGGCGGAAAAGCGCCGCGAGGCGCTCGAATTTATAGCCGGGCATCCCGGATTGGAGCTTCGTTTGACGGCCAGCAGATTTGTGGCCACTTGGAGCGGCGGCTCCGAGCAGCCAATAAGAGACTTTATTCAAACCCGGTCGTTGTATTTTCGATTCGTGCTTTTAGCGAATCTTTTAGCGGCCGCGGGAACGTTTGTAGGAATTGGGATACTTTTTGCCCGACGTGTTTGCGGCACGATCCCGGTGGCGGTGTTTCCAATCGTTTATCCGCTGATTGCCTATGTGAGCCTCGCGTCACCGCGCTACCGCCACCCGATTGACCCGATCCTGCTGTTGCTCACGGCGGTTTCTCTGGAACGCATTGGCGAATGGATGAAGAGCCGATATGTTTCGCGGCACGCAGGGCTGGTTGTATTTCTTTTCGGCTCTACGTTAGCGATTGGCGGGCCGATCGACTCGAAGCAAACGTATAAGACTTGGCACGATTACGGAGGCACGCCGGATTCAGCGCAGTATTCCGCGCTCGACCAAATCAATCGCTCGAATGTGAACCGGCTTCAGGTGGCGTGGCTTTACAGAACGGGCGATGGCAAGAAATATTCTTTCAACCCGATCGTAGTGGACGGCGTGATGTACGTTCTGGCCAGGAATAATTCAATCGTCGCGCTTGACGCGGCAAGCGGACGGCAAATCTGGATTCACTCGACCGGCACTGAAACATCGCTCATTACGGATCGCGGCATCAATTATTGGGAAAGCAAGGACCGGTCCGACAGGCGCCTGCTGTTTGCGGTCAACAACTTCTTGCAAGCGATTGACGCGCGTACAGGCGAGCCAATCTTGTCATTCGGCACGAATGGCCGCGTCGATCTTCGGGAGGGGTTGGGGCGCGATCCCACGACGCTTGCTCTGGTTCAATCCACAACTCCCGGCAAAGTTTTTGAGAATCTGCTGATTCTCGGCTCGGCGACAAACCAGGAATACGATTCGGCTCCGGGCGACGTTCGAGCCTACGACACGCGGACGGGAAAGTTGGTGTGGACGTTCCACACAATTCCTCACGCTGGCGAGTTTGGATACGACACGTGGCCGAAAGACGCTTGGAAAACAGTAGGCGGAGCGAACGCCTGGGGCGAACTTTCCGTGGATGAGAAACGCGGCATCGTGTATGTTCCGACCGCCAGCCCCAAATACAATTTCTACGGAGCGGATCGCAAGGGCGCAAACTTGTTTGGCGACTGCCTGCTCGCGCTCGATGCCCGCACCGGCCGGCGCATCTGGCATTTCCAGATGGTGCACCACGATATTTGGGATTACGACAACACAACAGCTCCGAAGCTGATTACTGTCGAGCGTAACGGAAAAAGAGTCGATGCCGTGGCGCAGGCAAGTAAAGAAGGATTCTTGTGGGTGTTCGATCGCGAGACAGGCGAGCCACTGTGGCCCATTGTCGAGCGTCCCGTGCCGAAGGGCGGCGCGCCGGGAGAAGAGGTCTGGCCAACGCAGCCGTTTCCGCTCGAACCGCCGCCGTTTGCGCGGCAAAGTTTTACGGTTAAGGATTTGAGCCCTTTCATTGACGATCCGGCGGAACGCAGCCGCTTTCGCGATGAGATCCTGAGCGCCCGGAACGAGGGCTTGTTCACGCCGCCGGGTCTTCAAAACACGGTCGAGATGCCAGGCAATAATGGCGGAGCGAACTGGGGCGGAGCGGCGATCGATCCGGCCCATGGAATCTTCTATGTCGTATCGAAAGACCTTCCGGCGATGCTGAAACTCGAGCCGAACGGAACACGTGCGGCTTCGTTCACTGGGTCACCCGAAGAACGCGGCCAGTTCATCTACGAAGAGAATTGCAGACTATGCCATGGAGCCGACCGGAAAGGCCAGCCGCCCGCTGTGCCATCGCTCGACGGAATCGGGCAGACTTTGAGCCGCGCTCAAATCAAAAATGTCGTGCAGCACGGGCGCGGGCCGATGCCAGCCTTTCCGAAGCTGTCCGATACAGATCTGAATACACTCGCGGCCTATCTCTTCAATCCTCTACGCGCAAGGGCGGCGACGCCGGTTTCGAGCAGCGGGAAGGAAGACGAATCTAAACTGCCTAGTCGTTATAAAACCGGTTTTGGATTCATGTTCACCAGCACCGGATTGCCCGCCATCGCGCCCCCGTGGACATCGCTCACGGCTTACGATCTCAACACGGGCAAGATCAAGTGGAAGATACCGCTTGGCGAAGTTCCAGAACTTGCGGCGAAGGGTTTCACAAATACGGGCGCGCATTTCCCGAAGGTAGGTCCGGTTGTCACGGCGGGAGGGCTGATCTTCACAGGAACGCACGATCGCATGGTTCGCGCTCTTGACTCAGAAACCGGCAAAGTGCTTTGGGAAGCACAGGTAGATGCAGCGCTCGAAGGCATGCCGGCAGTTTATGAAGTGAACGGGAGGGAGTACGTTGTATTTTGCGCAGCGGCGCAGGCGACGACATACACGCATAGCGTACCGGGGCATTCGGCTTCAGACGCGGCAATTCCAGGCGCTTACATCGCTTTTGCGTTGCCTCAAGCCGGAGCACAGCCAACCGCAGCGCGGTGAAGACGGTCCGCCGAGGGCGTCGGAACGAGTCATCATGCGGGGCTTGAGAAACTGCCAAGCACTCGCTCCATTTTTCAGCGATACAATTCCAGGTGAGAGTACGAACCGGTGAAGGCGTCGTTTATTCCTGGAGATCTGCATCTAACTGAAGTCGAAGACGGTATTCATGTCGTTGTCATGCGGGGAGCAGAAATCTTTCGCAGCCGTTCGGCAAAAATAGCAGCGGCAAAGTTCAATGAAATCCGCCGCGAGATGGAAACGAGGCACCCTCCTGCTGAGGTGACTGCGGAGGAAAAGGCGGAGCTGTTCAGAAAGGCCAAGCTTGAAGCGATGGTCGGCCATAACAGCCTGGGTGGTCGCAAGAAGAAGACAACGGCTGGTGGGACACGCACTTTTGGTGGCTGATACTATCGCAGCGTGGTTGCAGCTGACGGTGATCCCCATCATTTTGAATTCGACCTTGACCGTGGCGTTCGCGTTCAAGTCGTAGAAAAGTTAGAGTCTAGCTAGCCCTCTGCTTGCTCTCAGAAAGGGCATCGGCCCTCAGTCCAGCGGAATTTACGCTCTCTACTTCAAAGGTGTACTGGTTTATGTAGGCAAAGCGTCAAGGGAACTGACTAAAAGCAAGCGCACATTGCGTAGTCGCCTTTCCGAACACGTCAGCAAGATTAGCGACCGCCAAAATATCAAGCTAGATCAAATGCAGTGTCGCTTTCTAACGTTTAACAGTGAATGGTGGGTATTCGCAGCCGAATTTGCATTGATGGTGCATTATCAACCAGAATGGAATGCAAGCGGCTTTGGCAGTAAAGTGCCCGGAATTGGACGTCCTGGAACAAGACGAGTGAGCCGATGGGATCAGCTATTTCCGAAGAGATGACGGGCGTTCGCATTCATCGCTATTCCGGCAGATAATCCAGAAGCAGTGGCGCTTCCGGGCGTGGTGAGCGTTCTTCCACTTGGTCGAAACCATCGGGCCATTCCTAATCTTAATGATCAGATCGCACACGGTAAAGCCAGCCTCTTCGGCCATTCGCATGAAGTCGCAATGAGGCCATTTCGACTTATGGTTGTTTACCATGTCAGTGATTTTAGCCAGCAGCAGGCCCTCGGGCTTTAATACTCGCCTAGCCTGTTTCAGGAACGGCGGATATAGATAGCTCAGGTTCCAGTCGTGATCCTTACCGCACTCTACTGTCGCGCCGAAGTCAACATCAAATCGCTTCCTGCTCTTGTCGCGCCCTTGCGGTCCAACGTGTGGCGGATCGTAGACGACGACGCCAAAGTGTGCAGACGGAACGCCTGTCATTTTGCGATTATCGCCAACAATGGTAGGCTTATACCTCGGATCAATATCCATCGAGACGACGGTTCGTTTCGAGCCTCTCCAAAACCTTCCAGCGTTGTACGTCGCATCCAAAATCGGTTCGGGGAGAATGGTCGCATAAAAATCGAACATTGCTTCGAGAAGGTCGCTGTCGCTCCCCTCCCAAACGCTGCTAATGGGGTGGTATGACGATGCATGTATTCGTGTTTCTAGCAGCTGAGATTGAGTGGGTAGCGCCGATGATCTGCCATCAAACCGAAGTAGTTGGCGCTGCAGCGGTCCGCTTGACCTGACCGGATTTCGCGCTCGCCTTTCCTGTGCCATTCCAGCTTGACCTACAACACTACCATATTCACCTTCTGCCATTAAACAACTCCTTGCCAAAACGTTTTTTTGCGATCCAGAAATTTCGGCGCATCACTGGCTCAGCAATTCTCTTATCGGCCTGGACTGATCGGTACTATCAGATTCCGCCGCCGGAATCGGGCGCAGGGAGCGATGCATACGGCAGAAGTCGTAGTACGCAAAATAAAGACGCAGCGCTGCGGGCGATTCTCCCAGTTCTCTCTGAAGCCACTGGTGAGCCGACGGTCTACCCCGCGGTCTGTATTCGCGGCGCTCCGGTGAAATTGATTTTCGGCTCGCGGTTGATCGTGTCGAGCAGCGCCTTCATCATCTGTTCGTCTATGGCGGCTGCGCGCCGTATCTCGACCGGGTATCGGATCGAAAACTCGATGCCCTGATCGGTGTACTTTAGATAGCGCTCGGGCGCGGGTTCGCTGACCTGGAGATTCACGGAACGCTCGAATGCGGCGTGCTGTCGGGCGATGCTGTCTTTGTAGTGCCCATAAACACCGTTGGCTGCCGTCATGATGCGGCTCTCGGCCGCGTCCAAATCGGCGTCGGAGGCGAGCGTTACCGTTACCGTGTGCCAGGCGTAATCGGTCCCGGGAAGTTGCTTGAAGAAGGCCGAGGGTTGAAAAAGAACGGAATTGGAGAACACGACAATGCGGCCAGTGGGTCGTAGATCGCTGCCTGTGCCGGTTAGTTCCATCATGTAGAGCCGCACCAGTCCGACTTCAATCACCTGGCCGGTTACGCCGGTAACAGTTAGACGGTCTCCCACGCGGGCTCCGTAACGGCCGATCAGGAAGAAGTAGGCAACCACCGACAGGATGAGATTTTGAAGAGCGACGGCGATGCCGGCGGTGATGAAGCCGGCAAAGGTGGCGAACGATCCAAATTCAGTGACAAAGCTGAGCACCACGGTGAGCGAGATGGCAAAGCCCATTGCGATGCGCCGGATGAGAAGCATCTGACGCCGCAGGCGTGCATCGCGGACATAGCGGAATGTCAGCCGGCGCCAGATCTCTGAAAGCACCAGGATAAAAACTACGACGATGCAAATTTCTCCGAATCGAAGCAGGAGATAGCGTAGAGCGGTCCAGTATTCTCGCTGAAGCTCGCTGCTCCACTGGCCGAGATTGGCGCGCGCGGCTTCGAGCTGGAATGCCTCCTTACTAAGTGGGACGATGAAGTTCGAAGTTTGGGAGAAGTCGCGCTCGAGCTGCTTCAGCTGCAGGCGAAGCTTCTGACGCGCATCGAGATCAGTCGCCTCGGGCTGGGCGGACAGTTGCTCAGTTTGCGTTAACAGCGACCGGAGATGCGTCCGGACCGGAGTTCTCAAATTCTGAACCTCATTGAGAAGCGTCGCTGTCGCGCCTGCCTGCTGATCCAATTGGACACGGCCTCGCATTAGAGTAAAAATTTCGATGCCCAGGCTTAACACGCCGGCCAAGTCGGCGTGAAAGGTCTGAGCATTGTTCGGGTTGCTCGCGGGGGCGGCCGCGGGCGCCGTTTTGGCCTGGGTATTGCTTCTCGCTTCCGGCACTGTCTGCAACAGATCGTTTATTTTGCCAATCAGCCCGCTTGTTGCGCCGCCTTCTCCCGAGGCGCTCATGTAATCCAACAGCTTTTTCAGGCTTTCTTGAAGGTCTTGGTTGATCTGCAGTTCGGCTTTCAGGACGTCGCGTTGCGAGACAAGGGCTGCTTGCGCCTTGCCGCGCGTCTTGGCGATCTGATCGTCCAACGCGCTAATCTGCGTCCGTATGCCATTGAGCCGTTGGGTGGCCGCATCGTAGGCGTTCTGTAAGTTTTTCTGCGATGAAGCCGCTGCGGATGGCTCGTTGCCAGTTTGAGCCGGCGTAACGATGGCGGCCTCCGCCTGAGCATAATCAAACGCTTGCTGAACCACCGTGAGAGCTTCCTGGCGCAGGCTATCGCGGGATGGAGCGGCCCCTAGCGTGGGAATGCTTTCGCTAAGTTGGATAGTCCGCCGGTACCACGAAATTACGTGGTTCAGGTGATCGATCACGTTCGTGCCAGGCGGCTGCGCGATCATCGACGAAAGCAGACCGGCCGCGACAACTAGGCCCAGCATGCGCCGAGACACAGGGCCAATGTGGCGGGCGGCTCTCGGAATATTAAACGGCTCCCGTCTCAAGCGCGCTACAGTCCGACCTTTGCAGCGTTCAAAGCGGTTTCGTAATCGGGGTGATTCGCTACTTCCTTGACATACTCGGCGTGCAGAATCTTGTTATCTTTTCCGATTACAAAAATCGCCCGGCTTTCAATCCGCAGCTCTTTAATCAGCGTGCCATAGTGCTCGCCGAACGACCCTGATCTGTGATCGGAGAGCATTTTGATCTTATCCACTCCGAACGTCGAGCACCAACGCTTTTGTGCGAAAGGCAGGTCCATGCTGATGGTGTAAATGTCGATGCCTTTCATCTTTCCAGCCGCATCCTCAAAGCGCTTCGTCTGCGCATCGCAAACCGGCGTATCGAGTGAAGGCACGACGCTGAAGATTCGCACGTTTTCGCCCGTCTTTGCAAGGTTCACGGGCTGCATACCGCTATCGACAGTTTCGAAATCCGGCGCCCGGTCGCCAGCTTTGAGCTCGGGGCCGACAAGCGTGAGCGGGTTGCCCTGTAACGTGGTTGCTCCTTGACGTTCGATAGTAGCCATCGGCCCAGTTTATCAACGGAGGTAAAACGCCTCGGTTGCGCGCACTCTACCAGCCTATGCCGCCGCCCAGAGAACGGCCGTGGGGGAACGTGGAAAAGACCGATGAAGCCGTAGTCATCATCCACCAGTCGAACATTCCCAAGGCGACCAGGAGACCAATGTAGTAGTAGCCCATCAGCTGGTAGGATTGAGCGGGGAAATCTTTCCGAAAAATGCGATAGCCTGCGCCGAGAGCGATAAACAGGAAGACAAATTCGCCCAGAAAGAAGAACAGCGCTAACGAGACAATAACGACA
Source organism: Bryobacteraceae bacterium (assembly GCA_049585195.1). Lineage (GTDB taxonomy): Bacteria > Acidobacteriota > Terriglobia > Bryobacterales > Bryobacteraceae > KBS-96. The sequence continues at coordinate 14,477 of JBAUZG010000361.1, read as the reverse complement.
GCAATTCGTTCCTGGCGACCCAGGGCTGCGAACGCCGTGCCTCCGTCGAAGATAAAAATGGGGATGAGGTTAAAGAGATTGATCCACGCTCCGACGTGGGCCACCGCCAGCCAGACGCCCTGTCCCGTGCCTGTATACACCATATAGGAGGCGACGGCGGCGAACATGCCCCACAGCGGCCCGGCGAGCGAGATGCGCGCCAGAATGCCGGGATCGGCGGTCGCTCCGCGCCACCTCACAAACGCGCCAAAACCGGGGATGAAGATGGGAGCCGATGCTGCGAACCCCATCCGCCTGACTGTGACATAGTGTCCCATCTCGTGCACAAAGATAGAGGCGACAAAGCCGAGAGCGAACCACCAGCCGTAAAGAGCCCAATACACGCCGAGAAATAGCAGAATGCTGATCAGCGCCTTGATATGGGTCAATCCGAACAGCAGGAACTTGCCCTTGGTTAGCAGGATCAGACCCACTGTCTTGAATTTCGCAAGCAGCGCCAGTAGCGCTCCGAGCGGTCCCAACTTTTTCGCCGTATTCGCAGACGAGCTTTGCCGGGGTTTCAACGGCTGGGTGCGGACCGGAAACGCGATTTGGCGCGCGAGGCTGGCGAGCCGGTCGATAAGCTGCGAAGGCGGCGAACTGCCACCGGCTAGATGAAATGTTAAAGTACCGAGGCTCTGGCTGAGGGCGGAACGAATTGACGAGCTTTCGGGCAGACTTCCGCACAAAGCCGTCAACACGTCCCGTGCTGCCCTGTAATCCCCGCGGCCCAGGAGCTGCAATGAGAGCGCCGCCAGTTCTTCCGCGCGCCCGCCCTGCGTTTCTGTCACAATTTCAGTGTATCGGCGAAAGGATGGAACTTGTCGCGAGGCGGGTTCGTATCGGTCTTCTTTTTGATCTTGTTATTGCTCAGCGGCGCGTGCCGCGAAGAGCGCTCGGACGACTTAGTGAATGTGCGGGAGTACGCGCCTCGAGCGATCCTCGACATCCGGTATGCAACGGCAAACAATTTTACCCATCATAAGGTTTACGACGTGGCCGCGTGTCTGCTTCGCCGCGCGACGGCGGAGAAGCTGGGAGCGGCGGAGCGCAGTTTGCTATTGCGCGGGCTGACGTTGAAGATCTTCGATTGTTACCGGCCGCTGAGCGTGCAGTGGAAGTTCTGGAAGCTGGTACCCGACACGCGATATGTGGCGGATCCAGCAAAGGGCTCAAGACATAACCGCGGAGCCGCAGTCGATCTGACGATCGCGGACAGCGCGACGGGAAAGGAACTGGACATGGGCACGGGGTTTGACAACTTCACCGACAAGGCGCACCGCGATTATAAGCAGCTACCGGATGCGGCGCTCGCCAATCGGCGACTGCTCGAGCAGGCGATGTCGGCGCAAGGATTCATCGGACTTCCGACCGAATGGTGGCATTTTGACGATGCCGATTGGGCGCGCTACAGCCTTTCAAACGGACCCGTTCTGTGGCTGGCGGACTGAGAATGGAAGGCTTACAGTTTGAATGCCAGCGCGGATGCACGCGCTGCTGCAACCAGGACGGCCATGTTTATCTGACCGAGGACGACCTCGCCCGGGCTGCGGCCTATCTTCGCTTGACGCCGGGTGAATTTGAAGCCAAATACGTCATACGGTACCGTCATTTGCTTCGCCTGCGCCAACCGAAGGATTCTCAGTGCCACTTCTTGATGGAAGATGGCTGCTCGATCCACGAGGTAAAGCCCACGCAGTGCCGGCTCTATCCGTTTTGGCCTGAACTGGTGGAAGACCGCCGCGCCTGGAACGCAGAGCGTAGACGGTGTCCTGGTATTGGGAAGGGCGAGCTGGTGCAAATTGGAACGGCCTGCGAGATTGCGGGCGAGATGAAACGAGCTTACCCTACACTTTATGGCCGGCCGGCGTGAGTGCATGTAGACACAAGGTGCATTTCGTGATTGGAAGGCCACAGAGCTCGGAAGCGGCACCTTACTATTTCACGTATATCAATCGCGTAGAGGGCGAGGATGTGGTTCGTGTCCTCACCGGCCAGCTCGAGGAAACGGTGGCGTGGTGCTCAAAAATTTCCGAGGAGAAATCGCTGTATCGTTATGCCGAGGGCAAGTGGAGCATCCGCCAGGTGTTAAATCACGTGAGCGACTCCGAGAGGGTTTTTGCGTTTCGCGCCCTCTGGTTTGCCCGGGGTTTCGAGACGGCTCTACCCAGTTACGATCAGAATGGCGCCGCAGCCAGTGCCGAGGCAGATCGGATCTCCTGGGCGGTACACGTGGAGGAGTTCCGGCGCGTGCGTCTCTGCACCATTTCACTGTTTGAGAACATGCCTCCGGAGGCTTCGATGCGCGGCGGCATTGCAAGCGATAATCGCTTCACAGTGCGCGCTCTGGCATACATCATCGCGGGGCATCTGGCGCACCACGTCACGCTGCTTCTGGAACGATATCGATAGGGACTAATTCGGGACCGGTAGTGCGGAATACGGATGGTTCAAATTGGAACCGCTTCAGAGATTGCAGGCAAAATGAAACGGGCCTATCTTGGGGGCGCCCAGCCTAGATACCTGAACTCGTAGTCCCCTTAAGCAACGCAGTTATAAGCAGTTAGTAAATTCGATCGGCGCTTAGCCGCGTCGTTTGAACGCGTGGCACGGGGCGTGCTTCTAACCTGGCATATGCTCGACAGAATTGCGCAACAGCTTGAAAAATATATGGACTTGGTCGCTACTCGCCAAAAGCTGGTGGCCGCCAACATCGCGAACGTCGACACACCTGGCTATCGGACAAAAGATATTGCGTTCCAGATGGAATTTCAGACCCTTGCTCCGGGCGAGAAACCACGTGTTGTCGAGGTCCCCAATCTGAAAGTAAAGAACGACGGCAATGACGTTAGTCTGGACCGCGAAGCCCGGCTGCTATCGGAGAACAACCTTCGATTTACGTTCGCCGAGACAGTGTTGAAGGACGATATCAAGGGGATTCGTTCCGCAATTCAGGAGGGCAAGTAAATGAGCCTGTTTTCTGCGTTATCGGTGAGCGCGTCGGGGATGGCGGCGCAGCGCACACGGGCGGAACTGCTGGTGGAGAACCTGGCAAATTCTGAAACCACGCGCACGCCGGACGGAGGTCCGTATCGCCGTAAAGATGCTGTGTTCCAGAGCTCGGACGTGACATCGGCTTTTTCCGATCTCTTTAATGTGGAAACAGATCCTGAATCCACCGGCGTTAAGGTGTCCGATATCACTGTGGACCAAAGCGAGCCTGAAAAGCGATACATGCCCGGACATCCGGATGCGGACTCGGATGGGTATGTGTCATTCCCTAAGATAAATCCTGCTGAGGACATGGTTGATCTGACAGACACTTCGCGCAACTATGAAGGCAACATTGCCGCCATCTCGGCTGTGAAGGACATGATTCAACGCTCGATCGACATTCTGCGCTAAGTCCTAGAATCCGACTGAGAAAAATGAGCGAGAGGTCAAACCAAAGTGTAAGGGGGACCATCTCGCCGGCTGGAATGCTTGAGGATCGGCGATTCAATACGTGGCGTGTGGAATTTCGAAGAAAAGAGAGAGAACTAAAAAATGGCTGTCCCAATTCCTCCAGTCCCTCCAATTACTTTGGCGGACCCGTCGACGTCCGTCAATGCGCCATCCGTTTTCCCGGCTGCGGGAGAACAAGCCAATGGCAATACTTTTCAATCCATGTTCCACAGCGCGGTCAACACGGTTCAGGCGTCCTCGGATGCTTCCGATAAGGCGATCGGAGATTTCCTGAGCGGTAATACGGAAGACGTTCATTCTACTGCGCTCGCCGTGCAGCGGGCGGATTTGACGTTTGAGATGTTCATGCAAGTCCGCAACAAAGTTGTCTCGGCGTACCAGGAAGTGATGAAGATGCAGGTCTGATCTGGCCTCTATAAGCTAGTCTCCGCATCCGGCCATTTCGCGAATGAACCAGATCCGCAAGTTCTTCGAGGGCTTGTCCCTTCCACAGCGCATCAGCCTCGTCGCTGTCGCCGCGCTCGTGGTGGGGGGGATCTATGCCTTTTCGCGGTGGAATCGGGAGCGGGATTTCAAGCCTCTGTACTCCGATTTGTCGGCGGAAGATGCCGGAGCGGTTCTGGCGAAGCTGAAAGAAACGGGTACAGAATATCGTTTCGGCGGAGCGGGCGGAACGATCCTTGTCCCATCCGAGCGTGTTCCCGAGTTGCGCCTGCAGATGGCTTCGGCCGGCATTCCAAAGAGCGGCCGCATCGGCTATGAACTGTTCGATCGGACCAATTTAAGCTTGACCGACTTCACCGAGCAGGTGAACTATCATCGCGCTATCGAAGGCGAGTTGGAACGCTCCGTCATGTGCATGAACGAGGTCCAAGAGGCCCGGGTCCACATCACGTTCCCCAAAGACTCCGTTTTTACCGAAAGTCGCGAGCCAGCGAAAGCAAGTGTCATGGTGAAGCTCAAGCCAGGACAGAAGCTTTCGCCCCAGAATGCGCAGGCGATTTCGCAATTGGCATCGAGCGCAGTCGAAGGACTGACGCCGGAAGCAGTTTCCGTAATGGATATGCAGGGCAACCTGCTGATGCGTCCCAAAAAACCAGGCGACGGCTCGGAACCCTCCGAGGAGCTGCTGACCTGGAAGCAACAGCTCGAAAACGAGACGCTCGCGAAGATCAATTCCGTTCTCGATCCGCTGCTCGGGTCGGCCAAATACCGCGCGAGCGTCGATGTGGATTGCGATCAAACCAGCGGCGAACAGAGCGAGGAGACGTTCGATCCGACGAAATCCGTGATCACCAATTCTCAACGGACCGAAGAGGGCTCGATCAACCGCGAATCGTCAGGGGTACCAGGAACTCAGTCGAATCTGCCGCGGCCTGCGCCGCGTGCTTCAGCTTCGGCTGGTGGAGGAGTGGCACGCCGGACCGAGAACATGAGCTATGAGACGAGCCGGACGGTCCGGAAAATCAAGATGCCGCAGGGGATCATCCGGCGTATGTCGATTTCCGTGTTGATCGATCACAAACTCCGGTGGGAGGCAGGAAAGGGCAAGGGAGCGTGGCCGAAAAAGGTGGTGGAGGCGCCGACACCCGATGAATTGAAGGTGATTCATGACGTGGTCGCCGCAGCCGCCGGATTCAACAGTACGCGGGGCGATCAGCTCACGGTCGATTCGCTGGCGTTCGAGGCTACGCTCCAGGCGCAACCGCCTGATTGGATGATCCCGCATTCCGCGCCGGCCGCTCCCAAGAGCCAGCCAATTCCATGGAAGCAGCCCGCTACGCTGATTGGCGCAGGTGTGGGTCTGGTTCTTCTGCTTGGGATCGGACTCCTGTTGGCCAACTCGCGGCGAAAGGCCCGGGTTGCCATGTTAGAAATGGAAAAACAGCTCGAAGCCGCGAAAACAGCAGCCCAAAAACAGCTCGAAGCGGAACCGAAGACCGAAAAAGAGCCCGCCGCTGTGGCCGCGGCTAACGAAGGATTCAGCAAGCAAATGGCTGAAATACGGGAATCGTTCAAGCTTCCTCCGATGCTGACCACAAAAACTGAAGTCCTGACTAAGCAACTGCTCCAAGAGGCCCGGAAAGATCCGAGCGCCATGGCGCAAATCGTTCGTTCCTGGCTGAACGACTCGAAATAGCAGAAAAAAGCGCTCCACCGGCTACTTATAAGAAGGACCAGTGAGCACAACAGTCATGTCACAAACCTCGGCCTCGGCACAGCTCGCCCCGGCGAGCCCTGCCTCGAAGCTGAGCGGCATGCAAAAGGCGGCGGTGCTGATGGTGATTCTGGGTGAGGACACGAGCGCCAGTCTTCTACGCGAGCTGGACGAAGATGAAGTTCAGCGGATTGGCCGTGAAGTCGCCGGCATTCCCGTGATTACGAGCGAGATTGCCGAGGATGTGCTCAGCGAGTTCTACCAGATGCTGGCGGCCCAGCAGTACGTGCTAAAGGGCGGCATGGATTATGCCCGAAAGATTCTGGTGAACGCTTTTGGAGCCGACCACGCACGGCGGCTTCTCGATCACGTAAGCAAGATGATGGGCAGCGACGGCGCAAGTTTCACCGCGTTGCAGAAAGCCGATCCACAACAGCTTGCGAATTTCATTCATAACGAGCACCCGCAAACCATTGCGTTGATCCTGTCGCACCTAGGATCGAAGCACGCGGCAAATCTCTTATCTTCGCTGCCGGCCGGGTTACGCGCCGATGTGGCGACGCGAATGGCGAACCTCGATCAGATTTCGCCTGAAGTCGTTTCAAAAATTGCGAGCGTCATTGGGCAGAAGCTGAAATCTTTGGGCGAAATGAGCCGCGAGACATACGGGGGCGTTCGCGCGGTTGCGGAGATGTTCAATTGCCTCGACCCGAATGAATCGAAAGAGATTTTGGAGACAATCGAGGGCGCCGATCCGCAGCTTGGAGAAACGATACGGCATTTGATGTTCGTCTTCGAAGATCTGATCCGCGTGGATGCGACAGGAATCCGCGAGCTGCTTGCTCGCGTGGATCGCAAGGTATTGACGGTCGCGCTCAAGGGCACGAGCGAAGGGTTGCGCGCTCACATGTTCGGGGCCATGTCTCAACGAGGAGCCGAGATGCTCAAGGAAGACATGGAAGCGCTCGGCCAAGTGAAGCTGAAGGAAGTGGAAACGGCCCAGCAACAGGTCATTGCGGCGGTGCGGCTGCTCGAGAGCGAGGGCGTGGTAAACCTCGGCGATGCGTCGTCCGATCAGTATGTCAGCTAAGGTGCTCAATGGCTTGGACGCAGCCGGGGCGCAGCTTGTGCGTTGGCCATCGGTTGGTGATCCCGTAGCGAGCAACGAACCGGTCCCCGTCTTTCGGTCTTTGCCTGCTCCCGCGGAGACGGATCTCAGTCTCAGTCCACATGTGGCATCGCTCGAATTCGAGCTGAAAAAGGTCAAAGCGGAAGTCGAGCAGCGCGTAACCGAAGCGCTGGCCAATGGAAAACGGGAAGGCGAAGCGACCGCCCGCCAGTCGCTTGGGATAAACGTCGATGCTGAGATCGAAAAGCTCAGGCAGTTAAGTAAAGAATTGCTTGCCTGCGGGCCGTCTCTCAGAAAGCAGGCGGAAGGTGACCTGGTACGGCTGGCGGTGGCCATTGCGAGGCGCATCCTGCACCGCGAGATTCAGGTTGACAGCGACGCCCTTCTCGGCCTGACAAAAGCGGCTCTCGAAAAAATCGACCAGCGCGAAATTCACATCATTCGCACGCATCCGGAGACTGTTGATTTGATACAGCGCGTGCTCGAGCAGGGGCGGGTGCAGAAGCGGATTGAAATCTCGGGCGACGCGCGGCTCAGCCGGGGCGCTCTTATTATCGAGACGTCGCGAGGACAGCTTGACGCTTCCGTCGATACCCATCTTGAAGAGATAGAACGCGGATTCGCCGATCTTGTCGGCGAGCAAGGGTAGGAATGAAAACCAAGCCGCGGATTACTTTCCCCAAGATCGATTTTGGGCCGTATTTCAAGCTGCTCGAAGAAGAAGCCTCGCCGGTCGCCGGAGGCGTGGTTACCGAGGTTGTGGGGCTGCTGATCGAATCGAAAGGCCCAGCGGCGGCGATTGGAGACTTTTGCGAGGTGCGGACAGCAGCGGGCCGCTCCATTCGAGTGCAGGTGATCGGTTTCCGCGATGGCTGCGTTCTGTCGATGCCGCTTGAAGAGACCGATGGTCTGCAGCTAGGCGACAAAATAATCGCGCGCAGCCAGGATGCGCGCGTACGTGTGGGCCCAGCGCTGATGGGCCGCGTGCTGGACGGTTTCGGCCGGCCGATGGATAGCCGCGGGCCGGTCACGGCGGAGGCAAGCTATGAGTTGAATGCGATGCCGCCGGGCCCGCTCGATCGCAAGAACATCGAGCAGCGCCTGACTACTGGAGTGCGCGCGATCGACAGCATGCTGCCTTGCGGACAGGGGCAGCGCATCGGAATTTTTGGCGGCAGCGGCGTTGGAAAAAGCACCTTGCTTGGAACCATGGCACGCTTCAGCTCCGCCGACGTGAACGTCATCGCTCTAATTGGCGAGCGCAATCGCGAAGTGCGCGAGTTCCTTGAAAACGAGCTGAGCCCGGAGGGCCTGGCGCGTTCGATCGTCGTCGTGGCTACCTCAGACCGGCCTGCGCCGCTGCGAATTCGCGCGGCCTTTGTCGCGCTCGCGATTTCTGAATATTTTCGCGATCAGGGGAAAAGCGTGCTGCTGGTGATGGACTCGGTGACGCGGCTCGCCATGGCTCAGCGCGAGATTGGCCTAGCGGCCGGAGAACCGCCCAGCCAAAAGGGCTACACGCCCTCTGTGTTCGCCTTGTTGCCGAAGATTTTCGAGCGAGCCGGCAATTTTCGAACCGGATCGATTACCGGATTCTTCACCGTGCTGGTCGAGGGAGACGATTTCAACGAGCCCATTTGCGACGCTGTTCGCGCGATTCTCGACGGACACATTCAGTTGTCGCGCGCGATGGGCGCGCGGGGACATTACCCGGCGATCGACGTTCTTCACTCCATCAGCCGCCTTGCTTCACGCATTGCAAGCGGCGATCAGCGGGCTGCGGCGCAGCGCATCCGAGAAGCCTTAGCGGTATTGGAGCGCTCGGAGGACCTCATCAATCTGGGCGCTTACGCTTCCGGATCGAATCCGAGGCTCGATGCAGCTATCCGCATGCGCGCCGGGATCGATTCATTTCTGAAACAGGAAGCCGGATCGAATGCGGTGCTGGAAGAGACGCTCGAGAGAATGGCGCAACTGGCCAACGGCATGCCGGCGTAGTCGCAACCAATTGCCTCAGCCAACTCAGTTCAGCAAATCGGGTTGCTCACGAACGATTACATCCCAAAGCGGCTGGAACTGAAAGTAACCGGACTCGACAGATCCAATCTGCCGCCGGGCAATGGACGCGCTCTCGTGATCGATCTTTACGGGCTCGCCTACCGCTTCGGCGAGTAGTTGGGATTGGCACAAGCGATCCATGGTGATAAACCACCAGGCCGCTTCATCGACCGTCTGCCCCACTGTTAACAAGCCGTGATTCCGAAGAATCACCGCCTTGTAGCGTCCGAGACATTGTGCGATGCGATCCCCTTCCGATGCGTCGTAAACGACTCCGCGATAGTCGGCGAAGACCGCATGATCTTCGTAAAAGGCGCAGGCATCTTGACTGATCGGGTCCAGCAGACGGCCCAACGTAGACCAGGTTTTTCCATAAAGCGAATGAGCATGAGCGGCGCCAATGACATCCGGGCGCGCCGCATGGACTCGCGAGTGAATGGCGAAGGCTGCCTCATTGATGGGGCGATCGCCTTCCACGACCTCTCCGGCGTCATTCACCAGGACCAGATCGGACACGCGAATGTGAGCGAAATGCATGCCGAACGGATTTACCCAAAAGTGGTCGGTCTTTTCGGGATCGCGAGCCGAAATATGTCCGGCAACTCCCTCCGAAAACCCGAATTTGGCAAACAGGCGGAATGCCGCTGCGAGGCGCTGTTTCCGATGCAACCGTTCTTCCTGAACAGTCTCGAATGATGGCGGCGCGAGGGGAATACGGGGTAATTTAATGGCTGCGGCTTGGCTCATATGTGCTCTCTCTGAGGCAGGGCTGACGCGATCACAGTGACGGCGCCGCGTGAGAAACATCATACGCTCATTCCCTCAGAGATGTCCGAAGAACATCAGGACTTGCTTGGCCTCTGAGAAAACTAATATGGGCCGCGCACTCAATTATTGCAATGGCAAGCGCTGCCGCTCCCGCAGGCATTTTCAACAGCATTTTCATCGACCGCACGTCGCGAGTACCGTTCTACCAGCAGTTGTACGATGCAATTCGACAGCAGGTAGAGAATGGCATTCTCCCCGATCAGTACCGGCTTCCATCGCTAGGCGAGATCGGGGGCAAACTAGACCTTCCGCGCAACACGGTGAAGCGCGCGTTCCATAAGCTGCAGGTCGATGGACTTGTTGACGGGTCTCCGGACGGTGGCTATGTTGTGAATCGCGCAGGGAGCCATCTCCCGCAGGAACGCCGGTCCGATGTTCCCGCGGGCGTGACCGCTCCGATTGAAAGAACCGTAATTAAGCAATCGGCGGAATTCACTCCCGCCCCGGCTGTGAGCGTAAGTCCGGAACTCGCAGCGCCGAATATTGTGGCGCGCGAGCAAATGGCGCCGGCGGAAGTCCGAACGTACTCGTTCAACCGCGTTTCGGTTCTCGATCAGATCGACCTTTCGCGCCTGCACGCCGCAGGTCCTCCGCGGCCGTTTCGTCCGGGTCTTCCAGCAACACAGGAGTTTCCGCTCGAGATTTGGGAAGCATTGCGCGGGCGTTTGCTGCGAGAGCGCATGGCGGAACTGCTCGATTTCTGCGGTACGTTCGGTTATCTGCCGCTCAGGCAAGCGATTGCCGCGCGGCTGCGTAACGCCCGAGGTGTGAGGTGTTCGGCGGAGCAGGTGATTATCTGCGCCGGAGCGCAACAGGCGCTCAACCTGCTCATCAACACACTGGTGTCGCCGGGCGATCCGGTGGGGATGGAGGAGCCTGGCTATTACGGCGTGAAGGCCGCGTTTCTACAAGCGGGCGCCAAAGTGCTTCCGCTCTTGGTGGACGACGAGGGCCTGACTGTGCCTGACGCGCGGCGGCAAAATCCACCGCTCGTCATCTATTCGACACCGACCAATCAGTTTCCGCTTGGCGCAGCGCTAACGCTTCCGAGGCGTCTGGCTCTGCTCGAATACGCACGGAAAACGAACACCTGGATTATCGAGGACGATAGCGACGGAGATTTCAGCTACATGGGCCGGCCGCTGCCAAGTCTGCAGGGCGCCGACGATCAGAATCGCGTCATCTATCTGGGCACGACCGGAAAGACGCTCTTTCCTTCGCTCGAAATCGGATACGCAGTGGTCCCACTGTCGCTGATGGAGAGCTTTTCGAAAACGAAAGAGATCATGGGCGGACATCCGTGCGTGATCGATCAAGCTGTTTTAGCCGCGTTCATCGCGGAAGGACATTTCGACCGGCATCTCCAGCGGATGAAGATCATCTATCATCAGCGCTTGCAGACGCTGGCCGATTCAGTGGGCACGGAACTCCGCGGCTTCATCGATCTCGAACCGGCCAATGCCGGCCTTCACGCCGTTGGCTGGCTCGCGCGTGGACTAGACGAGAATGTTGTCGCCAACGGAGCGGCCCGAGCGGGTATCGAATTGCCCATGCTGTCGAGCTTCGGCCGAACGGCTTTAGTCCGCCCCGGGGTGGTGTTCGGCTTCGCCTCGTTCAGCGAGCGGATGATCCGCAGCACCATTGAACGGTTCGGCCACGCATTGAAGAGCCCGAGGAAGTATCCGGCTTTAGCTCCGGCGTCAAATGTTGCGGTGCAGAAGAGCGGGTTTTTCCAGCGGATTTTTGCGGGCCGGGCTTCGCGGGGGTAGGGGCGGGTCGGGGCCCCATAAGCGTTAACTTAAGGTCTGGAATTTCGAATGCGGCCTGTTCGCATATTCCGGCAATCGGTATTTCAGGCAGTTAATGCCATGGCGATTTCGCGCCAAGCATTCTGCGACTTATCAAATATACGGTTCGCGCTTTTTACCAACACAACCGCCGCGTCGTATATCTGGCCTCTCGATCCTTTAACAGGAATCAATGCGGTGGCAGGGCGGACCTGCGATCGCAGCAGAAGAAGCCGCGAGTTCCAGCCAGTACCCCAATGCATACGTCAGCTTGCTTTTCGAATTGACGCGTCTGGCAGCTCCCGCCTTGTCACAGCCTCCGAATCTCTAATTGAGAGCCGAAGGGTCTGGATTGTATCCAGCATTTCGGAGTTCGGTGTATAGGCGGTTTTTCACTTCCTCAACCCGTTCAATGAAGGGAATGTAAAGCAGCCCGGCAATGTCACTTGGTAGCTCGATGGACTGCTTGTGCAAGATGGCCACACGTCTGCGGCCAAGCCTAGCGAGTACCATACCAAGTTCCAAAACAACGTTCTGTCGAGCGCGGTACTTCTTTTCTTCCGCCTTGCCGGCCTTGTATCCTTCGTCGTCCGGCGTGAGCAACACGCAGCCGAAGCCAATATTGCCGTGCTCCCCTAGGTACCTCTCCAGTTTCTCGATAATCGTGTCGCCCGCTGCTGCGAGATTACCAAGAATGATGGGCTCAAGCCCCATCCGGTGAAGAATCAGTTCAAGCTGGTCGCGAGCCGGCAAATCGTGGCCATAGACAATAAACACTGGACGAGCAGCAGGAGCAACAGTAACTGCCGATTGAAGGTCTACAGGTCGTCGCTCCAGTACTGGAGCTGCGACCCCGCCTTCATACAATGCCTTGATGTCAACGGCAAGCGGCGTATTCTGTTTCCGCTGAAACGACATCTTCCCGGTCTCGAAGACATTGAACGTTTCGCCGCTCGCACAGTCAAAACGCAAGCCGTTCTGCACCGGCTTTTCAGTGAACTGTACGCCTCGGTCATTCAGGACTTTTCGCAATGCGTCAGAGGTCATCGCGGTAGAACATACCACAATCTCTGCTCATCTGTTCCCCTATTGGCGGCCTTATGGCGCTCGTTTGGCCCGCGTCTTTCGTGAGCCGAACGGCGTTAGGTGTTCCAGTCACTCTCGACTCAAAAGCAGGGAACCTCGTTGAGGGGCCTCCGGGCTATGCGGTTCCTAAGATGCCGCTCATGCCTTCCTCCCATCCAGGCGTTTCCAATGCTGCGCGAAAGCTGCCGTAACTTCATCGAGATTCAGACCCAATTTCTTGGCCTCGACCACTAGCTGCTCGAGCTCTTTGTTGAGCAGATTGCCGCGGTCCGCCGCCGTCGACGCGGCTCGTTTGGCCACCACAGTACCGATGCCTGGATGGACCTCAAGCACACCCTCCGCAACCAGGCTCGTGACTACTTTATGCGCCGTGTTGGGATTGATCTTCAGCGCCTTGCTGAGCTCTCTCACGGAAGGGAACGAGTCGCCGGGCCGCATCTGGCCGGAGACGACGGCTTTTTTAGCGGCATAGACGACCTGTTCGTATAGCGAAATACCCGGCTCGAAGGGCAGGCGGAATGGAATCACGCCTGTATTATAACAGCTAGCACAGCGGCGCTTATTCGTAACGCAGAGCCGCTGAAGGTTCCACTTTTGTTGCGCGCCGCGCGGGCCCGTAGGTTGCAATCGCGGCGACGACGAGAAGCAGGCAGGCTGCGATCGAAAACGTGAGTGAGTCGTGCGGTTGAACTCCGTAGAGCAGATTCCTGATTAGTCCGTTCAACACGTAGGATGCGAAGAGGCCGAGGACGAGGCCAATGAAGACGAGCGCCAATCCGTCCGCCATCACCATACGCAAAAGATCCGCTTGTTCCGCTCCGAGCGCTAAGCGAATGCCGAGCTCACTGGTGCGGCGCGCTACGGCGTAAGAAAGAACGCCATAAAGGCCAATCGAAGTCAGCAGGAGAGCGACGATTCCGAAGCCGATGGATAACTGGGCTACCAGGCGCTCGGAATGAAGCGTTCGATCGACAGCCACGGTAAGGGGCTCGATAGAGCGAATCGCAACACGCGGCTCAACCGCACGAATGGCGGCGCGACAGTCCTGAACAATGGAGGATTGCGGCCTACCTCCGTTTGAGGCAAGCCGAATTTGCAGGGAACCTGGAGTGCCCGAGTGTAGAAGAAAATACACCATGCGCGGGGACTGTTGCCGGAGGTTGTCGTATTTGGCGTCTTTGACGACACCGATGATCTCAATGTCCTTTCGCTTGTCCGGCTCCCAGCCGAATCGCCTGCCGATGGGATTTGCATTGCGGAAATAGTATCGGGCCATCGTTTCGTTGACGATTGACAGGCGCTCCGCGTTCGGTTTATCGGCCGCAGTAAAGTCGCGCCCTGCGAGCAACGGAATACCCATCGTTCGAAAGTAGAGCGGGCTGATCGATTGAATGCGCACGTTCTTGTCTTCATCCAAGTGGGGCGTGTATCCTTCTGCAAAGGCGCAGCAGATGCGGTCGGTCCCTTCGGCAAAACCGAACCCTGAGAAACTGGCAGACTGCACGCCAGCCAGTGTGGACAGGCGTTCAGCAAGCCGAGTGCCGAGCGTGACGCCATTCGTCGAACTACCGGAATCGTCGATCTTCACCTGAAGGACGCGGCTTTCGTCGAAGCCCGGGTTGAGCATCTTCAAATTCAGGAATGTTCGCAACAGAAGCCCCGAGGCGATCAACAGTACGACGGAGACGGCCGTTTGTCCGATGACCAGCAAGCGCGACGGACTGAGTTTTCGAATCGAATCGCCAATTGAGCGGCCGTCGCGTTTCAAGGTAGACCACGGGTCAATTCGATTGCTGGTGAGCGCGGGCGCAAGACCGAACGCCAGCGCTGCGGCAGACGATATGAGCGCCGCAAACGCAAGTACCTTCAGGTTCAAATGAACATCGGGCGAATCGATTTGCGAGATAGCGAGCAGCCCGTGGATCAT
>JBAUZG010000360.1:0-4090 GCA_049585195.1 Bryobacteraceae bacterium | reverse complement strand
GGTCACCCTGGGCTGGCTGTAATCAACGTCAAACGGCTCTCGTACTTGATGCCGCAGATTGAAATATCCAACAACGAGCGATACCGACGCCACGATCTGATACGTGAGGCTTATGGCGATGTAGAGGAATAGAAGAAAATACACAGCTCGCGAGCGGAGATTCACTCGAGCAGGCCCTTTCTTAAACACGCCTCCATTTCGTCCGCATGAAAGTCAAGCTCTGTCAGGCGCGTGCTGTAAAGCATACGCCCCTGTTTATCTAAAACAAAGGCGCGGCTTGGCCAGGCCGCATATTCCTTTTCAACTTTGCCGTCCATGCCATCCACTACGGCCGGAAATTTGAGGTTCAGCTTGCGCGTGCACATGGAAGCGTGCTGCTGCCTCTCGGCAAGGTTCGCAGCGTCGCCGACCGCGACCCCATCACGTTCGTTACGCGTGCTTTGCCAGTTGGCGCTTCCGTGAGCTTCGCGAATGTAAACCAACAGAAAGGCTACCTTTCGGCCGTACTTGGCATAAAGCTGATCGAGCGCTGGCGCGGCCGATCGAAAATTTGGGCAAGTGTAACTGCCGAAGATCAACACGGCGGGTTTCGAGCCGCGGAAGTTCGTAAGATTGATGGCGGCTGTCGCGTGCGCGGCGCTAAGTGTGAAATCGGGCGCCAACTCATTCACTTTTGGGCCCGGCTCGCCGGTTTTCGTATTAAGCTCGGGCGCTCTCTTACGCTCGCGCGACTCTTTCAAAGCTACGAACGCGTCAGCGGAATCGGGGCGCAGCTGAGCAGCCTTTGTCGCATACGGAAGCGCCTCGGAATACCGCGCCCGCTGAGTTAGAATCTGCGCCAGTCCGAGATTTGCCGCGAAATTATTCGGATCGTTCGCTAGCTCGTTTCGAAAGGCGGCGGCCGCTCCATCGGCGTCGCCTGTCAACAGGAGCGACTGTCCGTAATATGCCGGGAGCTCAGGCAGATTCGGATTCAGAGTAATGGCTGAGGCGAATTGCTTAACTGCGCTTGGATAGTCGCCCGCGGCAAACATCTGGCTTCCCAACAGGAAGCGCGATTCCGCCGTGTCGCCGTTCTTCAGAATAATATCGACCAGCCGCTGGCCTTCATCCACTCTCTTCTCGCGAATCAGGGCGGTGCCGAGCATGTACGCAATGCCCAGATCCTGCGGGTTCTGCGCCTCAAGCGGCTCGAGCAATGCGATAACGCGCTTGTTTTCACCTAAACGAAGATCGCAATCGGCAAGCAGCATCGTGGTTTGCGTGTCGTCCGGCCGCGCGGCATGCAATTGTTCGAGCTTCTTGCGCGCTTCCTCGATGCGTCCGCTCTTTTCATAGGCGAGCGCCAGGTTCACGCCAATTCGCGGATCGCCCGGCACGAGTTTCTCTGCCGCCTGATACTCGGAAATCGCCTCGTCGTAGCGCCCCAGCTTGCTCAACACAACGCCTAGATTCGAATGCGCTGCCGCTTCATCGGGCCGAAGTTTCAGAAACGCGCGATACGCATCAGCCGCGCCCGCATAATCCCCTGCCTGTTGCAGCTCGTACGCATGGTGTGCGAGAGCCATTGGGTCCTGGGCCAGGCAAAGCGCTGCGGCCAGGCATAACAATGTCAGAAGCCGCTTCATTCCGGGTAAGCCTCGCCTGCGCGCGCAATCCGAATCATGTGATCGGTGAACAGATGATGCGATCCGGGCAACTCGATTTTAGGCATGTGGCACGAAACGCAATCTTTCGTCCCCACTTTGCACAACTTCGCGGAAGCATTCCTGGAATTGTGGCAGGCCTGGCATTTCGAATCGTAGTGCGCCACAACTTGGTCGAGCGGCTTGTGCGGATCGTGGCAGGCGACACAACTGATTCGCTGGTCGTCTGTGTCGTAGCATTTGCTTTTGGTCAGCCGGTAGGGCTGGAAACGCAGATTTCCAATATTTCTTGGTCCATCGCGAGCGATCTGTTCCCAGGTCCGGTGGCATTGGCCGCAAAAGTTAGAAGTCTCTTCGGTCGTCAGTTGGCCCAGTTTCTTCATCGCAATCGGCTTCGCGCCAGGTTTGCTGAAGCTATCCATGTGCGCTTCAGCCCCCGCATGACATCGCACGCATAGAACGCCAGGGACAAGCGTGTCAAATGTCATGTGTCCCTGCGATACTGCATGAGTTGCGTGGCACCCGAAACACAGCGTCTCTTCGGCCGGACCGATCTTTCTGCCTGCAGCCTCAATCAGGTTCGCTGGCGGTGAATCAGTCGCTCCCATAGTCCAGTCGAGACCCTTCAGGTCTTTGTAGTAACTCACCCGGCTTTCATAAAAAGTGCCGCCCTTCTCGAAGACATAGGTCTGCCCGCCCCGGTCGATGCCAAACGCCCATGCAAGCGGGATCGAGAGCGCCTCGTGACTGTCGCTGACCGTGTAGAGGCTGCGATCGCCTTGCCGTTCGATCTTGTACGAGTACGAATCCTTCTTGACAGCGAGTGACGGGTTCGCGCGGAGGATATCGCATTGCGCTACAGTTTCAAGCGCGTGGGACATGGCATTTCCCGGAAAGGTAGCGGTTTGTCTCGCATGGCAGGCCGAGCACGTGAGCGCAGCCGCGGCGGCCAGGTGGGCTCCAGCGAGACAGGCCAGGAGGGCCAGCACGGATTTAGCTAGCATTTCGTCACTGAATCCGCTTGCTTGCGCGCGCGGCTCGGTAGCATGGTTTCGAGTCAACCCGCGCTTCCGAGCCGCGACCGCAAGGGAGCGGATTCGCAGTCTCACTGCTGCGCCCTCACGCCCGGTTCCTTAGCCTGCCGCTCGGCGGTCAACTGCGCAACTATTTTCCGCTCTCGATCGCCGTCCGTCTTCCGCTTCTCACGGTAGTAGACGGTCGCGAGCGTCACGTGCGCTTCGGTGAAATTGGGCGCTTCCTTCACCAAGGACTCGAGCTGCCGCCGTGCCTCCTCAATATGCGATTGCTCGACTAGAACGGAAGCGATCTGATAGCGCACCGCCACATCGCCCGGCCGGGCCTTTAAAGCTTTCCCGAAATGCTTCATGGCCCCATCCAGATCGTCATCCTGTTTTAAGAGAACACCCATTTTCAGGTTTGCGTCGAAGTTGCTCGGATTGTGATCGAGCTCTTTCTTGAACGCCTCTTCCGCACCCGGTTGATCTCCGGTCGCGAGCAGCGCCGAGCCGTAATACGAATAGACGTCAGGCAGATTGGGATTCAACTCCACAGCGCGTTTCAAATCGTCGCGGGCTCCGGCGAAATCGTGCACTGACATTTTCGTCGTACCCATCAGGAGACGAGCTTCGGCGGAATCGCCATTTTTCAAAATTGGATCGATGACAAGCTGGCCTTCGGCGGTCTGCCCGTCCCGCACGAGCGCCGTCCCGAGCATGTAGGCTACGGCGAGATCGGCGGGATTCGACTTGTAAAGCGGCCTGAGAAGCTCGATGACTCTCTTGTTATTGCCAAGCTGCAGATTCGAGTCGCCGAGCAGCATCAACGCCTGGGTATTCGAGGGCAGAGCCTGGTGAACCGCTTCAAGCTCCCGGATGGCCGCCTGGAATTCCGATTCTTTGTAATAGGCGAGCGCGAGATTCAGGCGCACTTGAGGATCAGGCTGGATCGCAATTGCTTTTTTGTATTGCTCTACCGCTTCGGCATAGCGTCCGGCTCCAGCGAGCGCGGCTCCCAGATTCGAACGAATCTGGGGCTGATCCGGATACATCGCAACGAGCTGTTGATAGTCTTTGATGGCCGCATCCAGTTTGCCTGCCTGCTGGAGTGTTACGGCTTCCTTAAGGATCTCCTGCGGAGACCGCGGCGTTTGCGCATGAACTACGCCTAAGCACAACCAGACCGCGCCAAAACGAAACATCAGCGATTGGGGCCATTATATGACGCGAGGAAGGCCGGGCAGGCCCGGCCACTACGACCTGTGCGGCTGTAGGGGCGAGGCCTGCCTCGCCCCTGGACGTTGGACATTTTGGCACAGTACCGCGTGGCGCATGCTTCAGCGTGCAGCGGTGAACTTTAGTTCACCGTCTGGAGTTTGGACATTTCAGCTCAAGCTGCCGCGGTGAGGCCGAGCGATTTCCAGCCGA
>JBAUZG010000359.1:0-27246 GCA_049585195.1 Bryobacteraceae bacterium | reverse complement strand
AGCCGGGCCGAGCCGCTGTCCATCGGCAATTGTTGCGTGCCCTTATCCTGGATATCGGCGCTAATGTCCCAGTAAGCATGGAAAGGGAACAGAATCCAATAGTTATCGTTAACGAAACCCGGATCGACTTCGTTCTTAACCGCATCGCTTTGGCTGCTGAGCTGGGAGCGCTGATAGGTAACTTTGATCGGTTTGCCTTCCTTATCTTTGCCCTCGAAAGTGACGGTATTAGTCTTCGGGCTCCATTCCCACGAGCGAGAAACTTTGCCCATAGGAAAATCAAGATTGAAGGTATAGCGGATCGCGTCAATTTGCTCGAACGAGTCGAGGCCATAGGTCTTGGCAATCTGTTCGGCAACAGGCGAGTGTTTCTGGGAGCAGGAAGTTGCCGGGATGATCAACAGCAGCACGCTGAAAACTGAAAGGCGGATCACATCCGCTGCAAAGGGCGCGGATGCGCGCCGCGGAATCAAGAAGCCACACCCCGGCTTTTCGCGCGGCGCACTTGATCCCGCGCCCGTTTTGCACGCGCTGCCTAGGAGCCGGCATATATTTCTCATGAACGTCCCTCCTTAGTGAATGGACGGTTGGTGTTGTGGATGAGACCTACGGGCTTTGGGGTTCGCAAATCGCCTGTTGCGCAAGTTTATCCCGCCTGGTCCAATAAGCATCGAGATGCAGCCGGTCGTGCGAGCCGACGCAATGCGATCATTACGCCGACCGTTGCGACAGATCCGTATTCTAGCAGCATTATCCAGCCAGGAACCGACCAAGGACGTCCAAGTGTGCGCAAATGCCAAACGACGTAAGTGGGGATAATGCTCACTGTCCAGACGACGATCGACAGCGTCGACGGCGACCTCAGAAATGGCAGCAGCCACAAAAGATACCACGGATATACGGTCGGTGCGCACAGAAGCGATGCCGTCATGGGCCAGGCAAATGCGTCCGGAGAGCACTCCGCTGAGTTGTACCTTAGCCAAGTTGCCGTAAGAAAGCCGACGATCACTGGCACGCCGGCTGCAATCTGCGGCGCCATTTTCTCGAGCGCTGCGAACACCGGATCGTTAAAGCGCCAAGTCTGCACATATGTAATCAGCGAGCCGATCGGAATGCGGGTGTGGTTAAGAAATGGTACGTATAGGAGTCCAACTACCGCGGCCGCGAGCACAGCGTCGAGCTTGCGAACCCGCTTCCAATAAAGTGGCAACAGCACGATCGGCAGGAACTTCACTGCGATGGCTAGCCCAAATGCTACGGCTGCAATCGCGCGCCATCGGCGTCCTAGCGCGGCGAAGGACACCGCCAACAGCAGCGCGCCAACAATGTCAATGTGACCGGTTCCCGCCACTTCAATCGCCAGCAACGGGTTCCACGCGTACGCCAGAACCCAGTGAGCTCCCCAACCCGCACGACGCAGAACATCGAACAACACGAAAATAATTGCGAAGTCGCAAACCACAAATGCCACTTTCAGCGCAAAAGTGGACTCGTGAATCGCGGTTACGGCGCGAAAGAAGAGCTGAGCGCCTGCCGGATACGGGCTCGGTACATCCGGGTTATTCAAGTTGCGAGTCTCGGCAGTGTGCAATCCGCGGACTGCAGGATCGCTGGGAACGACAATATAAGGGTTATAGCCGAGCCGCTGCAACCGGCCATCCCAAACATATCGGTGTATGTCATCATCGGGGCCTGGGGGCAGCCGAAGAAATGGAAGATGCCACAGAGCGGCCAGAACCAGCCCGATGACGACAATGCGCCGTGGAAATTTTGGCGTCGACAAGAACTCACGGATCGCTAGGAGGTACGCGACCCCAGCAACGGCCAGAGGCATGATGAATGACGGTTCACCCGTGCGGCTGAAATTGTGTGAGCAGATCGTCAGCGCCACGCACAAGGTGGCGCCGAGCACGTACACTCTGCTCGCTGGGGTGAGCTTCATCACAGTTCTCCCGGGCCCGTCCGTAATTGTCCCGCCAGACGTTCCCATTCCTTAAGCCACATTGCCGTGCGTGGCGCCCTCTCCGGAGCCAGACGCAACTCAGCTGCCAGTCGAGTCAGGTCCTCAGCGACATCGATATCGTAAAAAGGATCTACGAAACCTACGGAAAGCTCAAGAGCTCGCGCGCGCGATAGGAGTCTCTCGAGCGCGCTGCTGGTGCCCATTCCATCGTGTGCGAAAAGCGTAGGATGAGAGGTCCTTGCCCCTACGAGATAGTAGCCTCCATCGTGCGTCGGTCCCACGACTACGTCACGTGCGGCCAACGTTTCGAATGCGTCTTCGAGAACAGAACGCGGCAGATGTGGGCTGTCGCTGTTGAAGGCAATGATAGGTCGTGGGCGATCTTCTGTGAAGTGCGCAAAGACCGAAGTAAGGCCTGCAGCAAGGCCGTCGCCTTTCTGTGCAACTACGCTCCCTTCGTTGCCTGCCAACTGCGCCAATTCGTTTACATCCGAGTCCGGGCACATGAGGGCAACTTCTACTTCGCCCAATGACCGCGCCAGTCGAAGCGTGTCGTCCAGAAGACAGCGGTAGAAAGCAATGACAGCGTTAAGAGAAAGGCTGGGAGCCAGTCGGGTCTTGACTGCGCCTGGCCTCGGTGCTTTCGCCATGATTACCAGCACGCGGTCACTGCCAGACGAACGCACCACCGTCTCACTTGAAGGCTCCATAAAATTGTGACGCGGACTTACGCCGGCCCCAGCGGTGTCGCAGATTGACACCGCTCAGGGAAAGCTCGGTGTTTCGGCTCTTGGGCGCCGGAAATGATAGCGCACTATAAGGCTGAGTATGAACCAAGCGGCGCCGACCGTGCCCTTCAACGTACCGCCGATCTTCGATTTTCCGATACGCGGGTAGTAGCTCACAGGGACTTCAACCACGCGGAATCCCGCCAGAGCGCCTTTCAGTATCATCTCAACGGCCCACCCATAGGTGGTCTCTTCGAGGGCGAGCCCTTGGAGTACATCTGCGCGGCCAGCGCGAAACGGGCCGAGATCACTGATTTCTAGCCCATAGAGAAGCCTGATCAGGCTGGCGGCGAGGCGATTACCAACCACCTGATGCCAAGGCAACGCCCCACGAGAACGCCGCGCTCGGAGTCGGGAACCGAGCGTGATGTCGGCACGCCCCTCAGTGATTGGCGCTAAGAGAGTCGGCAGTTCAGAGGGTCGATCGCTGTAGTCGCCATCGAGAAACACAACAACGTCAGGGGAATTCGCGGTGGCTAGCCCTGTAAGGCAAGCTCTCCCATATCCGCAGCGCGGTTCCTGAACGACGAGGGCACCCATTTTTGCGGCGATTTCGGGTGTACCGTCATTCGAATTGCTGTCGACAACGATGACCTCCGTCGTGAGATCGGACGGGAGATCCGCTAGAACGCGCTCAATCGCCCGCGCTTCATTATGGGTCGGAATGATGACGGAAACTCGCACGTGGACCTGGTCCGATCACCACCACGGAGAAGATGGCCAACGCTGCGACAGCCACGCGTCAACTCCCCATCTCCGGCCGGCGCGTCCGATAGCGAGCCCAAGGCATGCTAGCACCGAAACCAGCAGCTCCCAGATCCACGAGGTGCCAAACTCCGAAATCCAAAGGCTGCCGAGAAACAGAAACGCCACAAATGCGGCCGGACGCGTAAGCAGGCCGATGACCAGCAGAACCCCCAGAGAAATTTCGGTCACGCCTTGCAGGGGGCCCGCGATCGCGGAGTGGCTTGCCGCCAGGCCCATCACGGCTTTCCAAGCAGCCGGCGAATGACTCGCCTTGAGGTAGTAGTGAATCAGGTTCGCGTACCCCCATGATGTGTAAAGGCCTTTTCCCAGATTTTCAAAAAAGACCCAAACGAACATTGCGCCAATCGTCACACGGACCAGCGCCAACCCACTTGCCGCTTCCGGTTGGTTGATCACCTCTAGAGTAGGGTTTGGGTTCGTCGTCATAGTCGACCTCGTGCGAGTTTGCCAAGGCCCGAGGAAAGGGCCATGGCGCCTATCTTTCTCTCTAGAACAGTGTTCAGATATCTTATGCCATTTCCCGTGTTCTTGCTAGTGGATTCGCAAAGCCCATTTCAGTTACATCAGGGCGGGGAGTGGTGCAACGAGCGCAAATGGGAAAACACTTGCGTCATATCCGTCCCTGTTTTGTCACAGATATCGTTCCTTCTCAGGTATCGTTCTTTCTAAGCGTCCTTCACCATCGTGACCTAGTAGCCAAGCTCTGCGGCATAACGAACAGTTGCCTCCACACAGATGTGTACTATGAGTCCATGATGATGAGCTGATGGATGCCGTGTTTCTTGAGCTGCAAATCCAAATCCGTGTTGGCGAAGCCGCTGGAACACCAATGCTTGAGGGCCACGATATCGACTGATTGAGGCTCGAACCCGCGGCGGATCTCGCCACCCCACGCGCGTTTTCGAAGGTCTTATGCAAGTGCAAATTCGTTGAAGGCGTGCCCGCGAAACAGGGTTTCATCCAAGTGGGATGGAACCCCACATGCCGTTCTCAATTCGGAGCGATACGAGCAACCTTTCACAGTACCGCTCTGTCCATGGGCCCGGGCTATTTCAGAGCGTGTTCGACAGCACTCACCAATGCCGGATCTTCGGGCGTCACATGCGGCTCAAAACGAGCCAAAATCGTTCCATCTCTGGCAATCAGGAATTTCGTGAAGTTCCATTGAATGTCGCCACCTGTTTTGGGATTCTGGCCCTTGTCCGTCAGGTATTGATAGAGCGGGACCGGGTTGTTACCCGCGACAGATACCTTAGACATCATAGGAAACGTGACATCGTACTGCCGCCTGCAGAACTGCTTGATCTCCGGATCCGTCCCCGGTTCTTGCTGGCCGAAATCATTGGAAGGAACGCCGAGAATCACGAACCCCTGATTCTTGTAGCGGCGATACAGCGTCTCAAGACCTGCGTATTGGGGAGTGTATCCACAGCGGCTGGCGACATTCACGATCATAAGCACCTTGCCTTTAAAGTCACGCAAAGGTACTCTCTCATAGTCGATGGAATTGAGCTGATAATCATAAATCGAAGCAGCCGAAAGAACCTGGACCGCCAGAACCATGCATGTTGCCAGAGCACGACATGATTTCCGCATCGCTATCCTCCAACATTTCGAGATGTACTGCCCAAGTATCGAAGAAATTTGACTAACTCAATCGTAATACAGCGTGGAGGCTGATGAAAGCTCGCCCACGCTCCTTGCTTTCGATCGGTTGGCTATAAGCGGACCAGCGCATCCCAATGGGATGCCCCCCCTTAACCGCGAGTGAAACGAACGTTGGTAAATGCCGCGCCGTTACGGTCGACATAGGTGACTGCATGTGGCGCGTTCGCGGGCGCCATCGTTAGCGCACGCACGTCGGGTGCTTGGATTTACTCGTGACGGAGTACGGCCATGGGATCCAGTCGTGCCGCACGTCGGGCTGGCAGGTAAGACGCGAGCAGCGCGGCGAGCAACAGACAGAGCGATACAGACATGAAAGTCAGCCAATCCGTTGCGCGCACGCCGTATAGCAGGCGCGAAAAGCTGGACAGTACCCGGGTGAGCATTGCGGCTGCAAGTGCGCCAATCGCGATGCCGGCAAGAGCGAGTCGAAGGCCCTGCCCAACCAGCAGGAGCAGAACATTCCACTTTGCTGCCCCAAGCGCCATGCGAACCCCAATCTCGCGGGCTCGCTGGGCTGTCCAGTACGAGATCAAGCCGTAAATGCCCACGGCGGCCAGCAACAAGGCCGACAGCGCGAAGGCAACCAGCAGAATCATCGGAAAGCGCTGACGGGACAGGGACGCGGAAACGAGATCCCGCATTGTGCGGATGTTGTAAACGGGCTCGGCAGTACCCACTGCCTCCACGGCGTTCTCGACAGATGGCGTAATAGCCGCCGGGCTTAGCGGCGTGCGCACAACGAAGTTGATCTCTTCGCGAAAAACCGGCAGAGCGTCATCGGGCAGTTGATAAATAGAGAAGTAGATCTGCGGCTTCTCGCCGCCGCCCGAGCCATCCATGGCATATTGCTCGACGTGGCCGACCACACCCACGATCCGAGCAAGCACATTCTGCTGAGCGCCCCAATGAGGAATAGTTATGCTTTGGCCCAGCGGATCGCGATCGGGGAAGTAAGTGCGGACCATCTGGATATCGATCAGGATCACCAATTCCGAATGCACATCATCGGTTCGCTGTAGAAAGCGACCGAGCAGAAGCGGGATCTGCATGACGTGCGGGTAATCGGGGTCTATTGGATAATACGTCGCCCGCGGGATCTCGGCCATTGACACAGGAGGCCGATATGGGCCGATCCAGAACGGCCCGGAATTGTAGCTGTGACCTAACGGTACAAGCGCGGTCATGCCGGCCGCCTCTACACCGGGGATCTGGCGAATGCGGTTTGTGAGCTGCTCATACATGGCCCGCGTGGCCCCTGCGGTCTGTGTCACGGAGGTTGACAGCCCAACCTCGAAAGTAACAATGTGCTGCGTATCAAAGCCCGGGTTCACGGCCCACAGCTTGAGCATGCTGCGAAAGAGCAACCCGGCGCCCGACAGCAGGACCAGCGCGAGCGCGATTTGAGCGACTACCAGGGCGCTTTGGGTCCGCTGGTGGTTCGCGGTCGACCCGCGTCCCCCTTCCCTGAGACCGACCTGCACATCAGTATTTCCGTATTTAAGCGCCGGCACGAGAGCAAACAAGATGCCAACCGCGATGGATAAGCCGAACGCGAAAAGGAGGACAGAACTGTTTACGCCGATATTCTCGACGCGGGGTAGACCGCCCGGAAACGCCGCCAGGACCGCGATAAGCGTGAGCTTTGCGACCGCGAGACCGAGAAGTCCGCCCGCAAACGACAGAAGCACGCTCTCTGTGATCAATTGCCGGACGATTTGAATTCGGCTTGCGCCTAGCGCTCTCCGGACGGCAAACTCGCGGGCTCGAACGGCTGAACGCGCCAGCAACAGATTGGCGACATTCGCGCAGGCAATGAGCAGAACCAAGCTTACGGCTGCGAGGAGAAGCAGAAGCGTCTCGCCTACATCGCCGACGATCTGCTGTTTCAGCGGAAGGATGAACGCGCCCTGTCCTTTTTCTGTGGTTGGATTGCGTTCATCGATGTGTTCCTGCAGTGTGTTCATTGCGGCTCGCGCCTGGCCAATTTCAACTCCGGGCCTCAGGCGCGCAACGCAGGCAATATCGTGAACCGTCCGATCTTTGCGAGAAATAGGATCGGCACGGCCGATTGGCGTGTAGATATCGGCCAACTCGTTTTCGAAACGAAAGCCGGGCGGGAGAACGCCGGTGATTATGAAGCCAGTGCCGTTTAGAATGATCGAGTGGCCAATGGCGGCCGGGCTGCTGTGAAAACGTTCTCGCCAGAGGCGATTGCTGATGACGGCCGCGGGCATTCCGCCGATGCGGTCGCTATCGGGAGAAAAAGAAGATCCGGTGACGAGCTTTACTCCGAGAGTGCTGAACAAATCGGAAGAGACTTCGTAACCGTCGAGGTGCTGCGGCAAACCCGGGCCAGTCAGGTCAAAGCCCGACGCTATAAACGCAGCGATTTGTTCGAAGGAGCTTGCATCGCGACGCCAGTCGAGAAAGTCGGGATAGGAGGCGTAGGTGGCGTATTTGAGGCTGCGATTGTAGAGCAGCGCGATGACGAGCCGGTCTGGTTCGCGATACGGCAGCGGCTTTAGTACGACTCCCTCTAATGCGCTAAAAATTGCGGTATTTGCTCCGATGCCCAAGGCGAGAGTCAGGATCCCGGCCGTGCAATATCCTGGGGACCTGGAGAAAGAGCGGAAGGCGTGACGGAGATTGCGCAGGAAGCGATCAACAGGCTCGAACGCTCTTTCGTCGCGGCATTCGTCTTTCGCCCACTCGAGCGAACCAAAGTCACGGTGGGCGCGCTCTTGCGCCTCGTTACGACTGAGTCCGCTTTGCATCAAATCGGCGATCCGGCTTTCCAGATGAGCCTGAAACTCGGCATCCATTTGCCGTTCCCACTGGCGTCGTTTGAGCCACGGCCATCTCATTATTAGTTCCTCTAATCTCCGGTTTCAAGGACCAGCGAAATGGCTTCACAGAGACGTTTCCAACCGGCCTTTTCGGTGTCCAACTGGCGAAGGCCCGCCTTAGTCAGGCTGTAGAATTTCGCATCGCGACCGCTTTGGATGGTCTCCCAATCGGATTTCAGCCAACCTCGCTTTTCCAACCTTGTAAAGCGCTGGATAGAGAGGCCCTTGGCGAATCTGGAGTGCATCTTTGGAAAGCTGTTGGATGCGCTGGACGATCGCATATCCGTCGATCGGCCGGAGGGCGGCCACCCTGAGGATCAACATGTCCAGCGTTCCTTGAAGGAGTTCGCGTCCCCGGAGGGGTTGTCTGTTTGCCTAGACATTCGAGATATCCGAATATGAGTATACCTAGAATGTCTGAATGCTCCCGGATCGCGCATCGTCTTCGCAGAATTCCTGGCATGGCCCGACCGGGGTTCCCTATCTGGCGCAGGCTTATTTCCCACCCCGCCCGCAGATGCGTATGGGCGGCCACTTCTGAAACAATTCTGACGCTATTGCCGCTCAAAAACGGGGTTATCTCCGATTGAAACTGTTGTTCAGGTCCGGTTCCCCGGGCCTTTTGTTAGTTGGATGTGCGGAACAAACGACAAGTGACGGCAGTGCATTAGTGTGTAATGATATACACACTAGATGTTTAAGTGGAGCACCCGCCGCGATGAGCAAGCGCATCAACGTGATGATTGACGAGGATACCTGGACGTTCCTAGGCAGAGTCCCAGCCGGCGAGCGCAGCCGGGCTATCAACGACGCGTTACGCGCCTGGGTCACTCGGCGCCGGCGCGGCGATGCGGTGCGTGAGATGGAGGCCCTGCGCACACAACTGCCGAAAATCAGCACGGAGGAAGTGACGAGGTGGATCCGCGAAGATCGGGAGCACGTTCACTAAATGCCAATTCCACTAGTGGTGCCTGATGCGTCGGTCCTGCTCAAATGGGTGCTGCCATCGGATGACGAGCCGGAGGCGGACAAAGCGCTACTCCTGCGCACTGCGATCCGGGATGAGACGGTACACGCGCTCTTACCGGCGCTGTGGCTCTATGAAGTCGGCAATATGATCGCGCGACGCTTCCCGATGCATGCTTCGGGCTGGCTGTCTGCGCTGATGAAGTTTGGGCTCGAGGAGGCGTCGCCATCTCAACCTTGGCTCGCGAAAACCCTGGAATTGACCCGCCGCTACGAAGTGTCGTTCTACGATGCAGCCTATCACGCGCTCGCGGTCATACACAAGGGGTTGTTTGTCACGGCTGATAGCCGGTATGTCGACCGGGTCGCGGAACCGGGATCGGTCATAGCACTCAGCGAGTGGCAGCCGCCGCTCACACCACGGCCGCGTCGTAAGACAGGATCGACATCGTGAGCGAAGAGGAGCTATCCATGTCTCGCGACTGGAAAAACGATCCGGTCGTACGCGGAGCGAAGTCGAAGACCTCTCGGCAGGGTAAGGCGGCCGACCGCGGCAAGCTCAAGATCGGCGATGACTGGAACGCGATCCGCATCATCGCGCTCTCGCAGAGCAATCCTTTGAAGGCGATCGCCGAGTTCGTCGAGAACAGCATCGATGCGCACGCAAAAACCGTCACGATCACGCGCGGCCGGGAGCACGGCGAGCACTATCTCTCGATCAAAGATGACGGTGATGGCGTGCCACGCGATGACGATGGCCAACCGAACTTCAAGTACGTTGCGACGCACATTTGCGACTCGATCAAGCGGCGGCTGAAAGCAGAAGGGGTTGGAAACGGCGTGCAGGGAGAGTTCGGCATCGGCCTGCTGTCTTTCTGGACGGTCGGCGACCAGCTCACAATGATCTCCGCCGGTAGCGACCAACGGTCTTATCAAATGACGATGAGCAAGGGTGACTCGAGCTACACGGTGAGCCCACGGCGGGTCCTGTTCGCCGAACGCGGCACAGAACTTCGCGTCAGCCCGTTGCTTGAGGGGATCCGGATACTGTCTGGCGAGAAGATCCAGTGGTATCTGGCCTCGGAACTGCGTGATCGGATCCGAAGCGCGAAGGTTCGCGTGACGGTCATCGACAAGCTCGCGCGCAAGCAGTACGAAGTCGAGCCGCGCGCGTACGAGGGTCGGCTGCTGCATCAATTACCGGCGGTCCGCACACCATTCGGCGATGCATACGCCGAGCTCTATCTCGCGGAGCCTGCCGACAGTTGTCGGGTCGCGCTCACTCGCACGGGGACCCGAGTCATCGAGGACCTCGCGACACTTCCAGGGCTCGAGCATGCACCTTGGTCCTCGAGGTATCTGCAGGGGCTTATTGACGTACCGTTCCTGAACCTCACACCCAGCACGCGCACCGGCATCATCCACGATGAGCGCTATGCAGCCCTGTCCGAAGCGCTGCAACTTCTTGAGGCGCATCTGAATGGGCTCATCGAGGCCCAACAGCTGGCGGAGGAAGAGCAGGCGAGTCAACAGTCGCTGCGTGCGATTCAGCGCGCGTTTCGCGAGGCGCTTCTCGCTCTCCCACCCGAAGAGTACGACTGGTTCGACATCCAGGCGCGCGCCCGCAGCGAGAGCGGACCGCCGCGGCCAAGCTTCGGCGAGGTTGGTCCGGCAACAGGAGAGGAGGGGTCCCCGGATCTCGGCTTAGCCGAACCCAGCTTCAATCCTGGGGTACAGAAACAGTTCTTCGATTACGCGGGACCCCTATTCAGCGTGGTCATCTCACCGGCCTCCAGCACCACACCCGTCAATGAGCGGCGGCGCTTTCGCGCGCTGCCGCGAGATCGATCCCGCCGGCGCGTGGAGGATGACCTGCAGTTCTCCTGGGAGATCACCGCAGGCGGCGGCTTACTCGCGAGCACAGTCGACCAGGAAGTCGAGTACTTGGCGCCCTCTACGCCGGGTCTTGCACGCCTGAAGGTATTGGTCAGGCAGCACGAGGTCAACTGCACCGCGGAGGCCTTAGTAACGATCACCGCCAGTCTCGAGACCTCAATGCACGAAGGGATCGTCAACGCACGTGGCCTGCCGGGCTACACATTCGAACGGGCGGCGGGAGAGCTATGGAGATCCCGGATCGATGTTGAACGCAACCTCATCATCGTCAACAGCGGGCATCGCGACTTCGTGTTCGCGACGAAAAATCGTGCCCTGCAGCTGCGCTATCTGGTGCGCCTCTACGTCAAGGAGCTGGTGCTGAGGAACTTCGCAGGCATTTCCTCAGAGCAGCTGCTCGAGCGCATGATCGAATTGTCGCTGTATGCCGAAGAGAAGCTCAAATCAGGTTGACGATGAGATCCGCGCCGCCAGAGCCCACCAGGAGGCAATTTCTGGTGCTGGGTTGCGGTCCTGGCGAGACCCGCGCCTGTCATACTTTCAACCTAGTGCACAAGGATCGTCCGCTGCGCATGTAGGGTCTTAAGAATTTCTTTCGCCTCGCGATTGATCAACGACGCCCACTCTGGATCGTCCCTCGCGATAGCGCGGCAAGAGTGGATTACTCTCCGTTTGAATGCGCCGTATCCGGCTCAGGAAGACATCTTGATAACGAGCAAGGTGGGCGAGAATCTCGCGACCAGACCATTTTCCAGGAATCAATTGCCGTTCAAGCGCATCATTGGCTATCCCAGCAAGAATGGTCGGCAAACAATCGAGCTGGGTTCTTAACCGCAGGGCGGTGGATTCGGGAAGTTGCATCTGCTCGATAATATTTTGCGGGCATTTTAATGTAAAGGGACCGAGCAAGTCACGCCTGGGCCGCCAACGCTGGTTTAAATGCTAGAAAGGAAGTGACGATCAGTCGCATGTCCTAATAGTAAGTGTGTTTGAGCCGCTCATGAACAAAAACGTGTCTTTCACCATTAAGCTTGCCCTCGTTCTTTGTTCCGCTAGCGCATGCGCGGCATCGCAGCCTAAGATCGATCAACTCCTCGAGGAGCTCGATCAGACGATTTCCCTTTCGGATCCATCGATTTCTCCCAATGGACGCTGGATCACCTGGACCGAAGAAGACTCGAGCGGCACGAAGCACAGTTACCTCCTCGATACCACTGATTTGCAGGGCAAGTCTGTTCGCGTGAATGCTCCCGGAGCACTTGACAGGTCAGAGTGCCGCGGTTTTGCTTGGTCCAAGGACAGTACGCGTCTGGCTTTCTTTTCGAATGCAGGCACAAAGACGGGGTCATCCCAGGACCAGATCTTCGTGATGACAGCCGCGGGAGGAGCCTGCCGCAAGCTGACGAATCTGAACGGATATGCGAAAGACATTCGCTGGTCCTCGGATGGCAGGCAGTTGGCGTTCCTATATGCCGAGGGAGGCGGAGGCCCAGGACCCCTCGCAGCCGAACCCGCGGCGGTGGGAGAAATTGGCGCGCAAATTCATAACTTGCGACTCGCCCTAGTCGACACTGAAGGCGATGGAGCCGTGCATTTCTTGACCACGGCGGACTTGAACATCTACGAGTACGATTGGTCTCGTGACGGAAAGCAGTTTGCCGCAACAGCAGCGCCCGGCCCGGCGGATAACAACTGGTGGATCGCGAAGCTGTATCGCGTCGATGCCGGCTCTGGCGAGATGAAGGTCGTTTTCAGCCCAGCCAAGCAACAGCAGCTCGCCGTGCCACGATTTTCGCCGGATGGCAAGCGTATCGCGTTCGTCGCCGGGCTCATGAGCGATCAGGGGTTTACCGGCGGCGATGTATTTCTGATCGCACCGGGAAGCGAGGCTCAAAATATGACCGCCGGCATGAAGATGTCCGCTTCATCGCTGACATGGCAAAGCGATCGCCCGTTAGTCCTTTCTGAGGCAGTCGATGGCGGCAGCGCAATCTCAGTCCGCGAACTACCGGGCGGTCATACAGAAACGCTCTGGAAAGGCCCGAATTTGCTCCACGCCTATGGAAACTATCCGAATCTCGCTTTGGCCGCCGATGGACGCACTGCCGCCGCCATTCAATCGAGCTGGGAACGACCGCCTGAGGTGTGGGCAGGGCGCATAGGCGAGTGGCGGCAAGTCACTCATCTGAATTCGGGGCAGCACCCGCAGTGGGGTAGAGCCGAAAGCATTCGTTGGACGAGCGGTCCGTTTCGTGTTCAGGGTTGGCTACTCTATCCCCAGAACTTCGACCCCGCAAAGCGTTATCCCATGGTTGTCGAGGTCCATGGGGGACCGGCCGGAGAACGCGCTGCGGAGTGGCCCAGCTCTCGTTTCGACATGTCGGTGCTGGCGGGCATGGGTTATTTTGTGTTTTTTCCGAATCCGCGAGGTAGTTACGGCGAGGGCGAAGCCTTCACGCGAGCGAATATCAAAGACTTCGGCGGCGGCGATCTGCGCGACATTCTCGCAGGCGTTGACACAGTTATTCGAAAAGCCCCTATCGATCCCGACCGGCTGGGGATTACAGGATGGAGCTATGGCGGATTCATGACGATGTGGACTGTGACACAGACGCACCGTTTTCGCGCCGCGGTTGCCGGAGCAGGGATTGCCAATTGGCTCAGCTATTACGGCGAGAATTCGATTGACGAATGGATGATCCCTTATTTCGGCGCCTCGGTTTACAACGATCCTGCCGCGTATGCCAAAAGCTCGCCGATTGACTTCATTAAACGCGTGAAGACGCCGACGCTTGTACTGGTGGGAGAACGCGATGGCGAATGTCCCGCGCCGCAATCTTTTGAATTCTGGCATGCGCTTCAGGCGCTTGGCGTACCGGCGAAGTTGGTTGTTTATCCCGGCGAGGGACACAGCTTTCACGGCCCGAAGAA
Source organism: Bryobacteraceae bacterium (assembly GCA_049585195.1). Lineage (GTDB taxonomy): Bacteria > Acidobacteriota > Terriglobia > Bryobacterales > Bryobacteraceae > KBS-96. The sequence goes on along the minus strand of JBAUZG010000359.1, from coordinate 13,420 downwards.
CCGCTTGGATCGCATGCAGCGCACGCTTGCCTGGTTCGATCAGTACCTGGGCAGTTCAACTGGCCAGTAAATGCATGGATGCGTGACGGATGATATTAACCAAGCGCAATATATCAGCGACGACCCTGCCTCTGCTGTCGGCAAGTGGGTCAATTGCCCTCGTGCTAATTTCTCCCGGCCGCTGAAAGTTTAACCTCGTACTCGTCCAATGCCTGATTCCACGCAGCGCGATCCTGATCGCTGAGAAGCTCCCAATTCTCGGATGACGCAAGCAAGCTCGTCTTCCGGTACGCGTAAATCTTGGCCGGCTCGCTAAGCTCATCGCGCGCGTGATCTCTGCTTCCAGCTTATCCGCATGGAGCTTAAATGGCTAAATCAATCATTGCTGCCGGTCGCATCAGATCGCTGCTACAATGCGGCGAGCAACCGAGCTTTGCGTAGTATAGACCAGCTTCTTGAATACCCTTGCCTCGTAACGACGCACGAGGACCAACAAGCCTGTAAACCTCCGTATCGTGCTTGCGATTCTCACAACCGGAGCACAAACATGGTCATGTCTCCCAAGCTTGGGAGTTCGTCGATGCAAAGCAGCTTGGAATTCATAGTGACGAAGAATGACAGAAATATGCGCCGGATTGCGGCGCTCTTCTTAGTCCTCATGGCGAATCGCTGTTTAAACAAGAGGGCGAATCAATCAGTTGGAAATCCGTCGCGCAATCTTCGCCAATCTGCCGGATGAGCCCGGACACGCGGGATCGCGCAAATACTGGTCGACGCAATGACAAAGGTCATCCCGCCTTACCCAACGCAGCACTTTATTGAGAACGTTTTATCGGAGTACTAAATTATGCGTCTCACGAAATGCTTTATTGCCGCTATCGTCTTATTTGTCGCCATCATGCCGCTTATGGGTCAGGACGAAACGCGCCTTCGCCAACTCACAGGCGCTCCTTCGTCCGAACATCCGCTGATGCCGATCGGTACTTCCGCTCCGGACTTTTCGCTGAAGGGGACCGAAGATAAGGTTCACACCCTCGCGGAATTCAGCCATGCGAAGGTGCTGTTCGTCATGTTCGAGTCGATCCACTGCACGGTATCAGAAAACTATGAGGCAGGTTGCATCAACTCTACGACACGTATCATGACAGAGCTGTGGCCTTCGTGGCCATTAATCCGAACAAGCCCTCCGCAGTCCGACTGGACGAACTCGGATACACGGATCTCACCGATTCCCCGGAAGACATGAAGATTCGGGTCCGGGAACGCCACATACCTTGGCCCTATCTCTACGACGACGATACGCAGCAATTGTCACAGAAATTCGGCGTTGTGGCCACCCCGCATGTTTTCAACTTCGATGCGGACAGGAAGTTACGCTATGAAGGCAGGCTCGACGATAATCAGAACCAAGCTTAAGGTCCATGATGCGCATGATGCCATTGAAGCGCTGCTCGCAGGACAGCCAATCGCAGTCCCTCACCGGCCAGCATTCGGATTTTCCACCAAGTGGCCGTCCAAGTCAGCCGATGTGCAACGCGAATGGGCGAGGATCATTGCAGAGCCAGTCAAGCTTACCCGGGCTACAGGAAGCGAAGTGAAATCGCTGCGCGCGCATGCAACTGATAAGGTGACGGGTATTCACTTCTGGAACACCAGAAACAGGAACCTGGAAAGCACTTTCAATCAGTTGGAGACGACTTACCGAATGTATCGTGGTCGCTCATTCGGCTTTGTCACTGTAAACACAGATCTCGTTGCCGACAGAGATAAAGTTACGGACTTCTTGAAGGCGCAGCACGCCTCAAACACCAACAGTTCATCCATGGCGCTATCCACGAACCATTGCCTGTGCACGCCAAACTCGCTGCCTGGATCCAGTAAGCGATTCACCACCAGCAGCCGCAATACTTTTTCCCAACTCACTGCTTCGCGTGCCTCTGGTAAACGTGCTTGCCAAAACTCATCCAGGCCCACTTGCTGCCAGAGTTCGCAGGGCAGCCAGCAATGACCGAAGATCCGCGGCCGCCGTAGTTCCAGGCCGCTTAGCTTCACCTGCACACTGTCCACGGCATCAAGCGGAATCTCCCGATCATCCGGGAACAGGCTCAACGCTGTGTAGCGTTGTTCCCGCTCATCGAATACCTCCAGTGTCTTGCGCCAGCCTGCTTGCTGCTGGTCATTGATCTCGCCCAGATGTAGCACTGTCCGCTGCACCGTCTTACCTGCCGCCGCGCGACGGTTTTCCACGATGCTGAAATAGCGGTGATCCTTCCCGTCCTTCTTGCGATTCGTTGCTCGCACGAACATCAAAACAGCAGCATGCCAGAAATCGATTCGTGGCGATTCTCTCCGATCGAACGGGCGATTAGTTCCCACAAACGCGCATCTCAACTGGAAAAGCGTTCGAAAAGCATGTTTCCGACATGCCGACTAACCAGCCAGTGAGATTCTTTCGCTCTACACTGCGCCGTCACCACGGGTAATCTGGAGACGAGTTTTCGGAAACACGGCTTTGCGCGACATTGAATCATTGAGAATGAAAATCCGGGCCGGGCCTTGGGGCACTGCTGATGTGCAGCCTGCTGAGGCTCACAAGTTAGCGCAACTGTTCAAGATCAGCAAGCATTCCGGGGCCAGTCGGGTTCCATCCGCATCGCTTCCGAGTGATCGCACTGGATGCGGAAATGTTGAGCCCCCGCAGACATCCCGGCGAAGCCGAAATGGCCACTTGCCTTCTCTGGTGAGATAGAGACAATAGGTACATTCAATCCGCGCCCGATTACCTCCGCGATCTCCTTCAACCGCACGCCCTCTTCTCCGACCGCGTGATAGCGTGGACCTGCCGCGTGCTTCTCCAGAGCGAGTCCGTAAAGCCGAGCCACATCGAGCACACGGCTTCGTTCTAGTCGGCTTTACGGACAAGCGGCTTTTCGCCGTTAACGATCGATCGAGACCGTGCGTTCATTGAGGAACTCGGGCACCCAGACCACTGCCTGAATGCCGCTAGTGGGACGGTGTTAATCGAAAATGGACAGTGCGGCATAGAGTCCAGAGCCCTCGCCATCTTGTTATCTGCTGACTACAAAGAGGTAGCACTCAGCGCGCCAACTGGAACCTTGCGTGCAAACGTTGCTAGGCAGGAGGACGTCGAATGCAATACTTCCCGAAAAATCTCTTCTGTACGATTCGTAATTTAATCGAGATGCTTACCAGACATCAAACAGGAGTACTAGGAGCATCGAACGGCTCATGCTTTGGAGTAGCGATCTGTGGCGGACGGAGATATATTCTTGACCTCAGCAGAGGTTCAGGCTGTCCACCCGGAGATGTTGGAGGATTGTTAAGGTTCCGATCCATTGCTCGCGTCGTGGTTCCTGTTGGCATGGTATCTGTTTCCGTCCTGGCGTCCTTGGCGAACGCCCAAGTAAGTCGGGACCTGCCCAATCCGATCTCGGCGCCGAATCCGCTGACGACGACGATATCCATTTTTCGCAGCAACATGCAGGACAAGATCATGAAGTCGGCGGACGCGATGCCAGAGTCGAACTATAGCTACCGGCCGACGAAGGACGTTCGCTCGTTTGCCGAGATCCTGAATCATGTGGCGGATATATCCTATTTTTTGTGTTCAAAAGCCAAGGGTGAAGCGACCCCCGCCACGGCTGCCGCGAAGGGTTCGAAGACCGAGATCATGGCCTACCTCAAAAGCGCGTTCGGCTACTGCGATGGCGTCTACTCCGGGTTCACCGATGCGCACCTCAATGACCCGGCGGACTTCTTCGGCGACAAGACGAACAAAATGTTTATCCTGACGCAACTCGCAAATCATGACGCCTTGCATTACGGCAATCTCGCCACATATCTGCGCCTCAATGGCCTCGCGCCGTCCGGGGGCTGGTTCTGATGGCGCAGCGGCGAGTCTTCTTTCAAGATCGGGAACGCATCCAGGCCATAGTTGGAGATCGTCCCGGGGAGTAAGATACGAGCGCCGCTGTCCTTGGCTGCGGCTATCGTGTTTTCGATCATCGGTAAAACCAGCCTGACTCCAGTTTCGATAGCCAGGGGGGTTCACTGCACGAACGACTGAGTCTGTGCCTCTTGCGGCGGCACCAATAGAGACCCTGTCCATAGAATCGCCCTTGACCCACTCCCAGTCTTCTTCGCGATTGGGAGGCGCACCGGCCCCATTAATTGGGTTTGCGCAGCCAGCACGATCAATGCAAGAATGGCGCCGACAATGCGGTCACGCAAGGATAGCGCGTTTGCCCGCTCCAGCGTAATTGGTGATTCCTGCCTGGAACCGCCTGAAGATGCTTCTTTTGGCATTTGGGTTTTCGCCTCGAGTGTAGACGCCTAATCTGGAATCCGTTCAGCTACGGAACATCCACTTCACGGTTGGCAGAAAACTGAAACGTCTACTTCACCTTCCCATTCGAAGCGGGTTTCGGCTTCAGCTAGCTGACATATGGCACGCTGGCGTCGAAATACTTCTTCAACCCCGAGGTTTTCGCCAGGAGTGCGTCCGGCACCTCGACGTACTCCTTCTGGATTATGCCGTAAGCCTCGCAGAGCTTGGCTTTGTGTTTTCGAACAAATGCCTCAATATCAGTAGGCGCAAGCCGAAGCGCCAGCTTTCCTTCTTTACTCAAGTAGCTGGACATGTTGCCGTTTTGTCTGGCGTCAATTACTTTTTCCGGTCGTATTGCCTCACTAGGAAATGTTACCGAACTGATAACTGTCGCTGTTTGGGTTGACTCGGAAGGCGTACATCCTTGTAGCTTGAAGAATGAGCTTGGAGATGAAGCGAAAGCTTCGTCTCCAGGCGTCCTTTTTTTGGGCTTTTTGGTTGGATTGAGAGAAGGAATAGCAGAGCCGAGGAAAGTGGGAGGCCTGCTGTTGGCTTTCCACTTTTCCTCGGTCCGCCAGGCTGTGGGAATGTGGAAATCGCGGAGCGATTTCCAAGGGCAGTGGAAAGGGTGGAAAACCTGTTTTTGGTTTTCCAGGCTTTCCACGGACTGTCATTTCCCACAGCCTTTATGCGCTCGCGGTTTGGTCGAACAGCGATTATCGGTCGAATGCGGTCCCGGTCGCGTGCTGGCCCATGAAGAGTACTGGCGATTATTTCGCGGGCTTGATTCATGATCCGTCAGATCGCGCCTCAGTTTTTCACCACGGACATTCCCGCCACGCTCGCCTATTACAAAAATAAGCTCGGCTTCGAATGTCTGGGCATGTGGCAAGATCCGCCAGTCTACGCCTTGGTTGCGCGCGACCAGCATGCGATTCATTTCCGCTGCGCCGAGTCGCCCATAGCCAATCCCGATAAATATTCCGACGAACTGCTCGATGCCTACCTATTCGTCGAAGATGCGGACGCGCTTTATTCTGAGTACGCAGCCCGAGGCGTGGAGTTCACTCGGCATCTGCCAACACGCCGTGGAAATCGCGCGAGTTTGTAGTGAAGGATTGTGATGGTCGTCTTCTCGCCTTCGGCGCAAACCTATAGTCCTTCCAGGTTGCCCATTCAAAAACTACCTTAACTCCCAGCATAGATCTTGTGTAGTCGCGAAGTATTTACCGATCCCTCAAATTGAAACCTCGGGATCGCGCGCGGTCTAGGCATCAGTGGTGACAAAAGGAACGAGTGTTTTCCTTCACAAGCGAGCGAATCCAAGTCTTGACAGCTTTCGAACCTATCGATACTCACCCGATGAAGCACGTTCACTCGAGAAGAATGCCAGCCGGTGCAGCTGGCATTCATGCGCAAGAACGCCAATGAATCCGGGCTTTTTTTCATCCAAGAGGCACCTCATTAGTTCAATAAGGATAGTGCGGAAATCTTGCAAATAGCCCCAAGCTATTGAAAAGATGGAGCGGGAGACGGGGATCGAACCCGCGACGTCCAGCTTGGGAAACCGCACTTGGTTTGTGAATAAAGAACTTATGCGCCCATGGACGACCATCCTGATCATATGTACCCATGGAAATCACAGGTTTCCTTCGAAAGCCCGGCTTAATGAACTAATTGAACTAATCCGGGTCGTTGACGTTTTAGCTCCCCACAACCAAGCCAGTCGGTCGTAGTTTTCTTCGCCAAACGCGCGCCGATTTGGGTCGGCGCTGACGCGAGGTGAAGGTTGCAAAACAGCAACGCTCGACGTGTGCCTTCGAGTGGCACCGTCGCGCGAAAATCGATGGAATCTTGCGGGACCTTGCTTAAGCGCATGGTTCCCGAGTTGATCGTCTCCAAGCAGAGGCTCCGGCAAACGGACGGCATCTCTCTGGTCCGGACAAACCGAGACGAAAGGAAACAGGTTCTGGCCTTCAGTTCCCGGCCATTTGTGATGTGCGGGCTGCCGGTTCGGCAGCCGCCCAAAGGGCAACTCCTGTTCGAGCGCAGGAATGGAAGCTTCGTGTTGCAGATCACTGGGCATCCGGAGTTTGGCTTGCCGTTTGGGCAGGATCGCCTGGTCCCGATCTATTTGGCGACCCTTGCCATTCAACAAAAGAGCCAGACGGTTCGCTTCCGCTCCGGAGCCGAGATGCTCGACACCTTTGGCATGAGCAAAGGCGGGAAAGAGTACCGCCGCCTGGTACAGGCGTTCGAGCGCATCTTCGGCGCCACCATCTTCTTCGGCACTGACCAGATGCGAGGAACGGCCAAGGTGGTGCAGCGGTCTCGGTTCAACTTCCTGCAAGAGGCACGCATCTGGTACAGCCGCGATCCAAACCAATCTGTGTTACCCGGGGACTTCGAGAACGCGATTGTCCTCAGCGACGAATTCTACCGAGAGGTCGCCTCTCATCCAATACCGACCGATCTAGAGGCGGTAAAGGTTCTTGCCGGCGCTCCTGCGGTACTCGACCTGTTCATGTGGCTCTCGTACCGCTGCCACTTATCTCAACGAGAGGAAGGCATTCCCATCTTCGGTTCGTTCGGGTTGGCACAGCAATTGGGATCCATCGAGTATTCGCGGCCACGACGCTTCCGGGTGAAGCTTGAACAATGGCTGGACACGATCCGGACGCTTTGGCCGGAGTGCCCAGCGCGCATCGGCGCCGACGGAACCACTTTGCTGATCGAACGAGCATCCGCCGTGCTGGACCAGCGGAGCGCCCAGTGACAAAGAAACACCCCGATATGCATGCGATATCGCCAAGAAACCAGCCCGCCAGCCGGTCGGACCTTCAACGGAATCGGCGTAACTCAGCAAGACTCAAAGCTCTCATCGTTACCGTGGGGAATGTGAAAGGCGGGGTTGGAAAGACGACGTTAGCCGTAAACCTCGCCATCAGTCAAGCCTTGCGAAACAAGGATGTTCTGCTCGTAGACGGCGACGAGCAGGGGACGGCGCGGGCGTTTACGCAGCTACGTGCTGAGGAATTGGGTGAACCGGCTACACGGCAGTTTCTCTTCATGGAGCCGAGATCCGAACGCAGCTTCTCCAGCTTAGGAACAAATACGAGACCATCATTATCGACGTAGGTGGGCGTGACACGTCTAGTTTGCGGGCGGCGCTGACGGTCGCGAACATACTGGCGGTGCCGGTTCTTCCCGCTTCGTTCGACGTCTGGTCACTCGAGCCCTTGCGGGATTTGATCGTCGAGGCAAAACAAATCAACACCGAACTCTCCGTCTTGGCGTTACTCAATGCAGCTGACGCCCAAGGCCGCGACAACGACGAGGCCGCTGCGATCATCCGGGAAAAGGACGGCTTCGAATATTTTTCCACTCCCGTCGTGCGACGAAAAGCCTATCGCAATGCGGCAGCCGCGGGCTTATCGATCTTGGAATTGCGGCCGCGAGACGAGAAGGCGATCAGTGAATTCAGCCTGTTAGCGCAGCACCTGCTCGGATACTCTGGCGATATCGCCTCTATACCGCATGGCCATCGCAAAGAATCCCTCGCGCAAGAAAAAGATGACCAACAAGCAGGCTGAGAAGTTCATCATGGCCGCTTCTACGCATCAAACTGACGAGGATGGACGGTTCATTCAGACCCCCATCCGCTTTCCACCCGGTCTACTGGCTCGGATCGACCGGGCAGCTAAGAAGAGAGGGCTCAATCGAAGTAGTTGGCTTCGCTATGCGACTACTAAGGAATTGGATATTGAGGATTTATGAAGTGAGCGATAGGAACGAAGTAACGGGTAGTTCCAGGAAACCCTACTCAACAGAAAACACCGGATTCGCCAGAGCCTCCGAGACGAGATAAGGGCGCCCTATTCGGGCGCCTCTTCGGTGATTTCTGATTCGGCCGGAGTTGCGGAGTGATCGAGCTTACGCAGAACGCGTGCATGCACTTCGGTGACGGGGATGTCGATGGCAACGGCTTTCTTACCCGCCGGTATTTCCTTTTGGTAACTGCGGTGACGAAGCTCGCCTTCGACTTGGACGTAAGCGCCTTTGGCTAATTTGGCGGCCGCGTCGGCCAGCTTGCCCCAGAGCACGATGCGGTGCCACTCGGTGCGGCTGTCGTAAGCGCCGGACTCATTCTTCCAACTGCTCTTGGTAGCCAGCGAGAAGGTGGTGACGGCAGTGCCGTTGGAGGTCTGACGAGCTTCCAGATCGGAGCCGATGAAGCCAATCAGATCAATGTGATTCTTGTACATTCAGTTTTCCTTTCATAACCCGGATCTGCCGGGGCACCCAAAGAGCGAGGGGGCCGCTCCCCAGCCGAAGAGAGAACTGTTTTGGAAGGGGACCCGATGCTTCCAACTGGCTGCGGCGCAGTTTGGTTTAAGAAAGGAAGTGGCCCGTTATGGGGCCACTTCCGGTTCTTCGACCTGTGTGGGATCGCCGGTCTCATCGAGACGCTCGGCGCGATCCAACTTCAGGATCGATGTGACGTGGATCTCCCAGATGCGCTGCTGGACAGTAATTTTCTTTTTGCCTTCAAGCGGCTTTTCGTACTCGCGGCTGCGCAACTCGCCTTGAATCTGCACGTGCGCTCCGCGCTTGAGCGTAGCGGCGAACTCGGCCAGCGGCCCGAAAACAAGCCCGCGGTGCCATTCTGTGCGGGATTCCCATTCGCCAGTCTGTTTGTTCTTCCACGATGCCTTGGTGGCAATCGATAGAACTGTGAATGTGCTGTTGTTCTTAGTTTGGCGCCGTTCGGCATCGCCGCCGAGGAATCCGATAAGTGTTACGGTGTTCAAATACATTTTTGCGTTTCTCCTTTTGCTCCGATTTCCCTCGGGGCACCCGATCAGCAAGCGGAAGCACTCCCAAGAGCGAAAGCGGTGAGCCGAAGTGTTTTGTTGGGGGAACCAGAGCAGTTCGTTGGTGAATTAAAGCGACCAATGCAGAAAAACGAATGCTCTGGGAGAGCCGACAAAGCAGAGCGGAGGCGAACGCCGGGCGTGATTAGGCCGCCAGGCCGTCAAGCGCAGCCATGCCCGAGGGAAAACAGCGGCAAACAGGTAAACGCAGGAGATGAACAACATCACACGAAGATTCATCGTCGCGAGGAAGTACGTGCCGAGCACAACGACGGGAATATCGACTGAACGCCCGCCAATGATTGAGTGGCAACAGTGCAGCGATGGGAATGTTCTCTACAGTGGCTTTGCCGCACGGAGCTGTCGCGAAAAGAGGGGGCCTGCCATTCAAAGAACAGCAGTAACGGCGCGCGATTCGGCTTGACGCCTATACTTCAACTCCGCCGATAGGTTCGGAAAGCGCCTGGTGATCCGCGTCACATTTCTGAGCTGCAGTCGACGAGCCACTTCCGTTACGGTCGAAATAGGTTCTTCATCAAAAGCTGCTCGCAATGCGTTCTCGATTGCATCCACACACTGTTTTCTGATCCGCTTGTTCTTAGCAACGACAGCACGACGCAGACCATGGAAACTTTTGTAGAGGCGTCTTTTGTTGCGTAATCCCACGCTGGCGGCCACTGCCGCAAGACTCGTCACCTCGTCCTTCTTCAGTGCTTCCACAAAAGCGTTTTCAATGTTCTGCCGTGCTACTGGAGCGCCGGATGGAGGACAAGAGCGTTTCAGCGCACAACGTCTTTTGTTTAGAATGTCCCCGCAAAGAGCTCTGTAACGGCTCTTCAATGAGCCGTCGGTTCGATAGCCCAAATGGATCGCGATCTCTGTTAAGGAGGGAGGGGTACCGCTCTGAAGCGCCGTGCGCAACGCTTCCTCGACGGCTCTGTCTGGGACGCGGTAGTGAGCATACGGAGAACGCTGTGGATCTCTATCATCTGTACCGTTGATGCGTTCAGTTAGCAAACGGACCATGGAAATATCGTGAGTGCAGGACAGAGCGATAAGGGAATCCATGCGCGGCGCGTTTCTGTGGTTCGTCCAACCGCGGATACTGCGGTATTGAATGACGCCGGAAGAGCAGATTTTATTGCCGGCACCACGAACGGCTTTGCGGACGTTTTCCCTGAACCGATCGAGTCCGAATCCAGGAGGCAAAGACGGGCTCGCCGCCATTAATTCTCCGACCATTTCTGCAATTCGGATCTGCTCGTTCAAAGCGCTATCAAAGGGACGGCGGTGCGGCTCGCTTCCTAACCAGCATTGGCATCGGGAACAGTAGCCGGTCCGGGACTTCGAGGAGAACACATACTGCGTTCGGCCGCAGGAAGGACAGATCGAATCGAGTGGGCACCCGTGCCTGGGGCAAACGGTAACGATCTGGAATGTCCACAATAACCGTTCATATACGGAAGGGGAACCTTCGACTCCGTAACAATGTGGCACCACGCGCGTGTCGTACGCAGCAGATGGACACAGGAGATCACATGTGCCCATGGAAGCGTTGTGAGTAAATCGAGTCGTTGAATACAAGTCAATTGCTCCAATAGCGAGACCCAGAGTCGTGAGCAATCTCCAATACCGTTCAACGTGTGCGCGTCGATGTAGAACGAACTGGGTAGCTCCACGCGAACTTGGCCGGCGGATATACCTTTCGTATACGGAATCCGGGGCAGCAACTCGTGATTTACGAGGACGCCGGTTTCGAGGGAGTGAGCTGCCGCCAAACGACTGATATATCCGGTAAGACTTTCCACTGCGGCCGTGCCGATTCCAATCGGGGCCAGAGCATATAAGTAGCTTCGGTGCGGCCAGCCAGCACGGAAACTTTCCTAGTCCCCATAGACGGCGCCATCAGACATATGCCGCCACTCCTTCTCGCCCGATCGGATCTCTTCGAGGACTCCGTTGGCCGATTTTTGTGCTCTTGCGGTTTGGCGAACGCGAGGGCGTGAAGACTTCCGGGATGCTGCGCTCAGAAGACTGGGATTCGATACCCAGGAGCGTCCGAAGGCGCAACTTCGAATCCTCGCCATCGCTGAGCCGGTTCTCGCCTTCGCGCGATTCAGTGAGGATCTTTTCACATTGTGAGATAGAGAGCGCAGTTTTTTCCAAATGCTCAGGCGAGAGCGCAGGAGTACCATGCTTTATCGAACGCACGCACGCGCGCATCAGCCACTCCTTCAGGATGCCCACGCAACCCATAGAACGCTCGTAGAGAAACTGCCACATATGCATGAGGTCCGTTTCCGCTTCGGTAAACGGAAGTTGTTTTTGGAATGTAAGGAGGACATTCTGAAATGTCTGCCGGTCGTCGTCCGAATCGGCGCGATACCGCTCAAAGTGCAGGTCTATGCAGCGGCGGCTTAATTGCGCGCTAAGATTCCGAAACGCCAGAAGCTCGTAGGTTCCCAGCAGAACGTGCACGGTCTGCGTGCGATTGGCAACGGACTTAATCACGTCCAGCTGGTCCGATAGCCTGCGCCCGGAAGCAATCCGCGCGAGATGTTGCGCCTCATCGACAAACACAACAGGCGGATGTCGATGGCGGAGCGCCTGTTCGACGGCATAGGCGAGATCCGGGCGGGGGAGCATGGAGCCAGTAATGGTCGGCAGGTGGGCCCCGAGCGCCGGACGGGTGATCTTGCGATGGATAAGCGGTTCGTTCATTGCCGCCAATGCCCGGCTGAAGTAGTCCCGCCAGCGAAAGCGTCCGCTTTGCGGTGGAGGCACTTCTACACTGACGAAGGGGAGACACCCGGGATCGGCGACCATCGCGTGAGTCATCTGTTCGATCAAGAGATTTTCAACCTTGATTCGAAGAGTCGTTTTGCCGACGCCGGTGGGCCCTAGCACGAGCACCAGTGAACCGGGTGCAGCCCCGTCAATCGCGTCCACCAGTTCGTCACGCGCGGCGATTAACCGCGGGTGCGCCATCGTGAAGTTACGGAAATGTTCCAGGCGTTCGATCAGGTGAGGTGCAATCGCAGCAACACCCTCAAGCCGCATCACAGTTCCCCGTAGGTGACGAAAGATCCGGACGGATCGATGGATGCCGACGCCCTTGTTAATGGCGATTGTTGGTGAGTGGCCGGCAAATCGGCGGCGATCTTCACACCGAGTTTCGGCTGAACGTGAAGCGATCGGGCTTCCAGATCGCTCAGTCTCTGCGTAAGAATCTCCTCTTCGAGTTCCACGGATTCGAGAAACTCAGCTAGTTTCTTTGCTGTTACGGCAAATTGGCCCGAATGATTCTGGTGTCGTTTTCTCAGCTCTTCACTGGCTAAATGGAGCTCCCGCTCGGAGTGCCCGTGCAGAACAGAGTAATATTCAGAATGACATTCGACCCACTGCCGATCAAGAAACGCATAGGCGGTTCCGATATCGAACGGGTCGTAGCGGACAGCAACCTGTTTCGCCTCCCATGTGGGATTACGGAAATGTTCTGACCAGTAGTAGAGGTGATTGATCTTCATTCCTCTTTCCGGCGTAACTTTGCCGTGCCCTTTCGGGTGGTAGGCAGCGTTAGGATGAGGAAGTCTTGATCGTAAGCAATTTTGCAATGGGAACGGCTGCCGGTGTATTGAATCGCTGCGTCAAAAGCTTCGCGGGGACTCAGTCCTAACGCCGGATGATCAAGCGCGTCGTAGATCTCGTATGCATACTCGCTCAGCCCGTGGTGCAGTTCTTTGAGCGGCCACGTGGCATGGTTCCGTGGATCAACGCTTTTAGTGAGCTGGCGGGTACAACGGCGCGACTGTATGTTCCCCTGCAAATTATGAATGAACCTCTTGTTAGAGGATCCGAAATATGCGTTCACATGTGGAGCCGAAGCGCGCCTTCGCCGGCGGTCTCGTCTTTTTGATAATTTCGAAGCGCGCCAGCAGGGTTTCGAAATAGACGCTCTCAAACTCTTTACCGCCGTCAAGTACAAGCGTCTGTGGCAGCCGCCCATAGCGGCGCACGCACTCGCGCAAGATCATCATGCAAGAGCGATAGCGGGGGGATCGAATGTCAAGTTGGGGTGGTCCCCTGAGCTGAGACAAACAGTTAAGACACTGTTGACCGTTCGATGAAAATCGTTCGACCGGCCAGACCTTTTCATAGCACACTGAGCACATCCGGCGAAACGGAGGCGGGCAATGCT
>JBAUZG010000358.1:0-5600 GCA_049585195.1 Bryobacteraceae bacterium | reverse complement strand
CCACTGATAGGACTCGGGCCGGCGTACGTCGGGAATAAAACCCGAAGTCAACGCACGCGCTTGTGCCGGAGTGTAGCTGGAAGACGGTTTAGACGGCGGAATTCCGCCATTCGCGAGGAAATTGCTGGTTCCGCTTCCAGTAACATCCACTGTCGTCGAGAGCTCCGGTGGAAGAGTCGTTATGCCGAGATTGTCGAACAGGACGTCGTAATTGATACCGAAACCGGCGCGAATAGAGGTCTTGCCGCCTCTGCCGGGAGAATAAGCAATACCGATTCGCGGCATGAAGTTGTCGGTCTGAGGCTTGGGGGAATGAAATTCAATGAGACCGGGAACGCTCGCGATAGCATTGAGATCCTGCAGGTTTTCGCTGGCCGGAACGGTGTTGTACTCATACCGCAGGCCAAGGTTCACCGTTAAGTTCGGACGAATCTTCCAGCTATCGTTCGCGTACCAGCCGAACAGGTTCCGGTTACCCCAATAGGTTGGAAACCCTTGACTGCGCTGGGCGAGGTAATCCGGCGAAAAATCCAGCAAGTAGTCGCTGAAGTAGTTGTATTCGTAATCGCCGCGGGAGCGCTGAGTGAAGCTTTGAGGTGAAATTTCGCGGATACCGTCAAAGCCGAACTTGAGGCTGTGAGAGCCCTTTGTCCAGGTCAGATCATCGGTTAGCTGATATGTGTTCTGATATTGATCCTGAGGAGCGGCCGGGTCGGGTCCGATTTGTAGGCCATTCAATTGGTTAAACACCAGATTCGGGAATTGATCCAAGCCGGGAAAAGTCTGATTTCCCACAGGCGTATTGATCGCGGTCCGGTTGTAACCTCCCCGGAATTCGTTTATCAGAGTCGGAGTGAAATTATGGTATTCCGATAGTGCAAAGAGGTAGAAATGGTTCGGGCTCGTTTGGAGGAATACCGGAAACGTGGCGCCCGTCTCGGTTACAGCATTCCGGTTTAGAACAAATCTTCCGCGGAGCGCATCTTCATCCGAAAGATTATAGTCGATCGAGGCTACGCCTGTTTCGAAGTTCATGTAATTCGGCTCAGACACAGAGATTTGCCCAATTTGGATAGGCGTTCCAACGATTCCAGCGGCTGTGTTGGCTTGGATGTACTCTGGACCAAGCGCTCGAGTACTGAGCAAAGGGTAAGGCTGAACGGATGGGTTTACCGCCGTCGGCGCAGTTCCAACATACTGTTTGAAAATACTTAAATTGGTTTGGTTGACGCCCGGTGCGGCAGCAATGGCGGCGTAGCCGGCCGCTGTGGGCGCATAAATCAGTCCTCCCGTACCGGCTTGCCCCACCGGGTTGTATTCGTAATTGAAGAAGAAGAATAGTTTGTCCTGCCTAATCGGGCCTCCGGCCGTCCCGCCAAAACGGTTGTCGTCAAATCGCGGATGAAGGGGAGTGCCGCTAACTGCGCTCAAGTTGTCGGCGGCATTCAGATTGCGATTCTGGAAATACTCGTACAACGATCCATGAAACTCGTTGGTTCCACTTTTCACCACCTGATTGAATTGACCGCCGGAGGAGTGGCCAAAATCCGGGGAATACTGATTCGCAACAAGCGTGAACTCAGCGACAGCATCGTTCGGAATGCTTACCACCGGTCCAGTAACCGTTCCGCTATTGTTATCGATTCCCTCGACCGTGAAGTTATTATTGCGAGGACGCTGGCCACCCACGGAAGGTCCCGTCCCTGCCCCGACGGAGCCGCTGGTACCGACACCAGCCTGCAAAAGCGACAGATTCAGCACGCCGGAGCCAGTGGCGGTGTTCGGCAGATCCATGATTTGTTTGCTGTCGAAAGTCGTCTGGATCTGCGCCGTAGTTGTATCGACGGCAACGGCTGACTCCGTCACCTGAACGGTAGTGCTCGCCTGTCCCACCTTGATCGTAACGTTCGTTGTAATCGTCTGGTTCAACTGCACAGTAACGTTTTGCACTTCAGATTTCGTAAAACCGGCGGCAGTTACCGTGACCGTGTAAGTCCCGACGGCGAGGTTTTCAAAAAGGTAATCGCCCGCACCCGTCGTCGTTGTCGTGTTCTCCACACCCGTAGCCAAGTTGTGAACAGTCACAACGGCCTTCGGCACCGTTGCTCCCGTCGGATCGTAAACCGTACCAGTGATATTTCCGCTGGTGACCTGTGCCAAAAGCCGCAGATTACAAACGAACCACGCTGTCACAACGATTGCTAGCCCGACTTTCAGCCATTCTCTACAGTCGTGTACAAATGCATTATTCATAGTCGAGACCCCAACGAACTCTATACAGCGCGCGAGCGGACGCCACTTCGTCCGCCATCAAAATGTCGATGTCGAGGTTCACATCGACGAGTTAGGTCTTAAGAGTCGCTGCTGGTTGGGCTGGCACGGTTTGCCGGCGGCGAGCAATTCGTTTAACGTGGAGGCATGGATGATGAACGCGATACCGATGTCGCGCTTTACAGAATCGCGTCGGCCATCGGCGAGCCAGCGCGAGCCCGCATCCTGCTTTCTCTGATGGACGGCCATGCACGAACCAGTACTGAACTTTCGGTGGCGGCCGAGGTCAGTCCGTCCACAGCGAGCGTACACCTCAGCCGGCTCAAGGCAGCGCACTTGGTTAGGGTGATTGTCCAAGGCAAGCATCGCTTTTATAGTCTGGAAGGGCCCGACGTAGCCGATGCGCTTGAAGAGCTGAGTGCGTTAGCAGGCGGCTCTCCCAAGAAGTTCGTGCCAGGCACGCCGGGCCGGCTCCGCGATGCGCGCACTTGCTACGATCACTTAGCCGGCAGAGCGGGAGTGTTGCTCCACGACCGCTTCCAATCGCTCGGGTGGTTGTCCGCAGGTTTGAAGGGCAGTAAGAATGCCTACGACCTCACTCTAGAGGGAACAAGGGCGTTCGAGTCTCTTGGAATCGACATCGAGACAACTAGCGGGCTGCGCCGGCGCTTCGCCTACCCCTGTCTGGATTGGAGCGAGCGGCACCCTCATCTAGGCGGTGCGCTGGGCGCCGCCCTGCTGAAAATTGCCTTAAAAAGAAAATGGGTGATCCAAGACTTAGATAGTAGAGCCCTAGCCATCACAAATCTTGGCCGGCGCGAAATGTTGAGTCGCTTCGGCCTCCAGATCTGAAGCATGCAGATCTTCAGCCGTTTCTATCTACGGTCTCGTCCCTGTACGTCGTTTTCGTCGCCGCCAGGCAACACCGGCGGTGCTAACTACAATTATCATCAGCGCGAAATACGGAAGATGCGAACCAATCCAGATTGCCCTTTGGATCCGCATTCGAAACTGTACGGCTTTCTCAGCAGATTCGGCCGGAATTACCACCTCTCGATGCCAATCCATAGCGATCAAGCGTTGAAGAAACCCTTGCTGAACGCAGCCCTCCAGGTTGTAAACACCGATCTCATTAGAAAAGTGATGAGCGACAATCAGATCACGGGAAAACGCCGCCCAATTCAGCGGTACAAAATGATCCGAAGCCGAACCTGCGGTAGAGCCAACTGCGATAGCTTGAGTTTCCCGGCCATATACCCATATCAAGGCTGAATCGATCTTAGGATTGAAGCTGGTATATAGCATCAGCACTTCCTGGTTGCCTCTGATATCCACGATTCCTGCAAGCCGCTCAAGCAACGTCGAGTGCATTTTGCGTTCATCGGCAATGAATGGGAATTGATAGGTCTCCACTGGGTATCCGTGACTCTGAATTTCTCTTATGAGTGCGACATACGATTCTTTCGCGCGCCGCACGCGATCCCATTCGAAGTAGCGTCGAAAGAGTGTCGCGGCAAGACGTAGCTTGCTGCTTCGAAGAGCCGAGAAGTCCTGGAGACTCGGCTCGATATCCAGCCCAACTGCTGCCCAATGCAACCCAAACTCAGCCGTCCAGCGCTCAAACTCCACAAAGCGAGCCGCCGCCTCTGGTGCGTTTCCGGCATTCACGTAATATCCTTCTTTTCCAGGCAAAGTTAGCCATGCAGTTACCGGAATTCCGGCTTTATTCAATTGCCTAACGATGTGAGCCCGCTCCGCACTCAGATCGGGAAGTGAAAGCGCGATACCTGCCTGCAGCTCTTTTAGATCTGCCATTACAGCCGTCTGCGACAGCATGGATGCGACTTGGGCAATGGGCTGGTCGGATGCAAACACCAACTTTGGGGGAACTCCTGCCTGGCTGCCTAGAACGTCTACATCGCCGGTCCGATGATGGTTCGACCCCAAACCGGCCGCAGCTGGAAGCGCCAAAGCCTCAGAGAGGAAAATCGTAGCTAATATCAAGCAGCGAATAGTAGACATCCATCGGCAACCGGCTTTCTCCCCCGGTACCGTTTTGAACGCCGGAAACGAGCGATTACTGGCTTTCTTTCACGACTCGCCCGTTGAGCGGTTGAAGCGGCCGGATATCGTGCGAATAAAGCTTGGCGAATGCATCGATCTCCTCCGCCGAGATCTCTACCGGGGTCTTTAGCACGAACCAAATGACCCCCTCCGTGCAAGGCGGAGCCGTTAGCGACCCCATGTACATGTAATAGCCGGTGTCCTGAGGTAGCATGCCGGCGGGATTAATTTCTACTCCTGCGATCTCCATCTCCTTACTCTCAGCCTTCGGCATATGTTCCCAAATCTGTTGAATGGTCGCGTTCGCGCTGCCGGCCTTCAGAAAAACGGCGACTCCCGCTACCTTGCCGTCATCGGCCTTGTGCATCAAATGGAGCACCATATCGTATGGCTTGCCATTGACGTACTCTTCACTCGGATGATGAAAATGCAACTGCGTTAGTTGGTAACGCTTACCTCCCACAATCAGGAAATTTCCCGCTCCTGGAGCATCGTGGTAGTTCACGCGAATCGTGTGGCCGTTATTAACTAGGTATTTCAGCGGGCCCGTTTTGTATTCGAACCGTATGACGGGAAGTTCAGCTGTTTGCGCATCTCGAATGTCGACTGGAGACTGTTCCTTGCCGGCATTACAGGCGGCATAATCTGGATCTAGTTCACCCCAGTGATCGGCGCCGCGCGCTCCTTCGTAGTCCCATGGTGTTTTCCACTGCGCGGACGAGCTCTCAGCTACCAATACTGCCACGACAACCAGCCATCCAACGCTTGCTAGGTTCATCTCGCAAAAGAGTCGAACAACGCAAATTATCGAGCCGCTCCCGTTCCGTAACGATGGGAAATGTGCAAACCGAGAACGCGCTACTAGTTCCTGTTTCGAACGGTACAGCGTAGCGGCCACGGACAATTCGTTGCACGTCGAAGTATGAATGTCAAACCCGCTTTTTTTCGCCCCTCCATCATTAGCGATTTCGGAGAGCGCGGCTGCCCGTCCGGCGACGGAACGGCCCAGCCCTGAATATCTCCTAAAGAGCGGATACGGCCGTCCATGTAGACGTACAGCAGCCGGTTCCCCACCGTCGTAATTGCGGACACAAACCATCCATGTCCACCGGCTGCCCACACCAGACCTTTCAAATCGGTCAGGTCTTTCAACCCGACCTCACGCTCTTGTGGTTCATTCGCTGTCGCTGCAAAGCTACTACGCGAATTCGTGCAGAGTGTGAATCGTGATTCGGAATCGCCAACTCAGTGCCGTCGGGAGAGAC
>JBAUZG010000357.1:0-6720 GCA_049585195.1 Bryobacteraceae bacterium | reverse complement strand
GCTCGGTTCCGGGCTTGCGGTCTTTCATCAGCTTTGGTGGCCCGCAGGCCTATCGGAACTCCCTACGGTCATGGCTCAGAAAACCGTGCCGCGCTTCGAGGCACTTACCGAGCCGCGACCGCGAGGGAGCGGTAAGTGCACGCGGAGTGACAAACCTCGAATAACCCCGTTCTATTTTTCCGATTCGGGTAGATTGGTCAGTGGAATCGCCCTTCCAGCTAGTCGCAGAGCTGTGAGAAGGGCGCCCGCGGCGGGACTCATCAGCGGTTTCGTGGCTTTCAAGCCTAATTTTGTTTCAACCAGGGCGGCAAAACGCTCGCGAAGCAGCGTGCTTTGAAAAACGCCTCCAGCATGCGCCACTTGTACCCTTACGCCTCGCATAAACAACGTACGGAAAACGCCTTCGGCATAGTTCACAAGTTCGAGCGCGGAATCGCGCAGAATTTGCGTGGCGATTTCGTCGCCATCTTCAGCCGCCTTCGAGACAAGCCTCGAAAGGCCTGCAATCTGTTGTCTGGTGAATTCCGGTGTGTAGAAGCTGTGCAGCAACGCATTTACATCAGGCGCGCCCGTCGCTTCAAGCAGCATTTCGCGCAGGCGCGTGCCAGGCCCCCAGCCTTCTTCGAGCCTCAGAGCCGCGCGCAAAGCTTTTCGCGTAATATCGAACGCTCCGCCTTCATCTCCGAAAACGTATCCCCAGCCACCAGCCCGCGCGGTCTTCCCCCCAACATTGCGCCCATAGGCCATCGAGCCAGTTCCGGCGATTACGATAATTCCCGGCTCGCCTGCCGTCGCTCCCGCGAGCGCGATTTCCGCGTCATGCGTAATGTGAAATCGTCTGCTTCGGATGAGCTCTCGCGCGTAGCCATCTTTGTCCGCCGCGCCTCCGCTGAAGCCGAGACAAGCCGCCCCGAACATCAGCCGCGCACGGTCCAAACCAATTCCGCGGCACGCCCCGTCCAAGCACTCGGTTACGGCCGCAAAAAACTTGTTGCGGCCGGCTTCGCCGGTTACGTGATTGCATGGCCCACCCACGCCGCGGCCCACCACATAACCGTCTTCATCCGCGATGAGCGCGATGGTGCTCGATTGGCCTCCATCGATTCCAAGAAAATAGCGCTCCGATTTCACGAAACAAGTTGGCCGCTATCGGCGACAGAGAGAGGACCGATCTACGCCGTCCGATGCCTCGCTGCTGGCCGCTTCGGTTCCGAGATCGTCATCTCTTGCGCCCGAATCGCCTGGCAGTTCGCGCAATAGCCGCCAATCTCGGTGCGGGCAACCAACACCTGAAACCCAAAGTTCGATTCAACCAGCCGCCGCAACCTTTGTAGCGGCTCGCCAAAAAACTCTTCTACTTTTCCGCATCGCAAGCAAACCACGTGTGCATGCTCCTGCTTCATGCGCGTCTCGTAGTAGTGCTGCTCGCCATTGAAGTGCATCAGATCCAATTCGTCTACCAGCCCGCCGGCCTTCAGCATCTTCAGCGTCCGGTAAACAGTCACCCGGTTGATTTTGGGATCCTTTTCCTTGGCAAGATGGAACAGATCATCCGCGTCAAGGTGCTTCGCCGATTGGTCAATCAGGTCGAGCAGAATCTGCCTCTGCCGCGTCAGTCTCACTCCTCTCTGTTGCAGCGATTGCTTGATGCCCGGCGCCATGCATTTAGAATACAGGAATTGCCCCGTTATCCACGCAAGCACAAAGGTTTTCGCGCCACCCTGTACGCTGAACTCTAGCCGGCATGAATACACCCGAATTTAGCGGCCTTCTCTTTGTGGGATCGATCGCCGCTGGCTGTTTAGGCGCGTTGACCGGCTTGGGCGGCGGAGTAGTGATTGTTCCGCTGCTGACGCTCATCTTTCACGTAGATCTTCGGTATGCTATCGGGGCTTCTCTGATTTCCGTCATCGCAACCTCGTCAGGATCGGCGGCGGCTTATGTGCGGGAGGGCTATTCGAATGTGCGCATCGGTCTCTTTCTCGAAATGGCCACGAGTTTCGGAGCGATCGTAGGAGCCGCGATCGCCGCGTTCGTGCCCACACACGGATTGGCGATCCTGTTTGGAGTTGTTCTCCTCTACTCGGCATTCTCGTCAAAACCGCACTCCGATACTGGCATAAAAAAGGAGGAAGATCCCAAATCGTTCGCAGCGCGTTTCAAGTTGAATGGCGCGTTTCCCTCGGACAACGGCTGGACCAAATATTCTGTTGTTCGTGTGCCGCTGGGTTTCGCCATCATGCTTATTGCCGGAATCCTGTCGGGACTCCTGGGTATTGGATCGGGAGCGGTGAAAGTCCTCGCGATGGACCAGGCCATGAAAATCCCTTTTAAAGTCTCGACCACGACCAGCAACTTCATGATAGGCGTCACCGCGGCCGCAAGCGCGGGCATCTATCTCAGGCGCGGCTATGTGCAACCCGGTCTTGCTATGCCCGTTATGTTGGGGGTTCTGATTGGTTCACTCGCAGGAGCCCGGATTCTGGTCCAGGCCAGCGTCGCGCGTTTGCGGCTCCTCTTCCGCACGGTAATCCTTGTGCTTGCCATAGAGATGATTTACAACGGCGCGACAGGAAAGATCTAACTAACTAAGTATGCTTTGGACCGATCCGGAAATCGACCGAAGAATGGGCCGTTTGCTGCAAGTTGGCGTATTGACAGCGGCAGGTGTCATGTTGATCGGCGGAATCGTCTTGCTCTTCGTAACGCCTGAGCCGCAGCCGCGCTATTCCGTGTTCCACCCGGGCGCCGAGTCATTCCGTAGCATTCCAAAGATCTTCCGCGACGCCTTCCACGGCAAGGCCGGGGCTTTGATTCAGGTGGGAACTTTCTTGATGATAGCCACTCCAGTGGCGCGCGTCGGCTTTTGCGTGTACGCTTTTGCGCGAAGCCACGACACCCGGTACGTGACTGTCAGCACCATTGTTTTAGCGCTCCTCCTATACGGCATTTTATTTGGACGATGACGAACATTCATCAGAAGAGCCGCAACTGCTGTTCGAGTTCACGCCGAGTCTCGCCGGCATCGCGTTCAACCAGACCGTGCCGAAGACGGATCGCTCGAACCATTGCCCGGATTCGTTCCGGGTACGCCCCGCGTAAGAATGCCTCGTGCTCGTAATTGGCTCGATAACGTGCCGCCAGATGCGGAAATTGATCTTCGAGAAAAGGGAAAAACACCCGTCGTGAACACGGCTTCAGGAACAATACATTTGCTCCAAAACTGACAGCACCGGCTGTCTTTGCCGACTGGGCGATCAAGTCGAGATTTTCTTCGTTATCAGTGATTAAGGGCAGCACCGGACTAGCAATCACGCCTACCCTAAGCCCGGCGTCGGCAACAAGTTTCACTGCGCGTAGCCTGAGGTCAGGCCGCGGAGCGTACGGCTCGAGCAAGCGCGCTAAAACCAAGTCGGTTGTTGTAACGGTCATCGTGATAGCAACCTGATTGCGCTTCGCTACAGCACTCCATAGATCAATGTCTCTCGTGACGAGGTCCGACTTCGTCGTTAAATAGACCCGCCGCCCTGATGTTTTTGCAAGCACTCGTAGAACGTTCCGGGTCAAAAAATAGCGGCGCTCTGCTGGCTGGTAGGGATCGGTCGCAGTCCCGAGCGCGAGGCATTGGCCTTCCCGGACGGCTTTCAGCTCTTCCAGAAACTTCCCTGCGTCCCAATCTTTCGCATAAATTTCTGTTTCGAACGAAGTTGAATCCCACCGCTCCATAAATTCATGAGTGTAGCGGGCATAACAATACTTGCAGCCAAACTCGCAGCCCCGGTATGGATTGATCGTCCAATCGAACGGAACTCGTTCCGAATCGCAACGGTTGATCCATTTCCGTGTCGGCAGAGTTCGGTACTGCACCTTACGCTTCTGGTCCAGCACGTGGCCTTCTGCGGCCAATTTAGCGATACCGATCAGGGCGGGGGCAGCGGCGGAAGGCATACGTTTCGGCCTCCACATCCATATTCGTCTTTTCTTCGCTATCCTGCAAGCGAAAAGTACAAGTTCGTTTCGCAAACAGCTCGTTCCGCCGTGACCAATCCTCATTTCACGCGTCTATCGACTTGTGTTAAATACTCGGGCTGAGACGACGCTTGACCGGATAGTTCCACACAGCGGCGGGGTTGGCCGAGCCGACGAAGCAGCCCTCATTCGAGCGGCGCAAAGCGGCGACACTGACGCGTTTGAACGGTTGGTTCGCAATTACGATCATTCGGTCCTCCGCTTGGCGTATAACCTCTTGCGCTCGCAAGAAGATGCGCGCGACGTATACCAGGAAACCTTCCTGCGGGTTTATAAGAATCTCGATTCCTTCCGGTTCGATTGCAGTTTTCACACCTGGCTGTATCGCATTGTGTCGAACCTGTGCTTAGACCAGCTCCGCAAACGTAAGGTCCGGAAGGAAGAACCGGCGGCGAAAACCGTCGGCGACAACAACGTGGACCGCCTTGCTGTGGTTGCCGAGGAGCGCGCCGGCTCAGATCCCCAGCGGCAACTTTTCAGCTCGGAACTCGGCAACCGCATCAAAACAGCCTTAGCAGACTTGAGCCCGCGCGAACGGCTGGTTTTCGAAATGCGCCATTATCAGGGCATGCGGCTGCGCGCCATTGGCGAAGTTCTGGGCACAACCGAAGAAGCGGCGAAAAACTGCTTGTTCCGCGCGACGCAAAAGATGCGCGGCGCGCTCGGCGATTTTGCCCGTTGATTTTGCCAGGTGATTTTATATGACCTGCTCCGAGACTCTCGAGAAGCTTTCCGGTTACGTCTACGGCGAGCTCGATTTCACAACCGAGGAATCGATCGAACGCCATCTGGACGAATGTGCCGGGTGCCGCGCGGCGCTCGAGAGGGAAAGACTGTGGCACGAAGCCGTCCGGGCTGAACCGGCAGAGGCACCGCTCGATCTTCTGTCGCATTGCCGTCGAGAGCTTCATGAATCGTTGGAAGTGATACGCGAAACCAGGCAGCCCGCATGGCTGCGCTGGCTCGATAGCCTGGGCTTTCGCTCGAACGCATGGTCCATGCGAATCGCTACCGCGTCGCTGCTGGTTTGTCTCGGGTTTGGGCTTAGCCGGCTGATGGAAAATCGCGGCCTTGTGATGCCTTTCGCTGCCAAGAATGTTGCGGAAATGAGCGTCCTGAATCCGCTCCAGGCTCATGTACGCGCCATTGAGCCAACGGCCGACGACCGCGTGCAGATTATTGTCGACGAGGTCCGCGAGCACGTCATTACGGGCAGCCGCGACGACGACCGCATCCGGCAGCTTCTCCTCGAAGCTTCGAAAGAATCGATCGATCCCGCAATCCGCCTCGATTCGGTCGAGTTGCTCAAAGATGATCCCAGCGATGATGTCCGAACGGCACTGCTCGACTCTGTTCGGAACGATCCAAATGCAGGTGTTCGATTGAAGGCGCTCGAAGCGTTGGGCCAGTTCCCAACCGACGCTGAAATCCGCCAAACGCTCGTGGCGGTGCTTTCGCGCGATGAAAGCGCGGACGTCCGTACGCAGGCCATCGATCTCCTTGTCCCGCTTCAGGGCGGATCGAATCTCAGCCCACAGCTCGCTGGCGCGCTCGAGTCTGTGATGCGGTCCGATCCCGACGGCTACATCCGCATGCGCTGCCGTCAGGCGCTTCGCACACCTCAAAATTCGGTTCACGTTTATTGATCCGCTCTCGATCTAGAGCGCGAGCCGCGTCATAACGTGACATCCGCCCCAGCGGGCCGTCGTACCATATAGTGCTGGTTATGCGTTTCGCCCTCGCCGGGTGTCTTCTGTTCTGTCTTTGCCGACCGAGTTACTCGGGCCCTCCGCCCGCAGCCTCATCGGCAGACTCAAATCCCCAGTGCGGTTATTTGGGCGTAGAGGTCGTTCCGGTCAACCAGCATATCGCCACGTCGCTCGGAATGACCGAAGCGCGGGGATCTCTCATACTCGATGTGCAGGAAGCGTCCGCCGCCCAGAAAGCAGGTCTGAAGCCGGGTGATGTCGTACTTGAGTTCGAGGGTCAGCAGGTTAGCGAGTCGGTCGACCTCGGCTCGTTGGTTAGCCAAACGCGTCCTGGAAGAAAAGTTCACCTGATCGTCCTGCGGGGGGGCAAGACGATCCATATGACGGCGGTTCTCTCCGCGAAATCGAGCGCGGCCTCGGCCGAACCGATGGCGCGCATCGATCTCCCACCCCCAGGGTTTCTCATGCCCGACCTGCCTAGCCCGGCGCTCCGCTGGCACAGCAACCGGATGGGCATCGAATACGAGGGAGTCGATTCTCAACTAGCCGAGTTCTTTGGCGTCAAGGAAGGCGTCCTCATTCGCTTCGTGCTTCCAGGCTCCCTCGCTCAGCGCGCCGGACTGAAAGCGGGCGATATCCTGATCAAATTCGATGGCAAGCCGATCGCCAATCCGCGCGATCTCGCCCTCGCGTTCGAACAGCAGGGAACGCAGAAATCGAAGGTTGCCTTGGAAGTCGTCCGCGACCGGAAGCCACGCTCGATGCTGCTGCCTCTGGGTGCTAACGATTCGCTGGGGCCATCCCCGTTTCATAACGCCAGCGACAAATAGAACGGAAACCCGACGCCTAGAAAGCCCTGTCAACGCAAAATAGAAATGTCCTATTCCGTGCAAAGTAGAAATGTCCGGTTTTGAGAGGGCAGATGAGAAGTTCGTGTTAGTGTGAGTGCGATGTTTTGGGGAAGTCGCGTTCCCCGGAGCAG
>JBAUZG010000356.1:0-16865 GCA_049585195.1 Bryobacteraceae bacterium | reverse complement strand
GTTGAGGCTCGTGGCCCCCTGTAAAGCCCGGATGTAGTCACAAAAGGAAGACATAACAAAAAAGGGAGTGGCGTCTACCGGTCAGTGAGAATCGCGAACGCGAAGCGCTTGCGCTTCCCGGCGTCAAAGTGCTGCGAAGCACGCAAGTAATGCCACAGGTAACGTGGCCGGTCAGGATCTTTCCGTGTGAGCAAGCAAATGACGCCGAGAACTAGCGCAAGGTAGAGCAAGGTGAATCCGAACGACTTGGTCTTGTTCCAGCACGGAATGCCGGTGAACAGGACCGCATAGAACATATCCGCCTCGACTCCGAACAGCAGATTCCGCCGGTTCAGCACGCTGAATGTGCTGGTCGAAAGAATCTGCCGCTCCACCTCTTGCTGCCATTGCTGAGCGAGATAAGCGCCACTCTTCGCCATCCTGGTTTGGGTCTCCTTTACTGTCTAGAAACCCTTTAACCAGGTATGAATCTGGTCGATGTGGGTGAGTCCGAGCGTGACGGCCGCCGCTGACGCGCCGATCATCCGCCCGCGGGCGCCGAAGAACATGCTTCCGATGCCCACTCCCCAACCAACGGGAGACCAGTCGTTTGCCCACGTGTTAAGCGAGGTGTGAACGGTCCTTCCCGTATTGCCGATTACGTCCTGCGCCAGGACCGCGGGCGTATTCAAAATCAAGGCCAAGCCCGCAACCCCCAGTTGCGTGGCCATCGTTTTCGGTTGTTTCAATTCAAATAACTCCTTATCGTCAAGAATTCGAAAAGCAACAAAATGCGTGCGCCGCGAACGGCAGTTTTCAAAAAGCTTTGTCGGTGAGCTCCCTTCTTTACGTTTTTCAAGGATCTGAAGACCCTCACCAGCAAAGAGCACTTTCAGCAGACAAATCTTGCAGAATCGCGTTAATAGCCTTAAAGGAGCTTTTGTTTCGCAATGACTCTTGCTTTTTTTTGAAAAAACTAGGTATAAATCGAAGGAGGTGGCGTATGGCGGCCGATAAAGCTGGGGCCAGTATTTTTTCTGATGTTCGTCCGACGTACGAGATTTGGATTGGCGAAGTAGACTCCTCAGGCGCCAAGCGCGATCCAAGGGTGGTTGAAGCCGCACGGAAAATGCAGGATTTCTTTCTGCACTATCGTCAATCAGAACTCGGTTGCCCGTCCCTTGCAAACACGTTGGCAGAACAAGCCGTGGACAAGGTCTGCGAAGCTGTTCAACAAGCAGCAATTGAACATCCCCACAGCTATTTGAAAATTGCCTTCATGCATTTGGTGAACCGATATCTGTATCGGGAAAGGCGGCTGGTGTCCGTGGACTTCGCGCGAGACGATGAACGCGTCCCAGAGCAGCTCGTGTCGGAAGCCGATGTCAGAAATTTGGAGCGGTTCATTCAGATCAAGCAGATCCTAAGAGTTATGGACGCACAGACGCTCTCGGTGTTTGCTGCGCGCCGCGCCGGATACTCTGGAAAGCAGATTGCAGACCGGATGGGGATCACAACTAACGCGCTCTACACGAGCTACTGTCGTGGTCTGGCGCGCGTTATCGAGGCATTAGGAGGTTCGCCCGCCGCCGTAAGAGACAATCAACAGGTACATGGCAGCGAACGGCGAGGGAGGCGACGGCAAGAAAAAGCAGGCGGCATACTCCACCCAAAACACCCCTAATCGCGCCCAATGCCCAACACCCGATTTGCTTGAGGCTGTCGCTCGGAGATCACTGCCGTTTGACCACCCTGCGGTTCAGCACGTCGGATTGTGCGAGTTCTGCTTGGAAGATTTAAGCCGGCTGCGCGTAGTTCGTAAGCGTCGCCGCGTGGCGTCTATCACGATAGGCGTTGTTGTGATTTTCGCTGTTGCCGCAGGGCTGTTCTGGAGCCGCCAAAGGCATCTCTCTGGTTCTCGTGCGCCCACCGAGATGGCAGTCGATCTGCGGCCATTCGAACCGAAACGCGGGGATATAGGAAACACGCCTGGCGGCACACCTGAAGTCCCTCGAAGGAATCTGAAACTCTCGTTTGCCCTGCCGGTCGGCATGGACCCTGGACAATACGAGATTCGCCTTATGGACGAACAACTCCATGTCGTCCAGCAATCGACTGGCGAGGCGGTGATTCAAGATTATGAGGTCCATCTCTTGACACAAATGGACCTCTCAAGTCTAAACGCCGGAGAGTATCGGCTCTGGATTCGGCGACCCCAGCAATCCTGGCGCGATTATCCATTGCAGATTCGGTGACTTTGAAATTCTGGGCCAGAGCGGAGACAGCAACAGTGCCCCAGACCCAGACTGCAATGCCGCCGATCACGATCACAAAGCCCTAACTGTCCCGGGCAGCCCTTTCTAGCTATGTATTCCCGGAGCGATAGCCGGAGAGAATCAGCGAGGTCATTTCGGTAGCGAGTGCTCGCGGAAGCTTTCCAGTTGTTCTATCGAAGCGGCGGCTTCAGCAAATTGAGCGAATCAAAGCTGCTCGTCCGCAGCATGATTTGACTGCCCGTCTTCTTTTTGAACCGAGGCCGCTGATCGTTCTTAGTATGCCGATTAAGAGTTCCCAGTGAATCGACTCATGCAGCGCCGGCGCGGAGACCCGGTCTGCGAGTTTTCTTCCGAAGTGTTTGAATGACTCGTGACTGCGCGCCTATGCAAGATTCTGCTCGTCAAATGGCTCTTGTCATACAGAGGCATGCGGAGAATGGCGAGTTCAAGGAGACTCAACATCGGCCGAGGGAGCTCCAGAAGTGAGACCGACGCGCCTCGGAAAAAACGACCCAAGAAAGGCGAACGTCAGGCTCACTGCCGGCGGTACAAGCGGCACTACTACGGGAAGACAGGGCCGGCCCGCGGCTATTCTTCGACGGCATGCGCACAGAGAATCAGGGCGAAAGACATCGTGGCGATCGGGGTTGAGCGCCGATACTGTGGTGACCACTTCTGCAAGCACGTCCTGCAGGAAGATGCGCATGCGGCAATAAAGTTCTATAGCTGCGCGTGCGCGCAAACCTATCGTCACAGCAAGTCGAACGAATACGATCTTCAGAGGGAACTGAATGAATACTGGCCCGAGACTGAAACGCCGAATTACTCCCTGCTCTTAGTGCGAAGTTCCACGCCGATAATTCGGTCGCGACAGGATGTGTTCTCGTGAGGCAGGCCATCCGCGCGCGTCTGGAAGGAAGTTTGGCTACCCGCAGTCTACTCCATTGCGTCAGCCACGAGGCGTCCGTCAGCGATGCGAAGGACGGGCGAGTATTCACCTTCCAACAAATTGCAGACAAACTCCAACTCTCGCATGAGCAAGTGCGTCGAATGTTTCGCCGAGAACCCGGCGTGGTGCGCATCGGTTCCGTCTACCGCGTTCCAGAAAGCGTATTAGATCGAGTACTTACTCGATTGCTCATAGGTTAGTCGAGTTAGCAGATCGTTCTTGCCTCAGGAGGGATGCGTCATACGCTTCTTCAGCCGCAACATGTGTTCCTCGGATGGCGTGAGAGTAGTGTTTTTCAGTTGTGACAATGCTGCGATGGCCCAGCCAACGGCTGACCACCTTTATATCGACTCCGGCGTTCAGATGCGAAATGGCGAAAGTGTGCCGGAAGCTGTGGGGAGTCGCGGGGTGCGTGAACTTCCTTTCCCCCTGAGCCAATACAAGTAGTCTGGACACACGCTCGCGCCAATTCGTTATGGCGGTGTCGGGTTGGCCGATCCCGGACCAAAACCAGAATTTCTTTCCGTCGCCCGAACCCTTGAACTCTAAACGCCGCAGATCATCTACAAGCTCGGCAGGAACCGGGACGGTCACAAGATCGTCAGTCTTAATCTGGATCAATTGAATTGCCCAGCCCTTTCCGGATTTCCTCCTGACGACTTGTTGGTCATTAAGCAGAGTGGTGTCACTGATCCTGAGACCGGCGTAGCGCATGACCTTGCAAAAAATGCCAAGCTCCCTCGCGTTGTATTGGCCAGTTCTACCATTGCCATCCTTTACAAAATCGATAGCTCGCCAGACTCGGCGCTCCTCGTCAGGCTCCAGGCCAAACTTTTTGGCGATCGTACTCGACGCCTTGATTTTGGCTGCGTGATTTCGAGAGATCCAATCGCGGTCGACACAGTATCGCAGAAAGTAGCGGAGGCGCTCGAGCTCTGCCCGGCGAGAAGCGGGAGCAAGAGGCAGTTTTTTGTCCGGTAACCCCTTCCTATTTCGATGTGGGTTCAAATTACGCCACGACTCGACAAACTTGCTAATTGTGTCCAAGTGATCCAATTGGCGGATGAAGGAATAGCCTTGATGGCTGGCGAACGGAAGCAGTCGCCCGTTAATGAAAACTTCAAACTTTCGCCGCGTAGATTGCTCTACGTTTGTGCCCATTGGTCCAATGCTCGCGAGGAAACTCTCGACAACGTAGGCAATCGTGGGGTTTTGTTGCGGAACTTCCACAGGTGGAGTAGTCGACCCCCACTTAATCCAGTTATCGACGATCCCGCGAGCGGCGGTCCAATCGTTGGTGCCTGTCGCTTTGTTCGAGATAAACGTTCCATCCGGTAACGTTCCCTCTGCACAGATCGAACAATCACAATCGCGGCGGCGCTCTGCAAGTGTTCGTGGCTCATATGATCTGCCTGTATGAACGCACGATTTTTGGTGCCTTCGGAAGAGCTTAAGAGACCTCATCCCGGTTCAAGTGTACTACACGCAGTACTACATGACTCGAGTCAATCCGAGTATGCCCTGTAGAATGATAAGGTTACAGTGGCGGAAGCTAGAGGGAGTCGAACCCACCCGTGACGCCAAAGGCGCCGCACAGCGGTTTTGAAGACCGTGCCCCGCACCGGCGAAGACTAGCTTCCACAACAATTCTAAGGTGCACGCCGCTTGGATGTGCGAGCGTTGGCTACACGTCGAACTGAATCCCCTGGGCGAGAGGCAGATCGCGCGACCAATTGACTGTAACGGTCTGTCTTCGCATGTAAGCCTTCCAGGAATCGCTTCCGGACTCGCGGCCGCCGCCCGTCTCCTTCTCGCCTCCGAACGCTCCGCCAATCTCCGCCCCGCTTGTGCCAATGTTCACGTTGGCAATGCCGCAGTCGCTCCCACGCGCGCTCAGGAAGGTCTCGGCGGCTGTTAGATTGTCGGTGAAAATGGCTGACGATAAACCTTGCGGAACTTCGTTGTGCCACAGGATCGCCTGGTCGAGCGTATCGAATTCAATCAGATATAGAAGGGGCGCGAACGTTTCCTGATGCACGACCGGCATGTCATGTCGTGCTTCGACCAAGGCCGGCGTCACATAGAACCCAGCTTTTCGTTCCATGCGACCTCCGCCAAATACAACGCGTCCGCCCTGCGTTTCGACTGCTTCGATCGCTAGCCGCATGCCTTCGACTGCCGAATAATTAATGAGCGGTCCGACAAGCGTTGCTTCGTCCATCGGATCGCCGATGCGAATCTGTTTGTAAGCCGCGACAAGCTTTTCTTTGAATTGATTCGCAATCCCTCGTTGCAGGAACAGGCGTCGAATTGTCGTGCAGCGTTGGCCGGCTGTTCCAACGGCCCCGAACAAGACCCCGCGCAGCGCAAGATCGAGATTCGCATCGTTCATAACGATAACTGCATTGTTCCCGCCCAGCTCGAGCAGCGTGCGGCCGAGCCGCTTCGCCACTACTTCAGCCACGCGGCGTCCCATTCTCGTCGATCCTGTTGCACTGATCAGCGGGACGCGACGATCGCCAATCAGTCGCTCTCCGATCTCTTCATCGCTGCCGATGACGAGCGAAAACACACCTTCCCAGCCTTCTTGCTTCAGCACGCGCTGGCATATGTTCTGAACCGCGATCGCGGTCAGCGGCGTCTTCGGAGACGGCTTCCAAACTACACAGTCTCCGCATACGGCTGCCACTAGCGCATTCCATGACCACACCGCGACTGGAAAATTGAATGCCGAGATGACGCCCACAATTCCCAGCGGATGCCATTGTTCATACATCCTATGCAGCGCTCGCTCGCTGTGCATGGTCAGGCCGTAAAGCTGGCGCGAAAGACCGACTGCGAAATCGGCAATGTCGATCATCTCCTGCACTTCGCCTTTGCCCTCCGCCCAGATCTTTCCCGTTTCGAGCGTCACCAGCGCGCCGAGATCCTCTTTATGTCTCCGCAGCTCTTCTCCGATCGCCCGAACGATTTGACCTCGTTTCGGCGCGGGGAACATACGCCAGCGCTCGAAGACATCGAGCGAGTGTTCGAGAACCTCTTCGTATTGCGCAGCGGTAGCCATGCGTACCCGGCCCAGCTCCGACTCATCGCTTGGATTCGTCGAGATGAGCTCTTCGCCCGTGCACTCGATCCAATTCTTTCCGCAGGCGCCGCTATTGAGGTGCGCGATCTGAAGACGGCTTAATACTTCCTGAGCAGTGGGGCTGACCGTTATCGTCTGAGGCATTGAGAATCCTTTCGCGTTCGAGGCAACGCGGAAACCCTGCAAAGGTGGCCCGCATCACTCAATTCATATGAGTCTTTTTTCGAAATTATCTCTTCTAATATTATTTTGTTCCGCTGCTTGCTTTGCACAATTACCCATCTCGATCGGCGTAAAAGCGGGCGTTCCGCTGACGGATAGCTTCAATACCACGTCCCTCGGCGACGATATTACTGGCTATTCCAACTCGAAAAACTACATAGTCGGGCCGATGGTGGATTTAAAGCTGCCATTTCACTTATCAGTCGAGGCTGATGCGTTGTATAGGCCTCTCACAATAACTACCAACAACTCGGGCACCATAGCGAGTTCCAATCATGCTAACTGGGAGTTTCCTATTCTCGCGAAATATCATTTCTCTTTTCCCATTGTGAAGCCATATCTCGAGGCCGGCCCCAGTTTCAGGACAACATCGGGCATCAATTATCTTTCAAATAATGGCGTCACCGTTGGAGCTGGCGTGGATATCCACGCGCTTCTTTTGCGCATCTCTCCTGAATTTCGCTACACACATTGGGGCAGTGATAGCTCTTCTTTAGCTAATCCATTCGGGGGCAATCCATTCGTCTCATCCAAGCAGGACCAGGTCGAATTCCTCGTCGGCTTTTCCTTCTAGGCCTGCCTCGCGCGAAATCCGGCCTGCGGGCCGGCTTTTGACGCTGTGCTACACTTTTCTTGTCCGACGGTAGCCGTTCAAAAGGGGACGTAGTTCAGTTGGTTAGAACGCCGGCCTGTCACGTCGGAGGTCGCGGGTTCGAGCCCCGTCGTCCCCGCCATTTCAATCCCAGTACCCTTTCGCCTCTCCAATTTGAATTTCTTCGGAACATTCGCTTCTTTTCTTCGTCTCTCTTCGCAGCGTAGTGTTGTGTAAACATATGTATAGGTCTCTTGGTATGGTGCCCGGTGCCGCGACCGGAGCGTCCCCGCCTTCGACTCCGTTTAACTGAAGCGATCCATAGAATAAGGTCTTTGTGTTGACTCATTTGTTCCGTCCGGGCCGGACCGCTGCCCGTGTCCGCGCCGCCGCCATTTTCGCCGGAGTGTCCGCGTTCACCTTCTTGTCCGCGTGCTCCTCCGGTCCCAAGGGGCCGGTATTTGCCATGGGACCGGTTGCCGTCCGCGCCGTGGCGGCGAGCTCCGCGACTGTTCCGCTTGAAGTGTCGGCGATTGGCAATGTCGAGGCGATGGCCAGCGTGGATGTCAAAGCACGTGTGGCCAGCGAAATTGTGCGCGTCAACTTTCAAGAAGGTCAGGACGTCCACGCGGGCGACGTGCTGTTCGAGCTCGACCAGCGGCCGTTTCTCGACTCGATCAACGAGAACGAAGCGAATCTCGCTCGCGACAAAGCCCTTGTGGCGCAGTCACGAGCCAACGTACTCAAAGACGACGCGAATTTGAAAAGCACGGAAGCCCAAGCCGCGCGTGCTCTTGCGCTTCAGAAGGATGGGATCAATTCCCGCGAGCAGACCGAAACCGTGATCGCCACTGCCGACGGATGGCGGGCTTCGCGTGCCGCCGACCAGGCCGCCGTGGTCTCAGCCGAAGCCTCCGTTCGCGCCGATGAAGCGAGGATTGAGGATGCGAAGCTCCAGCTAGGGTATACGATCATCAAAGCTCCGATCAGCGGACGTGCCGGCGCGATTCAAATGAAGGCCGGCAATCTGATTAAAGATAATGACGCAACTCTCGTCAATATCCTTCAGACGCGACCCATCTATGTCACCTTCTCCATTCCCGACCAGCAGCTTGGGGCCGTCCGGCGCTACGATGCCGGCCATCCGTTGACGGTCGAAGCCACCGTCTCTGGC
Source organism: Bryobacteraceae bacterium (assembly GCA_049585195.1). Classification (GTDB taxonomy): domain Bacteria; phylum Acidobacteriota; class Terriglobia; order Bryobacterales; family Bryobacteraceae; genus KBS-96. Next base: position 8,588 of record JBAUZG010000356.1, on the reverse strand, counting down.
GGAGTTCCCGAACAGGGCAAGCTGCGTTTCATTGACAACACAGTTGATACAACCACCGGCACCATCAAACTGAAGGCCGTTTTTGATAATGCGCACCGCCAGCTCTGGCCTGGCCAGTTTGTCAACGTGCGCGCGCAGCTCGCACTCGAACCAAACCGTATCGTAGTGCCCACTCAGACCGTCCAGACGGGCCCCACCGGCAAGTTTGTATGGGTGATCGGTCCCGGTTCCGCTGTCGCGATGAGGCCGGTTAGTGTTCTTCGTGCATGGGGAGAGAATTCGGTGATCGCTTCCGGTTTGCAGGCCGGTGAAATGGTCATAACCGAAGGCCAAATGCGCCTCATGCCGGGAGCCAAGGTGCATATATTGAAGCCGCAAACCGGGGCCGAAGCTTCCGCCTCAGCATCGGGACCATCGGGTAGTTGAAGCGAGCGCGCACATGAGTTTCACCGACTTCTTTATACGCCGGGCCGTCACGACGACGCTGCTGATGGCCGGCATCCTCATTTTCGGCCTGCTTAGCTACTTCAGTTTGCCCGTCAGCGAACTGCCGCAAGTCGAGTATCCGACTATCCAGGTTTCGGCCTCGCTTCCCGGCGCTAATCCCGATACGATGGCGTCCTCTGTCGCAACGCCGCTCGAGAAACAGTTCTCGACCATCGCAGGCGTCGACCTCATGACCTCGTCGAGCTCGAGCGGGTCCACCAATATCACTCTCCAGTTCGATCTCGACCGCAACATCGACGCCGCCGCTCAGGATGTCCAGGCCGCCATCTCGCGCGCCGGAGGCAGTTTGCCTCCCGACATGCCCGCTCCTCCGTCGTTTCAAAAAGTAAACCCGGCCGAGCAGCCCATCCTCTACATGGTTGCTCGATCCAACGCGATGAGCCTGTCCAAACTCGACGAATACGCCGAGCAGCTGATTGCCCGCCGCATCTCGATGGTCTCGGGCGTCGCGAGCGTAAATGTCTTTGGGTCCGCGAAGTACGCCGTGCGGATGCAGATGGATCCCAATCAGCTTGCGTCGCGCAAGATCGGACTCGAAGAGATTCGCGATGCCGTTTCCAAGGGCAATTTGAATCTTCCCACCGGATCGCTGTATGGCGCCACGAAATCCTACTCCGTTTGGTCCTCGAGCCAACTGAGCGCCGCCTCCGAGTTCGCGCCCATGATTGTCTCCTATCAGAACGGGAGCCCCGTACGCTTACAGGATCTGGGCAAGGTTTTCGATAGTTATACCGACACGCACTCCACATTCTGGTGGAACGTGAATCCCGCCATTGTCCTGGCTGTTAACAAGCAGCCCGGCTCGAACACCGTCGCTACTGTTGATCGTATCCAGGCCATCCTCCCTACGTTGAAGCAGGAATTGCCGGCGAGTCTTGTCTTCGACGGGGTATTCGACGCGTCGACGAACATTCGCGAATCCATCGCCGACGTCAAGTTCACTCTCATCTTGACGATCTGTCTGGTCATCCTGGTCATCTTCGTCTTCCTCCGGAACATTTCCGCCACCATCATTCCCGGCCTCGCCGTGCCTCTCTCGCTGCTCGGCACCTTCGCCGCGATGAAGCTTCTGAACTTCACCATTGACACTCTCTCGATGCTGGCGATGACGTTGTCGGTCGGCTTCGTTGTCGACGATGCCATTGTCATGCTCGAAAATATCGTCCGCCACATGGAGATGGGCAAGGCGCGGTGGCAGGCGGCTCTCGAGGGAGCGCGTCAAGTGGGATTCACCATCATCTCGATGACCGTGTCGCTTGTCGCGGTATTCATCCCCGTCCTTTTCATGCCCGGCATCATCGGCCGCTTGCTGCACGAATTCGCGATCACCATCGGCGTTGCCATTCTCATCTCCGGCGTCATCTCGTTAACCCTCACGCCAATGCTGTGCAGCCGCTTCCTCAACGAGGATCGCGGTAAGTCTCATGGGGCCTTGTACCGCTGGTTCGAAAGCGCTTTCGACCGGCTCGCTTCCGGTTATCATTCGACTCTGCTCTGGACACTGCGCCATCGCTTGAGCATGCTCCTCGGTACCATTGCCCTCACCGCTGCAACGGTCTTTCTGTTCGTCATCATGCCCAAAGGCTTCCTGCCTACCGTCGATGTCGGTTACGCCTTCGGTGGTACAGAAGCGCCTGAAGATACCTCATACGCCGAAATGGTGAAATTGCAGCGCCAGGTCTCGGAAATCGTTAAAGCCAATCCCTGGGTCGAAGGTTCTGCCAGCGGAACCGGCGGCTTCACCGGGCAGAACCAGGGCTTCCTGTTCATCCAGTTCAAGGACGATCCAAAGCGGCCCAAAGCCGATGTCATCATCGGCCAATTGCAGCAGCAGTTCGCTAAAATTCCGGGGCTCTTCGTCTTTCTGCGTGTTCCACCGCTCATCAACATCGGCCAAGGCGAAGGACGCGCCCAATACTCGCTTGCGCTTCAGGACGCAGACACGGCGAGTCTGTATAAGTGGACGCCGAAGTTTCAGGCGAAGCTCAATTCTTTGCCGGAAATCACGCAAGTCGATACGGACCTGCGCCTGAACAGCCCGCGCCTGAACGTCGAAATCGACCGGAACCGCGCGCTGGCGCTCGGCGTGACGCCGGACAGCATTGCTAACACGCTTTACGACGCCTACGGGAATCGGCGCGTATCCACCATTCAAACGTCGCTCGACGAGTACGACGTCATCCTTGAAGTGCTGCCGCAATACCAAATGGACCCTGGGGCTCTCCAAAGCCTGTACCTGCGTTCGAGCGCCGGCAAGCTCGTTCCGCTCTCCGCAGTCACGACCTTGAAGCCGACGGTGGCGCCGCTCAGTGTCAATCACATTGGACAATTGCCGGCGGTCAATTTCTCGTTCAATCTGCGGCCCGGTGTCGCTCTCAGCCAGGCTACGACTGCGATTGAAAACGCGGCGCGCGAAGTGGGACTACCCGACACCATGACGTTTTCATTCCAGGGCACGGCGCAAGCTTTCCAAAACTCGGTCAGCGGTCTGGCGGTTCTTCTCCTCATCGCGGTGCTGGTCATATACCTTGTGCTGGGCATGCTGTACGAGAGCTTCATTCACCCCATTACGATCTTGAGCGGACTGCCACCTGCAGGGCTGGGCGCGCTACTCACGCTGTGGCTCTTCGGCTACGAGCTCAGCCTCTACGCCTTTGTCGGCATCGTGCTTCTGATTGGCATCGTCAAGAAAAACGCCATCATGATGATCGACTTCGCGATCGAAGCACAGCGGCTCGAAGGCAAGCCGGCTGAAGAAGCGATCGTCGAAGGATCGATCAAGCGGTTTCGCCCCATCATGATGACCACGATGGCGGCTCTGCTCGGAGCGTTGCCCATCGCTTTGGGCGGCGGCACCGGAGCCGAAGCTCGCCGTCCTCTCGGTCTCGCCGTTGTCGGCGGACTCGTCGTTTCGCAAGTCCTGACGCTCTACATCACGCCAGTTATTTACCTGTACCTGGAGCGCTTCCAGGAGCGCTTTACCTGGAGACGCCGGCGGCCATCCGGGATGCTGGAACCCGAACCCGAAGTGGTGGGGTAGGTTTGGGCGAGCGCTAGCGAAGCAAGCAGGAAAGCGAGCTCAGTGTAGAGCATTCGAGCAATTCCAACAAAGCTGTTAACTGGCTGGTGGAACTGGATAGCACGGCTCGTGGCAAATCTCTTTTTCGAAGACGATGGAGGTCTTAATCCGGGCGTAGCCTTCACGTTCGTAGAAACGGTGAGCTTGCTCGCGCGCGACGCGCGAGCGAACAAGCATCTTGTTCACACCGCGGCGCGCCGCCCACTCCTCTGCGTGCGCCATCAAGGAGCGGCCGATTCCTTTACTCCGAACGTGGCTCGAGACCACGAGTCCGCCGATCTCCGCTCGCGGTTCTGCCTGAAGGTGGTTAGTGATCGCGATGTCGATCCAACCTACGACTTTTCCTTCGGCCGAGCATGCAACAAAAACAACGCGATCGTTTATAGAAATTAGTTCTGCGATGCGCTGCCGCATGGTTTCGGGCGATACCGGATATCCGAGCTCAGCGCTTAATTCAGCTACGGCTTCGGCATCGTCACTTGTAACGCGCCTGATCATTGTTTTCCAATTTATCGCCAGAAGGCGGCCAGCAGGCGGGCTCAGCCACGACTGGCGAACCCACAAACCTGCCCAAGCTGAGGTCAGGCGACGTGCGAGAGGGGCTTTTCGGCGTTAGCAAGGAGGACGCGGCGCTTGTAATAGAGCTTCCAATCGCGAGTTGAACAAACGAACCCAAACTGGTTTGGATCAATGTTTTCAAGGACTTTGGTGGTACCGCGGTGTTGGCGGGCGATCTCGAACATCTCTTCCAATTCCTGGGCTTCGCGCTTGCGACGTTCGGCCTGGATTTCGCGCAGTTGCTTCAGAGTCTGGAGGAAGCGGCGGGAGAGGCGCGATTCGTAGGTGGAGAGAGTGTTTAATGGGTCCTTCGAGCGGCGCATAGTTTCGGCGAAGGCGAGAGCGGTGTGCGATTCGGGATGGCCGGTTTCCCATTGATCGCCGTTTTCGGAATGGCCGATGGAAAAGAGGTTGTGCTCGGCGGCGGCGAGGCGGTGCAGGCGGAATTGGAGATCGGCGCAGGCGTTGGCTAGTTCGATTTCGGGGGCACCGACGGGTTGGAGATCGGCGACGTAGCGGGCGGTGAACTGGTCGTAGGATTTCAATTCTTCCTCGGGTAGGTGGATGACCTGCGAGAGGATGCCGTGGCGAGTGGCGTTTAGGGAAGAACGTTTCTTGCCCTCAGGGGAAGTGGGGCCTTTGGATTTCTTTGCGTTCTCGCGGTTGGCACGGAGACGGGCTTCAGAGGTGTTGGAATTGGAGTTCATAAGCGACAGCCCAGGGTTTAGCACGAGGCGAAACGGGCTACGCGGTTGGATCGGTGTAAGTATTTGTGGAGGCGGAGTATTTACTTTGCAAATTTTTGTGACCGTTTGCTCGCGACGAAACTTTCAAGCGAAACGCAACGGTCTCAAGATGGTTGAAACCAGCAAAATTTGCGGTTCTCGTTTTCCTGGCGCACGCGTCGATTGAGGCTGCTGTTTCGGTGACACTTGCGCCCGATCAGCTTCAGCCACAGCCGGTGGGGACGACCATCAATTGGACGGCTACGGCGTTGTCGAGTGGAGTCGGACCGGTTTGGTACCGGTTTTCGGTGACGGATTCGACGGGATCGAGGTATATTGCGCAGGATTTCAGCGCGAGTGCGACGTTTGCGTGGACGCCGAACGAGTTCGAAGATACATACGAAATCGAGGTGGCGGCCATGGATCTTGGCTCCGGGGAGAGAGGACGGGAGGCGGCGAGCTATGCGATTACTCCGTTGGTGACGGCCGGAAGCGCGATCGTAAATCAGGCGGGTAATCCGCTAGTAGCTTACTACAGCGCGCCCGCCTGCGTGGAAGGAGCGGCGATGCAAGTGCGGTTTCAGCAGGCGGGGTCTGCCGCTTCGCTTGTGACGGCGCCGAAGGCATGCACGGGAAAGAGCATGAACTTCTATGTCGCGGGCCTCTATCCTGACGCCGATTATTTGATGGCACACGAGATCGTCGCAGGTTCGGAGGTTGTATCCGCGCCGGCGCTGACATTCCATACGGGAAGTTCAACCTGTAATGTGCCGAGGATGGAGTTTAACACGATTGGGCTGATGCCGGGGAGCTTGTCGCAGGGAGTGGTGTTGTGGTCGCCGATTCAAAATGCGGGCGAGCCATATGCGACGGATCTGTACGGTAATGTGATTTGGTGCTTCGAACAGACGACGGGGTATTTAACGACTCCGATACCGGGCGGAGAGTTTTTTATTCTTTTCACGAACGGAACGGACATATCACAAAACCGGCTGGCGATTATCGACTTGGCCGGAAACATAATGCAAGAGACGAATGTTCCGCGGATGAATCAAGAACTCGCAGCGGCAGGTTTTTCTCCGATCACGGAATTCCACCACGATGCGCGGCAACTGCCGAACGGCGACATACTGACAATCGGTTCGTCAGAAAGAATTCTAACGGACGTGCAGGGTCCGGGGAATGTGGATGTAATTGGCGACATTATTCTGGTTTTGAATTCGAACATGCAGTTGAAGTGGGCATGGGACTCATTCGCTCACTTGGACACGTACAGGAAGGCGGTTTTGGGGGAAACGTGCCTGCCTGGCGGGGTATCGGGTTGTCCGCCGGTTTTGTTGGCGCCAATAGCCAACGACTGGCTGCACGGGAACGCGGTGTCTTTGGCTCCCGATGGGAACATTATCTATTCGTCGCGGCACCAGGATTTTGTTTATAAGATCGACTATGAAAATGGGCACGGGACGGGGAACGTCATCTGGAAATTGGGTCCGGAAGGCGATTTCACAACGGACTCGACGGAATTTTTCCCATGGAATTCCCATCAGCACGACGCAACGTACGCGCCCAACGGCCTGATGACGATATTTGACAATGGAAACACGCGGCGGGGCTTGTTGGATGCAAGCGCGCAAAGCCGTGGTCAAGTGTTGAGCATTGACGAAACAAATCACAGAGTTCACTACGTGATGAACGAGTTTTTGGGCGTATTTTCATATGCTCTTGGCAGCGCTCAGTTACTCGAGGACGGCAATTATCACTTCGGGGCGGGGTACGTGCTTGGCGGAGTATCGCTATCTCAGATTGCCGATTTTACGCCGGAAGGGAAACGTGTGTACCAAGTGCGTTCGCTGGACTACACGTATCGAACGTTCCGGATGAATACGTTATACGAGCTGACTAATTCAGCGGCGAGTTCGGCGACGAGCGCGCCTGTGGCGCCGCAAAATTCCGCAAGCGCGTCGGGCCAGAGCGGGCACGCCGAGGAGGCGCCGGTTGCAGCTAGCAAGTCTAGTTCGAGCGCGCAATCGGCTCCGGGGAGTGGGAGCAATGAGACGGGTTCAGAGAGCGCGCAAAATTCGGCGGAGAGTTCTCCGGCATTTGCGGAGACGATGATTCCGGTACAAGGAGCAACGAGTGTTGTGGTCCCGGGAAAAGTACTTCAATCGTACGCGGGGACGTATGGTGCAGAACCTGGGGGCGAACTCGAGTATGTGATTACGCTCGAGCAGGGGCAACTCGAGATTGAATTTCCCAATGAGACAGAGGCTCGATTGATTCCCGTTTCCCAGACGAAATTTTCGGTATCCGGAGCTAGTGAGATGTGGATTCAATTTGCGCCGGACAGCGACGGCGTGGTCGATCACCTGACGGTGCACGGGAACAGCGGGGAAGTGCGGGCGCGCCGGCGCGCCAATTGACAATTGGCCGCAGGTTTGACAACCTGCCCCACAGGTCACGAATCAGGGAATAGAGAAACTCGACTGTGACTGACGGGAGGGGTAGTGTCGATTGTCGACTTCTTAATTGGGCGGCCGATCCCTACGAGCGACGAGCGGGCCGAGCAGATTGGCGTCGCAAAAGGCATCCCGATTTTCGGACTGGACGCGCTGAGCTCGGCGGCTTACGGGCCGGAAGCGGCGCTGACGCTGCTGATTCCGCTAGGCATTGCGGGGCTCGAGTACATCGTTCCGCTGAGTTTGTGCATTATTGCGCTGCTGATCATCGTTTTTTTTTCGTACCGGCAGACGATCGCGGCCTATCCGGGCGGAGGCGGATCGTACACGGTAGCGCATCAAAATCTGGGCACGTTTCCCGGATTACTGGCCGCAGCGGCGTTAATGATCGATTACGTGTTGACGGCGGCGGTGGGGATTTCGGCGGGGATTGGCGCGCTTACCTCGGCCGTGCCTTCCTTGCATCCCCGCACGCTGACGCTTTGTCTCGTTGCGCTCGTGATCATCACACTGGTCAATCTGCGAGGGGTGAGCGAGTCGGGAGCGGTGTTTATGGTGCCGACGTATTGGTTTCTCGCGAGCATGTTCGCCGCCATTGCGATTGGTCTGGTAAAGATTTTGTTCAGCGGCGGGCATCCCGTGCCGGTGGTCGCCCCGCCAGCCGCGCCGGCGGTTGCAAGCGCTGCGGGTGCGTGGCTGCTGTTGAAGGCGTTTTCGAGCGGATGCACAGCGTTGACGGGGGTCGAAGCGGTCAGTAATGGAACCAGGGCTTTCGGGGAACCAAGAGTCCAAACCGCGCAGCGCACGCTGGGCATCATCATCACGTCGTTGGTTGTCATGCTGGCCGGCATCGCGTTCCTGGCTGAGCGCTACAAGATTGTTGCGACCGACCCGGATAGCGACAGATATCAGAGCCTGCTTTCCATGTTGTTTACCGCGGTGTCGGGGCGCGGCTGGTTTTACTATGCGGCGATTGGTTCGGTGCTGATCGTGCTGATTTTTTCTGCGAATACCGCTTTCGCCGATTTTCCGCGAGTGTGCCACGTTCTGGCCGAAGACTGCTTTCTGCCGCTGTCGTTCGCCAATCGCGGCCGGCGGCTAGTCTATTCGCAGGGCATCGTTGTGCTCGCTGTCCTTTGCGGCGTCATATTGATCGTCTTTGGCGGCGTCACCGATCATCTGATTCCGCTTTACGCCGTCGGCGCATTTCTCGCATTCACGTTGTCGCAGGCCGGGATGGTAGCGCATTGGCAGAGGGAAGGC
>JBAUZG010000355.1:0-21499 GCA_049585195.1 Bryobacteraceae bacterium | reverse complement strand
GGCGTGTAACGATGTGAATACGGCTCACGATTGGAAACTACAATGAAGCGGTAGCCATCCATTCGCGACTGTATGAACTCGTTGAGTACCTCTCGTGTCCATACTTTCAAGCTCAAGCTCCTTTCATCTTTCGTCCTGCTTCGTCGGCGATCAGACTTGGATTATCGGCCCCTGACTCTACTCGGAATGTGAACTCACTCACTCCCTTTAGCCTAGGCTACTGTCGAGCGGAAGGCTATCGGGTAAACACGGGAGTTACGTGGCCGAAACTCGTGGGCAACACACACGACCCGTGGGCAACACACGTTTGCGGGAGCGGGGCCCTGCCCGCCCTTCCGCCTTGTAGTGGCCGGGCCTGCCCGGCCTTCCGCCAATTGAGTATGCTAGCGAGAGACTCTATATATGGCGGAAACCGCAACGGCCTCTCTCCAGTATCTCAAAGACCTCTGGGACGATAGCGCCGCGTCCCGGCTGGCCAACGATCCTTTGGAACTATTGCGCTATCGCTCGAATCTGCTTGGAGCCGATCTTCGCATTACAAATTTTGCGGGCGGGAATACCAGCTCCAAAATCGACCTGCCAGACCCATTCACGGGCAAACCCGCGCGTGTTCTCGCGGTCAAGGGCAGCGGCGGAGACTTAGGTTCGATCACCCGCTCCGGCTTCGCCTTACTGTATATGGATAAGCTCGATCAATTGAGATCCATTTACCGCGGCGAATTGCATGAAGACGAAATGGTCGATTATTATCCGCCCGCGGCCTTTGGGGCAAACAAAGTTGCCGCCTCCATTGACACCCCGCTGCACGGCTTCCTCCCGTTTCCCCATGTAGACCATCTACATCCGGATTGGGCTATTGCGCTCGCGGCTAGTGCCAACGGTAAACAGAAAATGGCCGAGTTTAACCAGCGCTTTCGCCGCAACCTTGTCTGGCTTCCCTGGCAGCGCCCCGGCTTCGAGCTCGGTCTCATGCTCCGCAACATTGCCGCGGACAATCAAGATTGCGATGGAATCATTCTCGGCGGCCATGGATTGTTCACCTGGGGCCGGACACAGCACGAGTGCTATCTGAATAGCATCACGACAATCGATGAATTGGGCCAGTTCGTGGCAGCTCATCAGGCAGGCAAAAAATCGTTTGGCGGATCGATCGTTCAGCCCCTCGAAAACCGCCGCGATGTCGCCGCCGAGATTTTCCCTGCCTTGCGCGGCGCACTCGCCACTGCGAAACGCGTTGTCGGCCATTACACCGATAACGAAGACGCTCTCCGGTTCGCAAATTCCGCTTGGGGGCCCGAGCTTTCCGAACTCGGCACAAGCTGCCCCGATCACTTCCTCCGCACGCGCATAAAGCCAATGTTTGTGCCTTGGAATCCGCAGAAAGAAGATACGGCCACGCTCGCGAAACGAATCGACGAAAGAGCGGCTCAATACCGCAACCACTACACCGCATACTACCGGCAGTGCGCCGAGCCCGACTCTCCGAAACTTCGCGACCCAAATCCATCCGTCGTCATTATTCCCGGCCTTGGTCTGTTTTCGTTCGGCAAGAACAAACGCGAGGCGCGCATCACCAGCGAGTTTTTCATCAATGCGATTCATGTGATGGATGGGGCAAACGCGCTCGGGGATGAAACAGGAACTCCCGATATATTCCCCCAGGCGAAGCGGCCCGAGCTGTCGAAGAATTTCAAAAGCCTCCACAACTACGTCGCTCTTCCTCCTTCAGAGGCTTTTCGAATCGAATACTGGGCGCTCGAAGAGGCAAAGCTTCAGCGCATGCCGCCGGAACAGGAATTCGGCCGGAAAATCATTCTCGTTGCCGGAGGCGGAAGCGGCATTGGGCGCGCCGTTGCCCTGAAGCTTGCCAAGCGCGGCGCACATATCATTGTTGCCGATCGTGACGAAAAAGCAGCCGCGAGTGTCTCGGACGAAGTGGCGAAAATCACATCGCCTGAAATGGTTCTGTCCGCTTTTCTCGACATTACTTCCCGCGAAAGCATCGCGGCAGCGCTGAAGGAAGCCGTGTTGCGGTTTGGCGGTCTCGATGGCCTGATCAACACCGCTGCCATTTTCCCGGTACCCGGTTCCGACGGCAAAATCGCGCCACAAGTGTGGAACAAGACTTTCGAAATCAACATCACCGGCAATTACCTGCTTGCCGATGAAGTTCGCCGCATCTTCAACGCCCAGAAGCTGCCGGCTGTTATCGTGCTGACCAGTTCGGCGAACGCTATTGTCCCGAAACATGGAAGCGAGGCCTACGACGTCAGTAAGACAGCCGTGAACGCGCTCATTCGCGAGCTTGCAGTGGGCATGGCGCCATTCGTTCGCGTGAACGGAATTGCTCCCGCCACCGTGGTCGCTGGTTCAGCTATGTTCCCGCGCGACCGTGTCATCGCTTCTCTCACCAAGTACAACATCATTTTCAGCGAAGACGAACCCACGGAAGATTTGCGAAATAAGTTGGCGCAGTTCTACGCCCAGCGCACGCTAACCCGCGATCCTATTTTGCCTGACGATTGCGCTGAAGCGATCGTCTTTCTCTCGAGCGATCTCAGCGCGAAAACTACAGGCCACGTGATTCCCGTCGATGGAGGCCTGCCCGAAGCGTTTCTCCGGTGACTCCGGTTCTTGAAGCAATCGGTATTAAGAAGTCATTTGGCGGCGTGCGCGCGCTGAAAGGCGTCTCCATGCAGGCGCGCCGCGGTGAAGTGCACGCCATTGTCGGCGAAAACGGAGCAGGCAAATCCACGCTCATCAAGACCTTCGCCGGAGCCATCGTTCCAGACGAGGGACAAATCCTCATCGACGGCCACGCGGCCGCGCAGCTCACGCCCGCCAAATCCCGCGCTCTGGGCGTCGCCGTCATCTATCAGCAGCCAGCCTTGTTCCCCGATTTGGCGGTCGCCGAAAACATCGCGCTGGCTCGTGAGTCCAGGCATCTATGGCGCCGCATTCATTGGCGGGCGCGGAACGATCATGCCGCGCTGCTACTCAACCGAATCGGCTCTACCATCCGGCCGCAGTCTTTCGTCAGCTCGCTCAGTATGCCCGAGCAGCAGCTTGTCGAAATTGCAAAGGCTCTCGATGCCGAGGCCAAGGTAATCATCATGGACGAGCCCACGGCGTCGCTCGGCGATCGGGACGCCCAAAACCTGTTCCGCGTCGTCAACGAGCTTCGCTCAAAGCAATGCGCTGTGATCTATATTTCCCATCGCTTCGAGGAGCTATTCGAGCTGGCTGATTGCGTTACCGTCCTGCGCGATGGCGAGAGTCTCGGAACATTTCCTATGAAGGAGATGACGAATCGCGAACTCATACGCCTGATGGTCGGCCGTGAACTTGAAACCGCATTCCCCAAGCGCGATTGCGCCGCCGGCGAACCTGTTCTCGAAGTACGCAACGTAAGCTCAAAGGCGCGTGGCGTTCATAATGTATCGTTCACGCTGCGGCAAGGTGAAGTTTTGGGTATGGCAGGGCTTGTCGGCTCTGGCCGGACACAATTCGCCGAAACCCTGTTTGGTCTATCGCCGGCCGACGGCGGAAGCATCTACGTCGAGGGTAAACTCGTTCGCATTCCCTCGCCGCAACGCGCGCTCGAACTGGGTATCGCATACGTTCCCGAAGACCGCCGGAAACACGGCGTTGTAATGGACTTTCCCATATCGCTGAATGCAACCCTCGCCAGCCTTGGACAAATTTCAACGAATGGCTTCCTTCAGCGTGATCGCGAAACACAAGCCGCGACCGAGTATTACGAACGCTTTCGCATCAAAGCGCCCTCGATTGACAGCCTTGTTAAGAATCTCTCGGGCGGAAATCAGCAAAAAGTTTCGCTTGCGCGCTGGCTCATGACTAAGCCGCGCATCCTTATTCTTGACGAGCCGACGCAAGGCATCGATGTAGGCGCGAAAAGTGAAATTTATACTCTAATTGCGGAACTCGCTTCCCGCGGCTTGGCCATCCTGCTGATTTCTTCCGAACTCCCCGAGGTCCTCGGCCTGAGCGACCGCATTGCCGTCATGCATCGAGGCACAATCGCCGGCATCCTCGACCGGACCGAAGCCGACGCGCACCGGGTAATGGAACTCGCGCTCGGCCACGGAGCAACAGTCGCTTGAAGATTCACATCAATCGCGAATACGCCGCACTATTCACCCTGGCCGCGCTCCTCCTGTTTCTCGCCTTTCGAGCGCCGGCCTTTTACTCCTGGGACAATCTCCGCGACCTCGCCCTGAGCAATCTTTCTGTCCTGCTCGTCTCGACCGGTATGACGCTGGTGATTGTTGTGGGTCAAATCGACATTTCGGTTGGATCGCTCTTCGCCATTTGCATTGTCTCTTGCGGCATTTGCGCCCGCGCCGGGGTTCCGGCGTGGCTGCTGCCCCTTGGCGGAATTCTCGTTGGAACTGCATTGGGGGCGGTGAATGGCGCCCTTGTGTCGTTTGTGAATGCGCCTTCGATTGTCGTCACCCTGGCCACTATGGTTGCCTGGCGCGAATCGCTCAATTGGGCAACCGGCGGAGCCTGGATAGAAGGCCTTCCCTCCTCCTTTCAATGGTTCGGCCTTGGGCAAACCGGCGGCGAAGCTGTTCTGTTTTCCGCCTGTGCCGCCATTTTTGCAGCGCTCTGGTGGGCGAGCCGGCACGTCGCCGCTTTCCGCGCTATTTACGCTACGGGTTCCGACGCAGAGGCAGCACGCCTTGCCGGCATCAATACAAAACGAATCGTCTTCTCCGTCTTCGCCTTCATTGGCGCTCTTACGGGACTAGCCGCTGCTTTGAATGCGGTCCGGTTTTCCGACGTTCCCGCCAATGCGGGCGTGGGTCTCGAACTTGAGGCCATTGCCGCTGTTGTCGTCGGTGGAACGCCCATTACAGGGGGCCGCGGCCGCCTGATGGGGACTCTTATCGGTGTCGCGCTGCTCGGGAGCATCGCGCCCGCGCTCACCTATTTGCAGCTCAGTTCCTATTGGAGCAAGGCGATTGGAGGAGCGATCATCCTCGTCACTGTTTTGTTCGATGCGCTTGGAGCGCGATCTGAAATGCGGCTCGCAACCTCCTAACCGCCCGCCATGCGCTCGACTCACCGGCAGGAATTCATACTCGCCCTCCTGATCCTTACCGAAATCGCACTCTTCAGCGTCACTGGCCAGAACTTCTTTTCCGTCGCCAACTTCTTCGAATGCGTTCGCCTGGCCGTCGAGATCGGCCTCTTATCTCTCGCCATGACTCCTGTCATCCTGACGGGAGGCATCGACCTGTCGGTTGGCTCGATGATGGGCTTAGCGGCCGTCGTCTTCGGAGCCGTTTGGCACGACGCTTCCCTGCCCTTGCCTGTCGCCGCGGCCGCCGCTCTTCTGACCGGAGTTCTCGGCGGCGGCATCAACGCAGGCCTCATCGCGGGCCTCGACGTCTCGCCGCTGATCGTCACCCTGGGAACCTATTCGTTATTCCGCGGCATCGCCGAAGGAATGACGGGAGCCGCGAAAAGCTATTCCAATTTTCCGCCCGGCTTTCTCTTCCTCGGACAGGGCTACGCCGGCGGATTCGTTCCGCCGCAAGCCATCGTTTTTCTATTGGCCATCATTTTCTTTTACCTGCTCGTGCACCGCACCGTGATAGGCCGCGCTCTTTATGCCATCGGTCTTTCGAAGGAGGGCGCCCGCTACGCCGCAATCCCTGTTGCCCGGCGACTCGCGGCTGTCTATCTACTCTCCGGCATCTTCTCGGCCCTCGCTGCAATTATCTATGTCGCTCACATCGGCCAGGCGAAATCGGACGCCGGCACAGGCTATGAACTCATCGCGATTACCGCCGTGGTTCTTGGCGGAGCCTCAATTTTTGGAGGATCGGGCACCATCCGTGGCACGCTGCTGGGCCTCGCCGCCATCGTGATACTCGAAAATGGCTTGCGTCTCTCTGCCCTGCCCGCCGAACTCTCGGGCATCTCGACCGGTGCTCTGCTAGTGTTGACAATTGCGCTCGAGAGAACAGCCCGCCGGCCGCCCAAAGCACAAACCCAAGGAGCAGCCGAAATGAGAAACTCGCAACTGGCTGTTCTATGTTCGACAGTAATCGCCGGAGCCCTCATCGTCGCGGGCAGCAACTGGTATCTGGTGCGAAGCTTGCGAACCGGTTCGTCGCCTGCCGTCTCCTCCGCGAACACCAGTCAACGGACTGTCACCGTCGCCATGATGCCCAAATCGAAGGGCGATCCGTATTTCATTAGCTGCCGTGCTGGAGCGGAAGAGGCTGCTAAACAATTGAACGTCAATCTCATTTGGGATGGGCCCACCGAAGTCGATCCGGCCTTGCAAAACGAATTTGTGGAAAGCTGGATCACGCGGCACGTCGACGCCATCGCAGTCAGCGTCGGGAACGCCGTTAGCATTTCAACCGTCCTTCGAAAAGCGCGCGATCAGGGCATCAAAGTTGTTACCTGGGATGCCGACTCGGAGCCGGGATCGCGCGACTACTTTGTCGATCAGGCCACGCCTCAAGGCATCGGAGCGACACTTGCTACCGAAGCCGCAAAGGTCATAAACGGCAAAGGCGAGTACGCCATCATTACCGGCGCGCTCAGTGCGGCCAATCAGAACCTGTGGATCGATTACATCAAACAGTCGATGGCCCAAAAATATCCGGGCATTAAGCTGGCTGTCATCCGGCCTAGCGACGACGATCGTGACAAGGCATTCGCTGAAACGCAAACCATTCTCAAGGTCTACCCCAATGTTCGGGCCATCATTGTAATTTCGGCTCCCGCTGTACCTGGAGCCGGCGAGGCAGTGAAACAATCCGGCCGGCAAGACGTAAAAGTAGTCGGATTATCGCTGCCAAATCTGTGCAAGCCTTATGTTCACGACGGCGTGATCTCGGCCGTCGTGCTCTGGAAGACCCGCGATCTCGCCTATCTCGCGGTTTCGGCCGCCGCCGCCCTGGCGCGAGGCCAACTCACTCGTGGAGCCACGTCTTTCGAAGCCGGGCGCCTCGATACACTCAAAATCGAGGGCTCCGATATCCTGCTGGGCTCGCCCTTTGTGTTCACAAAGAATAATATCGACCAATTTGATTTTTGAGCTCGCTTTTTCGGTCCGCAACGGCCAATAAGGTCAATCGCGCCGAGTTCAATTGTGTCAAGCTGAAGGTATGGCAAGAGGTTGGGAAAGTAAGTCGGTAGAATCCCAAATCGAATCGGCCGAGCCGCTAAGGAGAGCTGCGGCCGCCTCGGCTCAGTTCAGTTCCGAGCAGATCGACAAGCAAAGAGAACGGGAGAGCTTGCAGTTATCCAGAACGCGCGTGTTGCACGATCTGGACGCTGCAACGAATCCGCGCTATCGCGAGCAGCTACAAGCCGCCCTCAAGCACCTGGACGGCAAATTGGCCGCCCTCGATTGACCACGGCGCCTCGCCCTGAAACTCCCTCGCTCCACCCCTAAGCTTTGTCTAAATCGCTAGGGGCGGCGATATGATGAAGGGCGCTATGCGTCGCCCTCCCCTGTCTTGCATGCCCACTGTGGCGCTGGTGGCACTACTATCGCCCTTCACCTCGCCGGTTTCAGCGCAAAGCGTCGAAAGGCCGCCAATCGTCGGCGTGGCGCATATTGGTCTGAAGACAAGCAATCTCGACGCCGCCCGCCGGTTTTATGGACACGACCTCGGCTACCAGGAGCCCTTCACTCTCGACAAACCATCCGGCGGCTTGATGCTCACTTATTTCAAAGTGAACGACCATCAGTACATTGAAGTGTTTCCCGATTTGAAGAGCCCCACCGAAGACCGTCTGTCGCACATCGCCTTCGAGACCACGAATGCGAGACGGTTGCGCGATTACCTCGAGACCAACGGTGTAAAAGTCCCCGCGACGTTAAAGCCCGGGCTCGACGGCAATCTCAGCTTCATGATTAAAGATCCCGACGGCCACAATGTCGAGTTCGTTCAGTACATGCCCGGCTCACTCCACACACGCAACTTTGGCAAGTTCCTTCCAGATACACGCGTGTCAAAGCGCATTATTCACGTCGGAATCACGGTCGAAAACCAGGCCGCGGCCGACCATCTTTATCACGATATTCTCGGCTTCCATTCCATCTGGCACGGTGGGCATACCGACAACACCACCGATTGGGTCGACATGCAAGTACCCGACGGTACCGATTGGCTCGAGTACATGCTCAACGTTCATAACCCCTCTCCACGCACCCTCGGCGTCATGCACCATCTCGCATTGGGAGTGCCTAACATCCAGGACGCCTACAAAGAGGTCACTGCGCGCGGTTACAAAGCCGCGCCTCCGAAGATCGGACGTGACGGCAAATGGCAGTGCAATCTCTACGATCCCGACGGAACGCGCGCCGAGCTCATGGAATTCAAACCCGTTCAGACTCCCTGCTGCTCGCCTATCTTAGGCAACTGACAGAACCGCGACCATAACGGAGCGGTATTGCTATTTCGGCTGCTGTGCCTCGACAATCAGATTGTTCGTTACGGAAAAAACATTCGGCACTTGGTTCGCGCGCACGTTAATCAAGTTCTTGTCGAAATCGTTCGCCACAACGCCTTCGAGCGTCACGTGGCCGTTCTCTACGATGATATGAATGGGTGGGATCGCGCGGTATCCGTATCGCGTCCCGAGCGTTGGATCGCCATAAATCGCCCGGTACTCGCCAAGTCGAATGCGATCGTCCATGGGTGAAGGCGGCAGAACCTTGATATTGTTAATCACCTGCGTCACGCCCTCGACTCGTTTCGTCACATTCTCCGCGCTTGACTTCAGCGTTGGCCGGACCACCGCGCCCATCAAAGTAACGGTGCCCCCATTGACGTTAAACGCCAGATCGTCAAACACTCCGTAGAACGGCAACGTAACGAGCTGATGCCGGACTTCGCGGCCAATCCGCGTCTCGTCCGCGCTAGGAACGAATGCGTCATGGTGCTGGTTATTTTGACCCGCTGCCGCCGCGAACGGTACGACGAACAACGAGATCATCGGCAGTAAGCATGACCATCTAGACATACGCTTGTCTATCACCCCCAATACAAGAATCCTAAAACTACGCGAACGTCAATCCTATTTCGCCGCCAATCCTCTTGATGTATCGCTTGCCTTCGTCGTATTCCTCGGGTGTCTTCAGATGCTCGAGCATCAACGGAACCTCCGTGGGCAGCGCCGCAAGACCGCCTAAATAAGCCTTGTAATCCATCTGTCCTCGTCCAGGAACTACTTCGAGGAAATGCACGTTCAGCTCGACAATCCACTGCAGATCCTTAGCATGGCACGAGGCGATATGCGGCCCCAATTTTTGAAAGCATTCGCGAATGTATTCCGTATTCTCGTAAAAACGCCTGGGACAGTTGATGCCGTTACATACGTCAAGATGTACCCCAAACGCCTGCCGATCGACCGCCCTGATCAGATCCACGTAGGAGTCCGGACCGTCCGGCAGGTTCCAGCCCATCATCTCGATAGTGAACTTGGTCCTCTTCGGCTTAATGGTGTCGATCACGCGGCGGCAGTTCTCGACAGTTGCATCGAAAAACTCTTTCGAGAGGTTCTTTGGATTCGGCCCGTACCACACCGTGGGATTGTACGACCCCGCAATATCGACGCAGCAGCGAGCGCCAACAGCTTCCGCCAGCGCGCACCGCTCGATTACGTATTCGAGATTTGCACGGCGTTTGTCCTCGTCCGGATCGAGCATGTTCTTCCACGCGCCCACCTCCGCGATCACCACATTGTGGTTAGAAAATGCGCTCTCTATCGCGCGAATCCCTTCACCGTCTTTCGCGTTCGCATCGGGGCAATACGCCGCGCTATAGCCGAGCCGCCGGTGCTCTCGAGCCAGCTCGTCCGGATCGCTGGACTTCAGAAAAATTGGACCGCCAAGCCGTATCGGTAGTGTGGATGCATGCAGAAACGAAGCTGACGCAGTCACGGCCGCTGCCTCGAGAAAAGAACGCCGGGTTCGATGCTCATTCATAACACGTCAAACCAGCGCTTGCGATTATATCTTCAACGCTGAACCTGATTAGCTGATAGCTGAACGCTGACGGCTGAAAGTTGAGCCTCGATCACTTCGGTCGCCGCATACACCCAATGCGGCGATACTTTCTCGCCCAAACCGCTACCGCAATTCCCAGCAGCGCCAAACCCTCCAGTGCCCACGTGTCCGGTTCGGGCACGGCAGCGCTCGAAGGCGTCTCAGTTGGATAAAAGATGGGCAACATTGTGAGCGGACCGGGACCATCGACCGCGTATATCGTCGCACGGTCGTGGCGGGGCGGCACATAGTCCTCCGTTTCAGGCTCATCCGGCACATATGGAGCGGCAAGATTGCTCAATGGCTCTGGCAATCCTTCGATGCGAGTCATCGAAATCTCAAGCCGCAACTCGGGGCCGGGATCGAGATGAGGAACTTGCATCGTTAACGACATCTGAATCGGGACCGGCGCCTCGAACTTTTTCGCGTTCGGCTCCGATTGCGCCAGCTGCGGCAGCGCCATAACTTCCGACAAACGGTTTCCGCATCGCGCCCGTGCATAGTGAACACCATCGAAAAGAAGTTGTTCACCTTTGTGGAGCGTCAGCACGCGTCGAGTCCAATAGATCTTGTCACCCACCCGGTACGAGACGTGATACTGCCGGTCCTTATCCAGCGTGACGATGCGCGCGTTCTGAACAACGAAATCAGAATAGTGCTTCGCCGCAGTGCTGTCGCCCGCAAGCGCCTTCTCCAACTCGTCCCGGCTGTGCGCCCCGCCCGGTATTACGGAATATGGATAGTAGGGGTGGCCAAAAGGAGTGGAAACCTCAGCCGCCGGAGGCGGAATGTGGGATGCCCTGAACGAATTCAGAACCTCTGTTTTCTGATGAAAGATCCGCTGAACCGGAAAATAGTGGGCAGCGGCCCAACCTATCGCCCCGGCAAAAACTAGCCAGGCCAACTTGGTCAGCCGAAACCCTGTCTTCCCTTCCGACACCCTTACTCCCGGCTCACCACGGCGATCGATATCGCATCGTCCCGTAGCTTAAAAGAATTTCGCATCCCATCTTTCTCATTTGTTCTCGCCCGAGCGCCAAACTCTCAAGCGAGGCCGGCTTTGAACGGGGGGTTCGACCAGGTTTCCACCCAAAGCTGTTTCGACTATAAGGGTTCGTTCACGAGACAGTCAAGTAGAACTACACCAGAATGTACGGCTTACAACGGAAAGAAGCCGATAGCCCACGCTCCTTTGCCGTGAGACCCCGTACCCTCCGGGATAAGATAACCGCCTTGTATTCATTTACTTCCGAAGCCTCGCTTGCTTTCCTGCCGCTTCTCCACTTTCCCCACTCGCTCCCAAGAGATTTCCGAGCTTTTGCGCGTACCACGGCCCGTTTTTTCCGCATTAAAACCAGGCACCCCGCCAGCCTCAAAAAAAAGCGGTATGCTATTCGCCATTAGGGGGTCATCATGATCTCTTGCTTTTCTACGCGAGCATTGGTCGTCACGGTTGCGTTGACGATTTCCGCCGGAGCCGGTTTCAGCCAACAGCTTCAGCAGGGCGATAAGCTCAGAGCTTCGACAGCAAGCTTGCCCTCGCCCGTTGCACCACAACTCCAGACGCCCGGAACTGGAACTCACATCGCGCTCACTCCCGAAATGCGCGGAGATATCTATATGGCGCGCAAGATGTACCGTGAGGCAATTGACAAGTACCGGGAATGCACCCCTTCGGCGCAAATTGAGAACAAGATCGGGATTGCCTTTCATCAGCTGCTCGAATTTCAGCTTGCCAAGCAAAACTACGAAAGGGCCATCAAGATGGATCCCAAGTATGCTCAAGCGATCAATAATTTGGGCACCATCTACTATTCGCAGCGCAGCTACAACAAAGCTTTGAAGGATTACCGCAAGGCCCTGAAGCTCGATCCCAATTCCGCATCAATCTGGGTGAACCTGGGCTCCGACTATTTCGCAAAGCACGATATGAAACGTGCGGCTCAAGCTTACGATAAGGCTCTCCAGCTCGACCCGGAGGTTTTCGAACGCCGTAGCCAGTACGGAACCTTGCTCCAGGAGCGTACAGTCGAAGACCGGGCACGATTCCACTTGTATCTCGCAAAGGCCTACGCGCAGCGCGGCGACAAAGAGCGTGCGCTGCTGTATCTGCGCAAGGCGCTCGAAGAAGGGGTTAAGGAGCGGAAGAAAATCCCGGACATGCCGGAGTTCGCCTCCATCCGCACCGATCAGGCCTTCAAAGACCTGCTCTTGCAGAATCCGAAGCCGCTCTAACACGTCCTTGACCGTCCCGATTGCGCCGCCGCCCCGCTACGCTATGCTCGATACGTGAGCAGCCGTTTGATGAATCTCTTTGAGGAGACCGGAGCTTATTTGCGCGGACATTTCCGGTTGACCAGCGGCCTGCATAGTGGCGAGTATTTGCAATGCGCCAAGGTGCTCGCGTATCCTGCGCACGCCGAGCATTTGGGAAGCGAACTCGCTCGATCTCTCCGGGAAATTGCCCCTGGAAAAATAGATGTCGTTCTCGCCCCCGCCCTCGGTGGCATCATTATTGGACACGAGGTTGCGCGGTCTTTCGGTGTGCCGTTCCTTTTCGCCGAGCGCGATAGCGTCACCGGGCAAATGGTTCTGCGCCGCGGCTTTGAGGTACAGCCGGAACAGTCGGTGCTGGTAGTTGAAGACGTGGTCACAACCGGTGGAAGTTCGCGCGAGGTAGTCGACCTGTCGCGTGCCGCAGGAGCCAACGTCGTAGCTGCTGGATCCATCATCGACCGCAGCAACGGACGCGCCGATCTAGGCGTGCCGCGCGTTTCACTCGAGCGCCTCGATGTCACCAACTACGAGCCCAACCGCTGCCCCTATTGCGCGCAGGGTATTCCCGTTGTTAAGCCCGGCTCGCGGAAGACCTGAGCCGGCTCAAGCCTTGTGCGCCGCATTCGCTTCCACGTCTCCTACGACGGCACCGATTTTCACGGATGGCAGGTTCAACCCGGACTGCCCACAATACAAGGAATCCTCGAGTCCGCCATCGAAACAATTGAAGGCGCTCCCGTACATGTGGAAGCCTCGGGACGCACCGACGCGGGCGCCCACGCGTTCGCTCAGGTTGCCGCCGTCTCGATTTCCAATCGAATTCCGGTCGATAATTTCCGACGCGCCGTAAACCGGCTCCTGCCGCCCACCATCCGCATCAGCGAAGCCGCCGAAGTTGATCTTCAATTTCACCCGCGATTTCACTGCACGCGCAAGACATACGAATACCGCATTTTCCGCGACGAAATCTGCCCGCCCTTCGAGCGCCGCTTCATCTATCATCACCCCTATCCGCTCGATGAAGCGGCCATGACGGCTGCCGCAGCCTTATATGAAGGCGAACATGACTTCAGCAGCTTTGCCGCCTCGGACGAGAGCGACACTCTGGGCCGCTCGAAAGTGCGTGTCATCCTCCGCTCGTCACTCGAGCGCCACGGGCCCAAGCTCATCTACCGCGTGACCGGCTCCGGCTTCTTAAAACACATGGTGCGCAACATGACTGGCGTCCTGCTTGAAGTAGGCAAGCACAATATCGACGAATCCGGCATCCGGCTCCGTCTCAGCCAGCCCCGGACGATCCGTTCCGGCCCCACCGCTCCGGCCAGCGGCTTGTTTCTGGTCTCGGTCGATTACGAATAGCGGCTAGCCCGGATTCTTATCTGCCGCGTAGCACACCGGCTCAATCGGGCACCGCTCGCATCGCGGCTTCCGCGCAACGCAAATCTGGCGCCCGAAGTGAATCGTCTGGTGCGAGAACAGAATCCACCGGTCCGGAGGAATGATCTTCATGAGATCCTTCTCAATGTTCACCGGCTCAGTTCTTTTTGTGAGGTCAAGCCTCAGCGCAACCCGTTGCACGTGTGTATCCACCACCACGCCGGACGCGATCCCGTAAGCCGTCCCGAGCACTACGTTCGCCGTCTTTCGTGCCGCGCCGGGCACCGTCAGCATCTCCTCTATCGTCATCGGCACCCTGCCCTTGTAATCCGCCAGTATCTTCTTCGCCGCGCCAATTAACGACTTCGATTTATTGTTAAAGAATCCGGTCGACTTGATTTCGTTCGCCAGCTCCTCCTGGTTCGCCGCCGCAAAGTCCCGCATGGTGGGATATTTTTTGAAAAGTCCCGGAGTTACTTTGTTAACCCGATCGTCGGTGCATTGCGCCGATAAAATGGTTGCCACAAGCAATTGCCACGCGTCTTTGTGACGCAAAGCGCAAGTGGCCTCGGGGAACATCACATCAAGCGCTTCAAGTATTTTCCGGACTCGTGCGGCGCGCTCAGCCGCAGTCTTGGGTTTCGGAACCTTCCGGGGCGGTGTTACGGGATGAATTTCGAGGACGTCCATTGCTGCCTACGATAGCGCAGGTCAACCTAATTTCGTCACAACCACTCCCTCGCGGTCGTGGCTCGGAAACGAAGCTTGTGGATTCAACTGTTTGGCCGAGCCGCGCACGCAAGTAAGCGGTCCGGTGACGAAGTTCGGTTAAGACACTCTCTCCTCGAATTGAAGAACGTAGTACTGCCATGGTTCTAGACCGACATAGAAACCATCGCTCCGCAGCTCGGTCCCATCACGCTCGAACACATCGCTCCCGACCAGGCTCGAAACCCTCCACTGTTTGCCCGCCAGATTAGCCCATGGCAAACGGACTCGCCCTTGCGAACTCGCGCCGGCAAAATTAATGACCACCAAAAACCTGCCTCCCGGCCCCTCCCAGCACCAGCTCAAAAGATTTTTCGCCGTCTCATTATCGGACCAGCCCTCCGCCGGGCAAAGCTTCCAAGTCGCATCCCCGCTCTTGACGGTTTTCGTCACGCGTCTAATCTGCGAATAGAATTCCGAAAAACTTTCGTCGCAACGCTCAGCCGGAGCACGCCCGAGCTGAACCGGAATCTTCAGCTTCGAACCGCAAAATTGGCCATCATAATAGAGGATTGCGCCGGCGAGCGTTGCAATCGCAACTGCTGCCGCCCGATGCCGCGCGGGCGCCAAAGCCGCAGCCGCCCTCTTTTCGTCGTGGTTCTCGAGAAAGCGAATCAGCTTGTTTTGATACTGCAGGTCAGCCCCCAGATGCGCCCGGATCGCTGCGGCGTCGTCATGGATCAGCCGGTCATAGAGCCGCTTGTCGTAGCAATAGTCAAATCCCAATTGCTGAAGATTCCATTCGAGATCCCAATACGCCTCCGCAATAAACAGAAAGTCGGGTCTAGACCGCCGGACGCCTTGAATCATTTCCGTCCAGTACTCGCTTTTGGGCATCGCTCCGGCCGCGTCTCCCCACGTTTTCTTGAAAATGTCAGTCAACAACAGCATCGCCATATCACAACGCACGCCATCGCACTGGGTCGAGATTTCGCGTAACGTATCAAGTGCGGCCCGCCGGTAACCGGGCGCAAACGCGTTCACTTGCGCCGTATCGGTCCAGGGCGGGAAATACGGATCGCGGCCATACGCAAGCACGTTGCCAGCTGCGCTGAAGTAATTTTCAGGCGCCGCTGCGAGCTCCCTTTCGCTCGCCTGAACGAAGTATTCCGGATGCTCGGTGACCCAAGCGTGGTCCGTCGCCACGTGATTGGGAACAAAATCGAGAATCAGTTTCAAGCCTCGCTGCCTCAACTGTTCGCGCGCCTCGCCTACGCTTCCCAGGCGCTCGTCCACTTCGTACGCTTTGATGCTGTATCCCGATCCGGGAATGTCATCCGCCGTGAACCCGGGCAATATCCGGCCGAACTCGGAAATCAAGTCGGGCAAGCCGAGCGCAACCTTTCTCCCTGCCGGACTTCGCTGCCACACTCCCATCAGCCAGACCGCATCGCACTCCAGCTTTCCAATCGCGTCCCACTCGACGGATGGAACATTCGTCAGATCAATCCGCCGCCCATACTTGCCGCTCAACTGTTGCAGCCAGACGAATGTGTTGATCTCATAAATTACAGGATTCTTAGGAAAGGCGGGCACCGATTTACCTCGTCAACTCTTCGGCACGGAAACGGTGATGTTGCGGAACTGCAGACCACCAGTGTGATCGCCCTGAATATAGAACGATCCAGGCTTTCCTTCATCGGCATCCAAGGCGCCCCCCGTGATACCTTCAATCTCTTTGTTGTCGATCACCGTGACCCCATTTCGCACCACTGTCACCATGCGCCCGACCAGCGTGACATCGAACGTTTCCCACTTGCCCGGCGTGCGCGGCAGCTCCGTGCTCGGCGCAATCCGCCCGTATATCGATCCCATCTGGCGGTTCATCGGTTCGCTGTGCGCTGGCTCATATTCAAGCTGAACCTCATACCGGCCACGCAGATAGAATCCGCTATTGCCGCCTTCCGGACAATTCACCTCGAAGTGCAGCTTGAAATCCTCGAATTCTCGCTTTGATTTCAAATTCGCGCCCTGTGCCTCGTTCACGAGCAGCCCATCCTTGACTACCCACTGGTTATTCGCAACATCGCCGATCGGCTCCCATCCGTCCAGATTCTTTCCGTCGAAGAGCGCTACCGGCTTCGTCCACGCCTCAGGCATCGTGTGGTTCAACTCGGGCGCCCGCACACCCTCGAGCCGCGTCACATCATCGCCCCGCTTCTGGACGCCGGTCAGCTTTTCGCCGGTCGCATCCAGCTCCCACGTCATCGCGGGCCGATTCCCCGACGCCGGGGAGGCGATGAATCTCAAATGCCGCCCCTCAATGTGAAAATCCTTCACCTGGCGAACGTTGCCGCCGGTAGGCTGAAACCATATTTCAAGGCTCCCATTCTTCTCTGTCACGCCCAACCAGTTAGCGCCCATGCCGCGAGCGGTCTTGACGTCGAAATCCCACCGGCCCAGGAACGGGCTCGCGGCGTTCTGAGTCAAACCCTGAGTGGCAAGCGCGCCAACGAGAATCAAACTAGCCGAAAGATATCGCATGCTGGCAGTGTATTATGCCAGCGTTTTCAGATCGGATTACGGCCGCCCCATCATTGCTTCGAGCCGCTTGATGCGTTCCGCCGTGCTCGGGTGCGTCGAGAACAACCGCTGTAGCGTCTCCCCGGTAAACGGTTGAACAATGAACAGGTGGGCCGTGGCAGGGCTGGCATCCATCGGAATGCGGCGAGAATAAGAATCCAATTTCTGCAAAGCCGAAATGAGCTTGCCCGGAGCTCCTGTGTATTTCGCCGATGCCTCGTCGGCATCGTATTCTCTCGTTCGCGAAATCGCCATTTGAATCAGCAGCGCGGCAATCGGAGCAAGAATCATCATCAGGAGTCCGCCAAACGCTCCGCCCCCGCCTTCCTCGTCATCGCGTGAACGCGGCCCGAAGAAATACACCATTCTTGAAAGAAACGTGATGGCGGACGCAATCGTCGCAGCCACTGAGCTAATCAAAATGTCGCGATGCAGCACGTGGCCCAGCTCATGAGCCACCACGCCTTCGATCTCGCCATCGTCCATCACGGACAGAATGCCAGTTGTGAAAGCCACGGAGGCATGGTTCGGATTCCGGCCCGTCGCGAATGCATTCGGCGAATCCTCTGGAATGAGCCAGAGCTTCGGCATCGGTATGTTCATCCGCGTCGCCAATCCGGCTACGATGGGAGCAACACGGTTGTATACATACGGATTCTGATCGGGCGTGACCGGCTGTGCCGAATACGTCATCAGCGCGATTCGGTCAGAGAAGAAATAGCTGAAAAAATTCATGCCTACTGCCAGCAGCAGGCCAAAATAAAGACCGTTTCTTCCTCCAATCAGTTCCCCGCCCCAGAGCAGAAGCCCGCTCAGCAACCCGAGAAGCAGAACGGTCTTAACGGAGTTCATACCTACCTATTAGACGCCCGCTTCGCCGAACGCGCTTCCTGTTTCAATTCAAACGGGCCTTCACCTTTTCGCTAAGTACTTTACCATCCACGCGTTTGCCAGCTAACTTTGCCTGAGCAGCCTTCATCGCAATTCCCATTTGTTTCAAGCTGCTAGCGCCGGTTTCAGAAATTGCCTGGTCGATCGCTCGGGTCATCTCCTCGTCTGAGGCAGCAGCCGGAAGGTACGATTCGATCAGCTTCAGCTCCGCCTCTTCCTTTTCGGCCAGGTCGTTTCGATTGCCCTTTCTGAAAAGTTCCGCCGCCTCCCTCCGCTGTTTCATTAGAGTGCTCATTACCTGCATCTCGGAAGCCTCATCCAGCGGCTTCATCGAGTCGATCTCCTGCTTTTTCAACGCCGCCTTGATCATCCGCACCGCTCCAAGCCGCGCCTCGTCCTTGGCCTTCATCGCCTCAACCATATCTTTCTGAATCCGTTCCAGCAGGGGCATGCACCTATTCTACGGAGCAGCACCCGTTGTACGTTATGGAAATTTAGCGTTAACCGACGCCGCCAGTTCGCAACCATGAAGGAACGATTTCCAAATCTGGCACACAACGTATTCGCCTGTTCGGCCGCACCGCCCGAAGAAGTGCAAGGTGTGGCGCTGCTTCGTGAGCGTGATCGGCCGCGCGAGAGTATCCGGCCGGTACAACACGCGAGAGACTGGCGTCAATGTTTGCGTTGCGCCCGTCTTGACAGGGCCAAGAAGTTCGTCAACTGTGTTCATCATCGCCGCATTCTCTTCTAACAGGTAAAGCGCAAACAGCGCACGTTCTGGATCACGCGCACTGGTGACATCGAAACCAAGTCCGCAGCCGAGATCGGCCACAATGTCACCCGGCTGCGGATTGATTTCTTCGAGTAGTAAGTCTTATAACTCTGAAACGACGGCAAAGAGTCCACGAACTCGATGCACCGCGCCTTCTCTTGATCGGCAAGCATCATTCGAACCGAGCCGCGACCGCAAGGGAGCGAAAATCCCAACCGAGCCGCGACCGCAAGGGAGCGGAAAGTAGCTACGGATTGCAGTTCTGGAAAGACGCGCCCGCCGGACACGCGTTAAACAGCGACCACACAAAATCCCGGCGAATCCAGTCCGATGACGGCAGAGGTTCGGGTTCGCCGACGGGGTTGACAGTAGTTATAAACTTAATCCCATCGGTGCCATCGGTACTGACGGACGACACAGCGTGGCAGCTGATGCACGACGATTCCGTCAGCGGCACCCCGGCATTCTCCCCCTCGATAATGGAATTGCCCAGCAGCGTCGGCTTCTGATCGTCGGTAAAGAAGATCTGAACTCCATCGAGCCGGTAGTTTTTCCATTCAGGAGCCAGCTTCGCCGATGCCATCAGGTTCGCCAGTCTGGACGTAAGTTGAGTACTTGCGCCGTGTGTCTCGGCTGGGTTGGAACCAAACGAGTCGCTGCATCCCAGCGCCTTGCAGCGGTTGGGATTGGTGGTTGGAAACTGCGCCTCAAAAGTCGCCCAAATCCAATTTTTCGTTAGTTTCGAAATAAGATGCATCCCCGCCAAAGCGTAACAATTCCCGTTGATCGTCTCGACGTGAATACTCTGAGTGAAGCCGGAAGGCAGTTTATTGCACTCGAGGTCAATGCTCGATAGCAAAATCCAGTCGGCCTTGATCTCGACCGACGTCTTCGGGAACTGAATGTCGCGGTCAGCCGATGCGGCTTGCTCCTGACCGTTGCGGTTCCATAAGTTCGTACCGGCGATGTAATCTTCAGTAGCGCCGTTCTCGCGCACTTCTTCGCAGAGAACAAGGTTCGGCTGGTTCGGAGGAGGAGTTTTCGATCCGTTACAGTTCTGGTTTGGCGCTCCCAACAGGCCGGGGACCATCGTAGATAATCCGGGGTTCTTGGCCAATGTGAGCGTGCTGGCGTGCAGCATGTGGGCCGCGCTGCTTTCTTGAGCAACGGTATTCGGGACCTTCAAAACAGTCGCCGGATTCAGCGGATAGAATTGCGACTGTTCTATCCAGTTCTCCCAGACCACGTACGGATATTCACTCTGGTTAACGGGACAGGTTGCGGCTATCCAGATCCGCCAGGCCGTTTCTTCAATGCTCGAGTAAAGGTGATTCGGCGGCGAACAGGCATTCAGCCTCGCTACCGGCTGTTGAGTGTCATCGGATGATGACTGCAAAGCGTTTGGGCTCGCTGAGGCCGCAACAGCCGCCGGTTGGCGGCCGCTTCGCAGCACGAGCGTTGAAATTACAGGCATCGACAGCAACATTGCAGCCGATGAAATTACTACAAGTTTCACTTTGGCTTCTCCTTTCGATGGGCGCGCCAGGCCTCGCCCTACAGGGTCAATCAGTTTTGTAGTGGCCGCGCCTGCGCGGCCTTGTTACACCAAGCGGCCCGGCTTAGAGGCCGTGTAGAGAAAGCGCGATAGGCGCCGCTCTCGAGCGAGCGCGTGCACACATGCCAGAAACTGCTGCAGGCCGGAATAAGTCGATTGGCCCTCCAGACGCAGTAGGTCGCGGCTTCTTTTCGAGCGGGCATCGGACCACCGCTGCGAAATGTCCGCGGCTGACTCGGTAAGATTCAACGCCCTGATCGATTCAAACCCTGCCAGTTCGATAAGCCGTTCATTTTCACCTGCCGGAAGGAAGAAATAAGAGCCGATGGAACTTCGTGTCGAGACCTCGTAGTTGGACAAAACGCCGGTTACGATCATCGCGTCTGTAAAAAGCATTCGCCCACCGGGCCGCAAGACGCGATGCCATTCCTCGAGTGCTCTATGTCGTCTCGGGACGTGGCACATCGCGTCATTCGAAAACACGGCATCGAAGGAGCCATCCTCGAAGGGCAGGGGTTTTGCCGCGTCGATGCATAGAAACTCGATCCCTGAGGAGAGCCCGCACGATCGCGCCAGCTCCTGCGCATTCCGTATTCCGCTCTCGTTCACGTCAATCCCTACCACTTGGGCTCCAACTGTCCGGGCCAGATGAACCGCGCAGCCGCCCGCGCCACAGCCGATTTCAAGCACCCGGCAGCCCGCGTTCAGGTTCAGCAATTCGATGAAGCTATGAAACTCATCCGCGGTCATCCAACCCGTTTGGCCCAGGTCCTCCCCGTAGGTTTCTTCGCGGACTTCGCGATAGACACGCGCCGAATACGAGGCGTATGAGGAATTGTAAAGATCAACGGTTGCAGACATGATCGTCGCCCCCTTCTGGTTGGTAAAGCGCA
The DNA here is from genome assembly GCA_049585195.1 of Bryobacteraceae bacterium. GTDB lineage: Bacteria > Acidobacteriota > Terriglobia > Bryobacterales > Bryobacteraceae > KBS-96. The sequence continues at coordinate 398 of JBAUZG010000355.1, read as the reverse complement.
AGCAAACTGACGTCGGGATCATTGAAGCGAAAAAATTATCGGAATCGGCGCTCGTTAGCCGAACTTCGTCACCGGACCGCTTACTTGCGCGCGCGGCTCGGCCAAACAGTTGAATCCACAAGCTTCGTTTCCGAGCCACGACCGCGAGGGAGATCCCCATGGCCCTGCGGGCCACCAAAGCTGATGAAAGACCGCAAGTCCGAAACCGAGCCGCGACCGCGAGGGAGCGGTCTTCCGCGTGTTTTTCAGAGGAGTGGTTGTGACGAAGTTAGGTTAGGCGCAGGGCGGGCCAATTAGCTATCGTATTGCCAGAGCGCCTGTATGAGTCCGGATTTAATCGAGATCGTCGATTGCCACGCCCATTTTCTGGACGCGCAAGTCCATACCTACCCAATCTT
>JBAUZG010000354.1:0-26062 GCA_049585195.1 Bryobacteraceae bacterium | reverse complement strand
GAGTTCGTGCTCGACTTGTCTGCGAGAAAACAGCGACCGGAGGCGTAAGAGCAAAATGTCGGCGAGACGCATTGCGATTTCTCCGGTTTACTCGTAGCGCAAAGCCACCATCGGATCGACGCTCAGGACACGGCGCGCAGGAATGTAACAAGCGAGCATCGCAATGAGCGCAAGCACGATTGCAACGGCAGCGAATGTGGCTGGATCGAGGGGGCTAACGGAAAAAAGGAGCTTCGTCATCAGTCGAGTGAGCCCGAGCGATGCGACGATGCCGATGATCACGCCGATAGCCACGGTCCTCGCTCCCTGGGCGAGAATCATGCGCAACACGTCTGTCGGTTGCGCGCCAAGCGCTATGCGAATCCCGATTTCGTGGGTACGCTCGGCGAGCGAATAGGAGATTACGCCATAAATTCCAATGGTCGCCAACACCAGGGCAAGGGCGCTAAATAGGCCGAGGAGGATCAACGTCATACGCTGAGTCGAAACCGAATCGGCGACGAGTTGATTCATTGTCGCGATGCCGAAAACCGGCTGATCTTTGTCGATCGAAGCGATCACGCGGCGAATCGCTGAGGTCAGCGCCCCAGGGTCGGTTCGCGTTTTCACAATGAGGTTCATGTAGCCTGAAGGCCCTTGCCGGAACGGAACGTATACTTCGAGCCGCGCAGGATTCGCTAGACCGTAGAGTTTCGTATCGCCTACGACGCCGACGATGGTAATCCACCTCGGTGCCTTATTTTCCGATAGGCGGCCGAACATAAAGCGCTTGCCCAGTGGATTCTCGTTACGAAAGAAATGCTCAGCCACCATGGCGTTAATCATCGCGACGCGCGGCGCATTGTCGTTGTCCGCGTCCGTGAAAGCACGCCCGCTCAGGAGCTCAACGCCGAGCGTCGTCACGTACCCTGTACTGACAATATGAATATCGGGATGCGGGAAACTTCCTGGCTTTGGCAGAGCCATGCCTTCGATGGTGATATCTCCGCGATCATGGTCGTTCGTCATTGGAATCAAGGTGCCCAACGCCGCCGATTCGACACCAGGCAACACGCGGACGCGGTCGAGTACCTGCTGCCAGAAATTCAGAATGGCTGCGTCTTTGTAGTATTGCGACGTACGCAGACTCATTTCCATCGTGAGCACGCGATCCGGACGAAATCCGGGATCGACGGAGAGCAGGCGATAGAGGCTCTTCATCATCAGACCGGCGCCTGTCAGAAGAATCAACGCAAGCGCGATTTCCGTGACAACGAGACCGCCACGCCAGCGATTCTTCTTCGCGCTCGAGGTTGTGGTTCTGCCGCCTTCCTTTAACTCCGAATGAGCGTCTGTTCTGGTCGCGTCAATGGCGGGCGCGATGCCAAAGATTAAGGCGGAGAGCACGGCCACGGCGGCGGCGAACAGAAGGACCGGGCTGTTCAGGTTCACGCTCGCTCCTGCCAGGCTGTCCACCGGAATCAGCTTCGAGATCCCGCGAATCCCCCCGAATGCGAGCGCCAAGCCCAAGATGCCGCCCAGAAACGCTAGGAGGAAACTCTCCGCCAGGGTCTGGCAGATAATGCGGCTTCGGCTCGCCCCGATCGCCATGCGCAGTGCAATTTCCTTGGTGCGGCCCGCGCCGCGCACGAGAAATAGATTCGCTACGTTTGCGCAGGCGATGAGCAGGACAAAGATCGCAGCACCCCAAGCGACGAGAATCGCGGGACGTATCTCGCTGACAAATATTTCGCGCACCGGGCGAAGGGCGACCCCGAACTGGTCGTTGGCCGCTGGAAATTGACGTGCGAGCCGCGCCGCGATTGCTTCCATTTCCGCGCGGGCCTGTTCAAAAGTCATGCCTGGGCGAAGCCGCCCGACCGCAACCATCTCGCCGCGCGCGCCCCTAGCCCTAGAGTCAGGGTCATTCCCGGCCCAGACGCCAATAGGCTCGAGCACGTCCGTTTTCTCAATCCAACGAAAATCGGACGGCAGCACGCCGACAACCGTAAAACCGCGGCCATCCAGCGTAATCACGCGGCCTATGACGCTGCGATCGCCGCCGAAGTGCGATTGCCAGAGCGAATAACTCAGCAGTACCACCGGCGCCGTGCCTGCCTTTTCTTCGGATGGATCGAAAGCGCGCCCGAGGAAGGGGTGCACCCCCAGCATCGAAAGGAAATTCGACGAAACAGCCAAACCGCTGATATTCTCTGGCTGAGTGATGCCCGCGAGATTGAAGCCGCCGCCGTGCACAGCAGCCATTTCTGAAAACGCGCGGCTCTGAGCGCGCCAGTCCAGAAAGTTGAGATACGAAACGCTGACCGTGCCGACCTTCGGTGTCGTCTCGTTGAGCACGATCAGCCGCGACGGATCTTTGTACGGCAAGGGGCGCAGCAAGACGGCATAAACCACCGAGAATATCGCTGTGGTTGCGCCGATGCCAAGCGCGAGCGTTAAGAGGGCGGCGGAAGTAAAACCTGGAGACTTGCGCAAAGTTCGCAGTCCGTAGCGGACGTCGTGGAACAGGGTTTCAATGATATGTACCTTTCGCATATCGCGACATTCCTCTTTCCTTTGCTCGAGGTCTTTGATGGACTGAAGCGCGGCGTAACGGGCTTGCTCGCGTGTCATGCCGGCGGCTAGCCCCGCGTCAATCTGGCGCTCCAGATGGTATCGAAGTTCTTCGTCGAGTTCCTGCTCGATCTTTTTTCGCGAAAGCAGCGACCGAAGCCGGAGACGAAATATGTTGGCCAGGCGCATTGAGATTTTTCCCGATTACTCCTGTCGCAACGCGACTAGTGGGTCCAGCTTGGCCGCGCGCCTCGCCGGAATATAGCTGGCAGCCAGTGTCACCGAAACAAGCAGCACGGCTACGCTAACGTAGACCGCGGGATCAATCGGCTTCACCTCAAATAACATGCTTGTCAGTAGACGTGCTGTTGCGACAGCACCTATCAACCCCAGCGCCAGGCCAACACCTGTGACTACCAAGCCCTGACGCAAGATCAGCTGGAGTACATCACCAGGGCTGGCGCCGAGTGCCATCCGCAGGCCGATCTCGTTGGAGCGTTGGCTCACAACATAAGCCAGCACGCTATAGACGCCAGCCATAGCCAGGCATATCGCGAGACCCGCGAATACGCCGAGCAACACCGTACGGAAGCGCGGCGCGGCAACGTTTTCGGAGAGGGACGCTTCCATCGTCGTGAATTTCACCGGGACATCGGAGGAACGCTCCCGCGCAATGCGCCGCAGCGTTCCCGCGAGCGCGTCTGGATTCATAGCGGTTCGCACGACGACGTTCAGAGTCGTTCCGTTATAGAAGTGCTGCGTGTACGGCACGATGCACTCGGGCATTGGTTCGCGAGCGGGACCAGACTGCCTTACGTCGCCCGCAACGCCAATAATCTTCATTCCGTTGTCCGAGTCGAACGGACAGAAAATCGTGCGCCCCAACGGATTCTCGCCGTGAAATGACTTCCGCGCCAGTGCTTCATTGACCACCGCGACGAAGGGCGCGTCACGCGTGTCGGCATCATTAAAGTCGCGGCCGCTCTTGAGCGGAATCCCGAGGGCCGCAAATGTGCCGGGTGCCATCACTGACAGCACCGCCGCTGGACCATTTGTATTCAACTTACGAGGCATGTGATCGATCCAATACACAATGGTCGACCCGAGATCGCCCGGCGTTGCCATCGTGGCGCCTGCAGCCAATACTCCAGGTAGCGTTGAAATGTCTGTCAAAACGCCCTTGAAAAACGCGTTCGCGGGTTTCCATCCTTCCACGCCTTCCGCGGTCGATATCGGTACACTCGCTTTCATCACCAGAACATTTTCGGGGCGAAATCCTAAAGCCACATCGTGGAGTGCAACAAAACTCTTGATGAGCAGACCCGCTCCCGTTAGCAGAACGACCGATAATGCGATCTCGGCCGTCACGAGCGCGCCACGCATCCGAAGCGCCCTACCGCCAAGTACGGATCGAGTTGCGCCCTGCTTCAGCACGTCATTAAGATCGACATGAGAGGCATGAAGCGCGGGTACGAGCCCGAACAGCAAACTCGTTATCGCAGAGACACCGAGAGTGAACGTAAGCACCCATCCATCGATGCTCGTCTCGGCAAGGCGCGGCACATTGCCCGGCGCCAGCGCGATCAGCGCCTTTGATCCCCCGAGTGCCAAAATTAACCCGCAAGCGCCTGCCAACAAGGCGAGCAGCAAACTTTCGGTAATCAACTGTCGCACGATGCGCGCGCGTGTCGCCCCCAGCGCCGCACGGACGCCGACTTCCCGCGTACGAGCCGTTGCCTTAGCAAGCAACAGCGTCGCGGTATTCGCGCAGGCAATTAGAAGCACCACGCCCACCGCGCCTAATAGCACGAAAAGCGTAAGCCGGACGTCACCAACCATCTCGTCGCGCATTCGGGTCACGCTGACGCTTGTGCCCTTGTTGTTTTCCGGATACTGCTGTTCGAGGCGGGCAGCAATGGAGGTCATTTGCGCTTGCGCCTGTTCCAGGCTGACGGCCGCCTTTAGTCGTCCGACGGCCTGGTAGTTGTTGGCTGATCGATACTCTGTTGTTTCGTGGACAATGGTGTCGGCCGGAAACCAGACATCCGTCTTATCAGGGAAGTGAAAGCCCGGAGGCAGAATGCCAACGATGGCTAAGGTCTTGCCGAACATGCGAATGATATGGCCCAGGGCTCTCGCATCTCCGCCAAAATGGCTTTGCCAATATGTGTAGCTGATCAAAGCGGCGCCGCCACTGCGGGGTCTCACTTCATCGCTCGTAAACGGGCGCCCAAGCATCGGTTCCACTTCGAATACGCGGAAGAATTCAGGGCTCACTCTCGTAGCTCGTGCGTACTCTGCCGCGGAGCCTGAAGAAACGGAAGTTTCTTGCGAGCTATAGTAGGCCATGGCCTCGAACGCGGTGGCCTGATTGTGCCAGTCCTCGAAGTTCGGCACCGACACGTTCTTCCAGAGAGAACCTGCGCCACCGCCTTTCTTCCAAGAAGTGGAGAGCGTCACGATGCGATCTGGGTCTCGATAAGAGAGCGGCTTCAACAACACGCTGTTTACGATGCTGAACATCGCCGTGTTCGCGCCGATGCCTAGCGCCATGATGATCCCGGCAACCAAAGCGAAACCAGGATTCTTCCGCAAATTGCGCGCAGCATAGCGGAAGTCTTGGAGCAGGTTGTCGATCAGGTTCACTTGCCGCATGTCACGGCACTCCTCTTTCCTTTGTTCGATATCTTTGATGGATTGAAGAGCGGCATAGCGCGCGTTCTCGCGTGGCAGGCCGGCGGCTAGCCCCGCGTCAATTTGCCGCTCCAGGTGATAACGCAATTCTTCGTCGAGTTCCTGCTCGACGTTTTTCCGCGAGAAGAGCGATCGAAGCCGTTGACGAAAAATACTGGCGAGGCGCATTGCGATTTCTCCCAATCAAGCCGTTCTTACAATCAGTGAGATTGCCGCCGATAAACGTTCCCATTGCGCGGCTTCCTGTTCCAGAGCCTTTCGTCCGGCTCTGGTCAGCGTGTAGTATTTGGCGCGGCGATTATTCTCGCTGATCGCCCATTCGGAGCTGATCCAGCCATTTTGCTCAAGTTTGTGAAGCGATGGATAGAGCGCGCCCTGACCCACCTGAAGAACTTCGTTGGACATTTGCCGGATGCGCTGCGCGATGGCCCAGCCGTGCATCGGCTCGAGAGCGATGATTTTGAGGATGAGCAGGTCGAGAGTGCCCTGGACGAGGTCGGTGGGTTTACTCAAGCGTTCTCCTATCAGTAACTGACAATAGCATACGCGCCCTAATATGGAAAGACAAGAGCGAAGATAAGTTTCCGTGAGGGGCGGACCGCCCGAACCTGATGCACGGCTCCCGTTCAAGGTATTAATTCAAACTGTTGTATTGAAACGACCGCACTTTGACCGGCGCGCGGAGGGCCAAGATGGAACCACACCTCTAAATAATTGAAAGATTCAATCTGGGAATGCAGAGGCATCTCAAACTGAAATGTCTCACTGGACAGTTGGACCTGGGGGTCTGGCAAACTCATACTGGGCTCGGCTAAGGATCGCTCTCCCAGTGTCTGCGAGTTATGCCCACGCCGCGAGGAATCGATCAAGATTAGCTCCATTTGCACGGAATCAGGCTGTTCGTCAGCAACCCGTAAAACGACTTTGATTGCGCGACAGCAACGCATGCTAATTCGCTGGCCAAGACTCTGCCGGGCCTGCATCTGTAAAGCACCAAAGCCTCGCACGGTCACGCTGAAGATCGTCGGGTTGCCCTGCGTCTTTACCGATGTTGGTAGGGGACGAAGCAAAGGCCAGCGAAAGAACCAGTACTCCCCAGAAAATGGAATGGTCATGCTCCTCGATAGCGTTCGTACTGGCCCGGCATGTGAAGCCTTTTCAGGCGGAACTACAACTGAAACGACCCGTTTCTTGTTGAACAGAATGACTGAGGAGTAATGCCCATGATTTGATGAATCGAAATTCTGGCGTCCGCTAGCGCCAGTTCCAATCGGGCCAGAGCCCGAATGTCGGCTGAAAGCCAACAGCAAAAGGAAGCTTGCTCCGATTGCAAATGTAGCTTGAATCAAGAGCTTACGAGCGCTATTTCTACCGGACGTGCGTTCCTCTTCGCGCGAGTCGTGAAGGATCCAGGCTGAAATAAAACAACTGGCGGCCATACAGACGATCGCTAATGTCTTGCTCCCAACGAGTTCGGCAGCGATTCCGGCATACGCGAGACAGACCAATCCGGTCAAGCGAACTAGCCTTGCGGTGGAACCGTGCGCATCAACGAAATCAGAATCAGGGGTGAACTCAAGCGCAAGAACCGGCACAGTCCGCGCGCGACCTTGGAGTTCACCGCTCCAAGCCTGCTTCAACAATCTACCAATCGCAGCCGTGAATGCTCCAAAGAGGAGAAGTCCCAGCAGCCCGCTCCGGACAAGAAGAATCACAGAAGGAACGGTCCACAACGCAACACCACCCATCGGCTCGAGAGAACTAACACAAACCTTGCGGAATTCCGCAGGTTGCAAGGATGATCGCAGCCGCAGCGCAGCAAGTCCAACCGTCACGACCAGTAGCACATAAGAGAACGCCACGATTCCAGCTCGGGTTGCGTTTCGAGAAAGCGTAAATGCCACTGGCAAGAAAACGAGCGCCGTTCCCAAGGTAACGGCGAAGCCTATGCTGGCGGACACAAAGAAGCGGCGAGCGACGGCAGAGGGCTCGTCACTACTGCTCAACAGCCGAATCATCGTGGCAGACCATCTACCATAGTGTATCTGCTATTGTGGGCTCTAGGCTCATTCATGTCAAAACGCCCCGAACCGTCCGTTAATCGCGTCGAGCTCCTGCAAGGAACTTTGGACCTGCTCATCCTACAAACCCTTCAATGGGGCCCGCGGCACGGTCACGGTATCGGCCAGGCCATTCGCATTAGCTCGAACGACGCACTCCAAATTGAGCACGGATCGATCTACCCGGCTCTGCATCGTCTCGAAAGCCGCGGCTGGCTTGCTTCGGAATGGAAAATGTCGGAAGCAAACCGGCGCGCCAAGTACTACAGGCTCACTCCTCAAGGCAAAAAACAGCTCGCGGCAGAGCAATCGAAGTGGAAGCAACTTGTGCGCCTGATCGCCCGTACCACCAAACCAGTTGAGGGGTGAAACATGTTTTTTCGATTCTTCAAAAGGCGCTCCCAGCACCAGAACATAGAGGACGAATTTGAAGCTCACCTCGCCCTCGAGTCTCAGCTTCTCCAGGAACGTGGCCTCACTCGCGAGGAAGCCGAATCTCGCGCCCGCCGCTCGTTCGGAAACCGTTCCTTGATCGCCGAGAAAACGCGTGAAGCCTGGGTCTGGACGTGGCTAGACCGGCTCTCGCAGGATCTCAAATATGCCGCCCGAACGCTTCGCCGCCATACCGCGTTCACTCCGGCCGTCATTCTCTCCATCGCACTGGGAGTTGGCGCGGGAACCGCCGTCTATAGCATTGCCGATTCTGTTTTCTTCCGGCCGCTCCCCTACTTCCAATCCGAACGTCTAATGTGGGTCGCGGTCACTTTCTCCGAATTCCGCATGGAGTTCCTCGGTTCGGCCGATTATGTTGCCTGGCGCCGCGACAATCACGTTTTTGAAAGCCTCGCGGCTACTCAAGCCGCGCCCGCCCTTCCCATGCTTCTCAATGGCGAAAACGCGGCTGAAGTTCAGGATGTCAGCGTCTCCGCAAACTTTCTCCGCACGCTGGGCATCCAACCAGAACTTGGCCGCGATTTCCTCTCCGCCGAAGAATTGCCCAATGGCCCTAAATCCGTCCTGCTCACCGATCATCTTTGGCAGCAACGTTTCCATGCAGACTCGCACATCCTCGGCGAACGCATTCAGCTCGAAGGCGAAACCTACACGGTCATCGGCGTCCTTCCTCGTTCTTTCGTTTTTCCCAGGGACATGACAGTTGACGTTCTCACAACCCTTCCCGTCAATCTCGATCCGCGGCTCGCCGGTCTATTCGCCTGGCACGTCTATGGACGGCTAAAGCCTGGCATCACGCTCACCGAGGCACGCTCGGATCTCGAGCGCCTTTTCGCCAGAAGTAAAGCCGCCGATCCTTTTGCCTATCGTCCAGGGGCCCGCCTTATCTTCGAAATGTTACAGCAACATCGCGTCGGAGACGCCCGCACGTTGCTTTCAGTCCTGATCGGCGCAGTAACCTGCCTCCTCCTCATTACCTGCGCTAACGTCGCAAACTTGCTTTTGGCCCGCTGGGCTGCCCGTTCTGGTGAACTGGCTCTCCGGGCCGCCATCGGCGCCGGACGCGCCCGCCTCGCGCGTCAATTGCTCACCGAAGCCGCGCTGCTGGCGCTTCCCGGCTGCGGGCTCGCTGCACTCCTCGCTTTCGCCATTCTCCGGGGCTTCGTCCATTACGCCGCGAACGAATTGCCTCGCATGAACGAAGTCTCTTTCGATGGCCGCGTCCTTTTGATCGGTGCTTGTGTCTCTCTCGTCACAACCTTGGTTTTCGGCGGCTGGCCCGCGCTCCGCGCCGGACGAACAAACATCCAGCGCGTTCTCCAGCAATCGGAGCGTCCGGGCCTCGCCGCAAGTTACCGCTTCACTAAGCGTATGCTCGTGGCCGGAGAAATGGCCCTCTGTCTCATTTTGCTTTCTGGCGCTGCTCTAGTACTCCAAACCCTGTGGCATTTAAGAAATGACCGCCTGGGCTTTCTACCCGAGCACATATTGAGTCTGTCAATCCCGGTGAGAGGAACCAAGCTCGATTCCCCCGCCGATCGCCAAGCGCTTGTGAACGATTTGATGACTTTCATCCGCCGTATCCCTGGCGTCGAAGCCGTCGCGCAAAGTGATTGCACACCCCTGTCCGGCGGTGTCATGTTAGGAGCCTTCACCCGTTCCGACCGGCCTGCCATCGAAGTGCGTCGCGTCTCCGATGTCGTTCACGTTTGCGGAACCACCCCGTCCTACACCGCGGCCGCCGGCATTCGAATTCTGCGCGGCCGCTTCTTCACAGAAGACGATAACCATCACCCGCTGACCTTCGCCGTCATCAACGAAACCGCCGCCCGCACGTACTTTCCCGGTGAAAGCCCAATCGGGAAACAAATCCTGGGAGGAATTCGCTCTCCAGACGGTCAACTGAGCAATTGGAAAACTGTCGTGGGCGTCGTATCTGATTTCAAGAACGCTGGCCTTAATGCCCCGCCAGCGCCCGAGGCTTTCGTCAATGGACTCATGTTTCCCAATGCGCCCAAGCTCTCCCTCGTCATTCATGCCCTCGGTAATCGCCAAGCTCTCGAATCGGCCATCTCCGCTAAGCTTCATACCATCGACCGTGGCCTGATCGCCGATTTTCACCCGCTTTCGGAAACAATCGCCGAAATGAGCGGCGGCGCGAGATTCAATGCCATTCTCGTCGGAGGCTTCGCCCTCATCGCTTTTCTCATTGCCGTCATTGGCGTCTACGGCGTCCTGGCGTTCTCAGTCGCCCAGCGGACGCAGGAGATCGGCATCCGCCTCGCGCTCGGCAGTAGCACTCAGAGGATTCAGAATCTGTTACTGCGCGAAGGCATCACGCCGGTCTTCATCGGCGTGGCCATCGGCACACTCACCGTCCTCGCCTTGACAAAATATCTCAAGGCGCTTCTCTACGGCGTCAGCGCTACCGACCCCAGCACATTCTTGTGTGTGATCTTTGCCCTCACCATAGCTGCCATCATCGCCATCTCAATCCCCGCTTATCGCGCTGCGCGGCTCGATCCAACTGCCGCCCTCCGTCATCAATAGCTGGAGTACGTATCCTCGTGCGGCGATTGCAAGTTGTTCAGATTCGGCGTCGTGGGAAGTAGCGGACGATTGATCGGCGACTCGGAATCGTGGTTCGATTACACTATCCGCGGATGGCGCAGACTCGGCGGATAGAGAGCGCGCGGCCGGTCGTGTTGTCCACTTCGAGGAGGACTCCGTGCAGCTCGGCTCCCCCTTTGGCGGCTTCCATACGCCCTGAGAGTCCGGTGAGGAACCGGCGCAACACAGTCTCCTTATCGACGCCGATCACGGAGTGGTAGGGACCGGTCATTCCTGCGTCGGTTTGATACGCTGTTCCGTCGGGTAAGATGCGCGCATCGGCCGTCGGGATGTGAGTATGGGTGCCGATGACCGCGCTCACATGTCCATCCAGGTACCAGCCCATCGCCATTTTCTCGCTTGTCAGTTCGGCGTGAAAGTCGACGACGCGAACTTTGACGTTTGGGTCAAGTGCGCCAAGAAGCTGGTCTGCTTTCCGAAACGGGCAGTCGATATTGGACATGGATGCGCGGCCCTGCAGGTCGACGACAGCGTACGGGACGCCTGTCTCGGTCATACCGATATAGAGGCCCTGGCCCGGAAGACCGTCCGGATAATTGGCCGGGCGCAGGAGCCGGGGCTGGCGCGCAAAGTATTCGTAAATTTCGCGCTTGTCGAAACTGTGATTGCCGCCAGTGAGCACGTGAATGCCGAGTGTCAGCAATTCTTCGGCAATTAGCGGAGTGATTCCGAAGCCGCCGGCACTGTTTTCCCCATTCGCGATGACCAGTTCGATGTGATTGTCGCGGACCAGGTTCGGCAGATGTTCGGCAACGATGCTACGGCCGGCAGAGGCGAAGATATCGCCGATGAAAAGGATATTCATTCACGGGCGGGCGAAGCGGGTCCAGCGAGGAGTACTGCTCAACCACCTTGATTGACCCCCTTTTAAAGCCAAAGGGGGAGTCCCCCGAGCACCTTCAGGCTTCTCCATGGCCAGGAATGACCGGAGCATGCACACCAGTGCTTAAACCGAGTCGGACTCCAATCGAATTGAGTATCGGATCAATTTTTAGGCGACCGAGGCAGACGCCCTCGCAGGAAACGCTCGAATTCCAGATTAGCAAAGGCCGGGCCGAAATCCAATCTCTGAGCGGGCACGAAGCGAGGAGGATAACTCTTGCATTGAGCCCGAATTCGGTTCGGCGGATTCAATGCTCAGTTCGCCCTGCAGCCAGATCCACGGCATGGGGCAAAACATCGGCAATCGCATCGAGCGATTCTACAGCGCCTTTTGGGGAGCCGGGCAGGTTCACGATTAATGCTTTCCCGCGAGTGCCGGCCACGCCTCTGGATAGAATCGAAAATTTGGTTTTCTTTCGGCCTTCGGCGCGCATGAGCTCGGCTAAGCCAGGCAGTTCGCGTTCGATCGCACGCTTCGTTGCCTCGGGAGTTACGTCGCGGGGAGCGATGCCTGTTCCGCCCGTGGTCAAAATGAGCTGCACCTGGCCGTTGTCGGCCCAATTGATGATCTGCTGGGCAATGGATTCGGGATCGTCCGGAAGAACGGCGCGGAGCAGCACGCTCCAGCCTAAGGCTTCGCAACGGCTGCACAGCGCCGGACCGCTCAGATCCTCGCGCGTGCCCGAGGCCGCCGAATCGCTCACGGTGAGAACAGCGACGCGAATCACGAGCGGCCACCGGCGCCGCGCCGATATGTTCCGCTCTTTCCGCCCGTTTTCTCGACCAGGTATAGATCTGTAATCTCAATTGACTTATCAAGAGCCTTGGTCATGTCGTAGATCGTGAGAGCCGCGACGGCTGCAGCTGTGAGCGCTTCCATCTCTACACCTGTTTGGGCCGCTGTTGAAGCCGATGCCGTGATCTCGACGCCTTCGGACCTCAGCTCGCAACGCACATCGGCGTGCGAGAGCGGCAGCGGATGGCAGAGAGGAATGAGATCGGAGGTTTTCTTCGCGGCCTGAATGCCGGCGATTCGGGCGATCTCGAGTGGATTGCCTTTGGGATTTCGGGGCAAAGCTTCAATGACTTCCGGGCTCATTGTTACGAAGGCATGAGCGATAGCCGAGCGTTTAGTGGTCGCTTTGCCCGAAACATCGACCATCGCGACGTTTCCTTGCTCGTCATAATGACTGAGTGGACTGCTCATAGTTTCAGCATCACCCGAATGGAATCGCCTGCATTCCAGCTTTCCTTATCCGGATCGGCAATGAGGAAAACGTTTGCTTTGGCGAGGGCGGGAATATCGCTCGATCCTTGCCAGGGCACATGCGTCACAAGGCCATTTTCGCGAAGGGTCGCGGGAAGAAAGCGAGTCAGTCCCGGTTTGTGCCGGAATGGCGCTTCGAACACGGCGCGAAAGATCTCGAGGCGCGGCCTGTCGACTCCGCTCAAGACGTCGAGCGCGGCGCGCGCGAACAACTGAAACGTCACCATCGACGAGCCTGGGTTTCCGGGAAGTCCGAAAACAAATTTGCCGTTAACGTGGCCGAAGGCGGTCGGCTGGCCAGGTTGAATCCGAACCCGCTCGAAGAGAAATTCCGCGCCGAGGCGGCGAAGGCACGGCTTCACCAAATCGTATTTGCCGGCGGAGACGCCGCCCGAAATTATTAGGAGGTCGTGCTCGAGACCTTGTTCGAGCAGACGGAGGAGACCGCTCTCGATATCGGGAGCTACGGGCAGGATGGTAGGAATGCCTCCAACCGCGCTTACCAAAGCGGCAAGCGAATACGAATTCGAGTTCCGGATCTGGTGCGGAGCCGGCTTCGAGGCGATGTCTACCAGCTCGTCTCCAGTTGACAGAATCGCCACCGAGGGTTTTTTGAATGCTTCGACCTGAGGATGGCCAGTCATCGCCAAAGTGCCAACGTGGCTTGCATCGAGGCGTGTTCCCGAAGCGATCAGTACAGAACCTTGCCGCGCTTCAGCGCCGGCCGGGTTGATGAATTGGCCGGGAGCGGTGCGCTGCGGAACAGTAACGCTGCCGTTCGAGCGCTCCACGTTCTCAATCATTACGATTGCGTCGGCGCCTTCGGGCACAGGTGCGCCGGTCATGATCTCGACCGCCCAGCCCGAGGGTAAACTGCCGCTTGGCTTTTCACCAGCGCGCGATTCACCGGCTATCTGGAATGTACCGGGGCTTTCAGCGGCGTGAATGGCAAAACCATCGCGCAACGACCTTGCAACCGTTGGATAATCGCGGTCAGCAGTGAGATCGGAGCTGAGAACCCGTGAATATGCCTCCGAAATTGGCACAAGTTCAGAAATCTGGCGCGGCCGGCTGCGATAAACGGCCTGTATCACCGTTTCGTGGGCTTGTTCCCACTCGAGCGATGCGGCCTTGCGTGCTGTAGCATCCACGTCTGGGATTGTACACGCATGCGCCCGGCAGAGGGCCTGCCCCGTCAATGCTTCCTATCTTCGATAGGCAACAGGGTTCTACGACTTGAACCAGCTCAGAGATGCAAGGTCGTAATGTAGAGGGCGTTAAGATCCTGCATACGACTACGCATGAGCGGAACTTTACACGTTTCGACGGCTGATAAGCGGATGCTGCCGCGTCGATATAGCGAATCAACGGCGTCGCAAGCCTCTTTGGAATACTTTTCCCACTGCGACTGTGAGTTGTCGAGCTGAATCGCCGCTTCCGATTTCGGCCCCAATAGAAGGCGAAGGCTGTCGTAAAAAACCTGAAAATTCTCGCGAGTCTGTTGCTCGACGCCAACTATGCAGTTATTCTCTTCAATCGTAGTTCTCGCCGCCGGGCAGTCCTTCCCTATTCGAGCCACCTCAAATCGTAAAGCTGCTTCGGCTTTTTTCTGGTATGAACCTGGGTCTTGGCCTGACAACGGATGAAGGACTTTGAGGAACAGGAGCAGAGGCATAATACGGCCGACCGTCATGTCTACAAACTACCAATTTTCGGCCTAGCTAGTCGACGTTCGAAGCGGGGGACGTCAGTAACCAGGCTGCTCTTTCAGGAAAGCGTTCCGCCTCTATTCCGCGCGCAGAGCGTCGACTGGGTTCACACCCATCGCCCGCAAGGTTGGGAGATAACTTGCCATGATAGAGGCGACGAGCAAGGCGAGAGAAACCATTGCGTAGGTCAGCGGATCGAGCGGGCTTACGCCGAAAAGCAGGGAGACGAGAACGCGCGTCAGAGCAACTGCGCCTGCCAATCCGCAAGCCACACCGACGAGTGCGAGTACGAAGCCGCGAGCGACGAATAAGCGCGCCAGTTCCCGGCGGCGTGCTCCGAGCGCCATGCGTATTCCGATCTCGCGGTAGCGCTGGGAGACTGAGTAGGAGATCACTCCGTAAATCCCTACTAGTCCGATCGAGAGTGCCATTGCGCCGGCGATCGCCAGCATGACGAGCGTGAACGAGGTGCGCGCGAGCGATTTGTTGTAAATCTCGTTGAGCGTGCGCACATTGCCGAGAGGAATAGTCGCATTCACGGACCAGACGGCTTGCTGCAGATCCGTCACCAAACTGCGCGACCCCACCCGTTTGCTTCGAGCGATGTAGGAGATCGTGCGAATCACCAGGAACGGCTTGCCTTGAAAATTGTCCATCAGCAGCGGATAGTAGGCGGCTGCCGGCGCTTTCTCTTGCACGCCGTCCTCTCGCTCGTCCTCGACGACACCGATGACCTCGCGCCAGGGATCTTTCGGGTTGGCGGTAATCTGTTTGCCTAAGGCGCGGCGCGGGTCGCCCCACAACTCGCGGGCGAGATTCTCGGACAGCATGGCGACAGGACGGCGCTGGTAAATGTCTGTCCAGGTGAAGTCGCGGCCGGCAATCAGACGGTTGCGCATGCTGGCCAGGAGTCCGGGCGAGATGAACTTCAACCGGCGCAGCGGTGGCACGGAGCGGTAGGTTTTGTCACGGGCGTAAACCTGATCGGAACCAGTCGAGCCCTCCGTCGGAATGACGGTAGTGATTCCAACGGATGTGACTTCCGGAACCGCGCGGATTTTTTCCAAGATGCCCTGCTCCAATCGCATGACCGCCTCGGGGTGCTTGACAGCGGTTTCCGGTATGGTGATGCGCATGGTCAGGGCATCTTTCGGATCGAATCCTGGATCAACGCGCCGTAGCATCTGATATGTCCGAATCATCAAGCCGGAGCCGACTAGCAGCACGAGCGCAAGTGCAACCTGCATGACGACCAGCGCATTGTTAGCTCGGTACTGCTGTCTTGTTTGGGTCGACGTCCTGCCGCCGCCACGCAGAGCCGGTGCGATTCCGGGACCAGCATATTTGATGATCGGAAGGAGTCCAAACACTATTCCGGCGATCAGCGCAATAGTGAATGTGAACAGAACCACGGCAGCATCAATCGAGATTTCATTCAACCGCGGCAGATTTGCTGGAGCTATCGCTACCAGCAATCGAATTGCGCCCCAGGCCAAGCCTAAACCGAAAGCGCCGCCGAGCGCCCCGAGCACGATGCTTTCCGTTAAAAGCTCGCGGGCAATAGCGCTCCAGTTCGCCCCGAGTGCCGCTCGAATCGCCAGTTCGTGTTGCCGCCCTTCGGCGCGAACGAGAAGCAGATTTGCCACGTTCGCGCAGGCGATGAGCAGAACGACACCGAGTGTTCCCATCAGCACCCATAACGTTTTTCCGATGTCTCCGATAAGGGCTCGTTTCAGATAGCGCAGCTTGGGAGCGAGGCGCACGTCTTCGAAAGTCTTCACCGTCAGGCCGGTTTGTGGCGGGAAACTGTGCAGTGCGATCGGAATCATGCGCGCGATGTCCGCGCTGGCCTGGTCAATCGTTACGCCCGGCTTGAGCCGGGCGATGCCGAAATAGTTGAACTGGCCCAAAAACGCTTTATTGCGGTCCAACTGCAATGGGACCAGGAACGCTGGGTTGATATCGAGAAACCGAAAATGCTCGGGCATGACGCCAATCACCGTACGTGCGACGCCGTCGACAATAATGCGACGGCCAATCACGGAGCGGCTCCCACCAAATCGTGACTGCCACCAGCCGTACGCCAGAACGATCGTTGGCGGACTGCCTGGCGCATCGTCCTTTTCCGAAAACCAACGTCCCAGCTCCGGTTCCACACCGAGCATCGGTAGGATTTCGGCAGTTACGTCGAGACACTGCGCCTCTTCCGGCCGGGGAAGTCCGGTCAGAGTCCGAATCTCAGCGGTAACCAACCCAATGCTCTGGAATGATCGTTGTTGTTCGCGATAGGTGAAATACAGAAACGGCGCCGAAACGACGTCAGGAAAATTCACCCCGGGGGCCGTATGATGCAATTCGATTAACCCATCTGCCTCCCGGTACGGCAGCGGCTTCAGAAGAATTCCATTGAGGACGCTGAAAATCGCGCTATTCGCTCCGATGGCAATGGCTAAGGTAAGCACGCATACCACTGTGAAACCGGGATTGTGCCGCAAACGCCGCGCAGCATAGCGCACATCGGACACGCGCGCCGAGATGAAGTTCTCCCATCCATAAGAGCGCACTTGTTCACGGATGGCCGTCGCATGGCCGAGATGCAGCCGTACGGCGCGGCGTGCCTCATCGGCAGACACCCCATTGGCCTCCAACGCCTCCGAAGCCTGTTCGAGGTAGCTCTCGACCTCGTCAGCGATATCCTTATCGGCGACTCGGCGGTTGGTTAAGGCGCGCAGACCGCGGGAGAGTTGACGCCAAATAGACATAATTCAGGCCTCCGCTTTTAAGAGCCGCGAGATTGCCGACACCCGGCGGGACCAGTCCGCAGTCTCGTTTTCGAGCTGCTTCCTCTCCGTTCGGGTTAGTTTGTAGACTTTAGCGCGGCGCGAGTTCTCTGTTACGCACCACTCCGCATCGAGCCATCCGGCGCGCTCTAAGCGCTGTAATGCAGTGAGGAGTGAGCCAGGATTGATCTTGAAGACTTCCTGCGAGATCTGCTCAATACGGCGTGCGATCCCAAAACCGTGCATCGGCTCGAGGCTTAAAGTCTTAAGGATCAGCATGTCCAGCGTGCCCTGGATCACGTCGGTGTTTGTATCGTCCACAAGTTCTCCGGAGAAGAAAATGCCCACTCCAGAATATTCGTCTTCATTATGATTGTCAACATATGATCGTCAAATGAGAAGAAGGCGTGACCCTAATCCCTAACTCAAAAGACCAGAAATGGTCTTTTGCACTGGATTCGCCGGTTGAGTTTAGTGACAGCATAGGAGCCGCTTTCCAGTGCTATCGAACTGATCATCAAGTAAGCCGGTAAGGTCTTTGTGCGTGCCTTCGAGTGATAGCTATTCGGCTCCTGGCGCTGCTCTTCGAGACATGAGTTTATCTCGTCCACGCACTGCTCTGACGATCCTATTTCGGCGAATGCGAGGCAAATAGCGGATTGCGCAAACCTTGGATGCCGTTGAAAAACTCCCCAGCGCACGTCGGGCTCGCCTGCGGCGGGCCAATTGCCGTGTTGCGCGTGATCCAGGACCATTAAGGACGTGTCAGCGTGTTCCCGTCAGCCTCGCCGCGCTGCCTCGATCGCGGCGATGTCGATCTTCTTCATCGTCATCATCGCCTCGAAGGCACGCTTGGCCTCACCGCCACCAGCCGCAAGCGCATCGGTTAGCGCGCGCGGGGTGATCTGCCAGGAGAGGCCCCAGCGGTCCTTGCACCAACCGCACTGGCTTTCGGTGCCGCCATTGCCGACGATCGCGTTCCAGTATCGGTCCGTCTCTTCCTGATTCTCCGTCGCGATCTGGAAGGAAAAGGCCTCACTGTGCCGGAACGCCGGGCCGCCGTTGAGACCGAGACAGGGAATGCCCAGGATGGTGAACTCCACCGTCAGCACATCGCCCTTCTTGCCGCCCGGATAGTCAGCGGGGGCCGCGTGAACAGCGGTTACTTCACTGTCCGCAAATGTGGCGGCGTAGAAGCGCGCCGCCTCATGCGCGTCTTTGTCGAACCAGAGGCAGATCGTGTTCTTTGGCTTCATGTTCGTGTGCTCCGTGTGCTCGATCAAGGCGAACGCCGCGGTCTTTGCGTCGGCCCGTACCAGTGACCCACCAGTTCCTCTGCTGCCCTTCTGAATCATATCGCTGGCAGGGATCGACTTCGGGATCTGAAGCTATGACGAGCCAATTTCCGAATGATCCAGTTCAGGCTCCTCCGTCGATAGATGACGCAAATCGGCGTAGCCTTTACCGATAATGCGGGAATTGTTGGCAACCCGGAAGTTGATCCATCACCGAGAAATCACAAAGTAAAAAGCCACTGCGAACAATTCTTCCCGTGAATGTTTCGGCGACATTCGTACCTTTGCGAACGTCCTTTTATCAAGATCCTTAGATGTCGTTCTTGATTGAACTTTGCGGAGGCGCGCTGCTCATCATGATGGGTCAACAAACTCGTTCTGAATCACTCTTTTACTATTTTCGAATCGAAGATCATATTCCCGAAGATCATCTGCTGCGGCTCATTGATCGCCACGTCGATTTCGCCAACGGCCCGAATTTAGGGCGGGGCCGCTAGTCCTTCGTCACGGTCAGACCGCTAACAAGAACATCGGTGTTATGAGCGGAGCGGATCCCGTAGATGCCGTCGGTCGATTTTAGTTTTCCGGCAGTGACCAGGGGTGTTTTGTCGTAGCTCGCGACGACTGTGCCGTTGATTGCGCATTCGACCTTGTCTCCCTTAACGGACATGGCGATTTCCTGAGTCACGGGTTGTCCGGGCGAGCTGGCCTTGTGCACGGCGGTGTTCGATTCACCTCGCCGGCCGTTCATTTGAAATGGCTCGGGGCCGAATCCACGCACGATGAAATTACCGCTG
Source organism: Bryobacteraceae bacterium (assembly GCA_049585195.1). Taxonomy (GTDB): domain Bacteria; phylum Acidobacteriota; class Terriglobia; order Bryobacterales; family Bryobacteraceae; genus KBS-96. Next base: position 6,941 of record JBAUZG010000354.1, on the reverse strand, counting down.
CCGTACGCTGCGCAATAAAGATAGCTTTGCTGACCGGTTCCGAGATCGTTGCCGGCGATGAAGACACCATACGGGTGAGGGTGGGTGTTGAGGTTCATGAACTTCGGTTCGGTGAAGGTGGCCTTCACGGTATAGTTGCCTTCCGCTTTGTCGGCCGGATTCCAGTACGACACCGCCGGACCCGTTATCACATGCAGCGCATCGCCTTCCTTCGAGAGCTTATCGTCATTGATGGTTTGCCCGGCCTGCTCCGCATTCGCATCGATCTTGCCGGTCCACCCGGGTACGGAGATACCGCCGCCCGCTACGGGCCGGGAGGCGTCCGTTTGGCCAAAGCCCTGAACCGCCGAAGCGACGAGCACGACGGCTGCCATCATAAAAACGCGAATACGAGCGAGACGCATATGTGCCCCTTCATTGAAGAAGAATTTGATACGCCACGATTATATGAGATGTCAGACCAGCTTCCTCAGATGGTGGACTCGATGGAAGGCGGGCTCAACGCCTGCCGGGCGCCGATTCGCTGCTGTGCGAACGAGGCGCGAGGATCGCGAGCGGAGGCTTTGCCGGCATAGAAGATTCCAAAACGAAGGCAGAGACCAGCCGCGGAACCGAGGACGCCTGCCATGATGCGCCTGGGGCGCGATTCGCCTGGCACGAGAGAGAGAATCGCGCTGGCAATTGTGAAGGCTTTCGCGCTTTGCCAGAGAAAGCCGCTGAAGCCGCTCTTAAGTGGGCGGCCGACACGTTCGATGCGATTGGCTTCGGCTTCGAGCGCGAACGTTGCCGCGAGTTCTATGATTTTGCCGAGAGCTCCGAACCGTTCGACAGCGCTGGCCTCGCGAGGGTTCAATTTGAAGAACTCGAAGAATGAAGCGGCGGAAGCGGCTCCTGAGGCGAGAAAGAGAAGTGGGGTGGTGCGATACGACGTCTGCCAAACCGGCACGGCAGTTTGCGAAATGAGGACGCCCGTGTAACCGGACAGGCCAAGTCCGAAGACGCCGGCGATCAGTCCGAAGAAATTGGCGAAAGGACGAAAGAGGCGCGGGCCAAAGGGTAGAACGGCCGCGGCTCCGGCTGCCGAAGAGAAGACGGCGAGAATCCAGGAACCCATGCTCATCGGCGAGCTGACGCGGAAAACGCGAAGCATGTTCAAAAAGCGCTCGGGACGGCCAAGGTCGTGAACAAGTAGAGCGGCGCTGATGGCTCCGCCAAAGGTAGCGACCCAGCGGGACCGCACGATGAGCGAGGGCATGGTGCGGGGAGCCATGAGCTGGGCGGCTGCTCCTAAGGTGGCTCCAACGCCCGCAACGCCGCCGGCGTAGAAGTAAGCCGGGATCGACCAGATCCAGACAGGCTGCTTGAGCATCGGATGGTCATAGTAAGCAGGACTCACCCGCGACTGGCGGCTCGGTACGTACGGGAACGACTGCGCGTGGAGAGCGACGGCCTTGCTCGTTTCGAGCGGAGCTTGACTCGCAGCTTCGCCGGTGAGAGCGCCGGCATTGGGGTCGATGTTGCGGCCGTCGTCCAGCATCTCGTTACTCCCGATCTCCAAGCAGGACAGAGGCAATGGCGAGCGCGCCGACGCCAATAGCAGCGAGGCCCGCTGAGATCCAACTCTTGTTGCCTTTCGCCGTCGGGACTTCGGGATTGGGCGGCAAGTTATAAACTTCAGGCTTGTCAACCAGAAGGAAAAATGCGTGAAGACCTTCGGTACCAGGCTGGCTCGCGGCGTCCTCGCCGTAAAGATATGCTTCGGGGACGCCGTTCCGATGCAACGTTTCAACACGTGCCCGGGCGTTCGCTTTGAGTTCTTCGATTTCGCCGAACTGAATCGACCGCGTAGGGCATGCTTTCGCGCAGGCCGGTTCCATGCCGCCTTTCTGGCGGTCGTAGCACAGCGTGCATTTCCAGGCGCGGCCGTCTTCCCCGTTGCGATCGATGACGCCAAACGGACAACCGGCAACGCAATAGCCGCAGCCATTGCAAACGTCCGGCTGCACATAGACCGATCCGAATTCCGTGCGAATAATGGCTCCAGTTGGGCAGTTTTCAAGACATCCGGCGCGCGCGCAGTGTTTGCACACGTCGGAGGCCATCAACCAGGAGAAGCCGCCGGTGTCCTGGGCGCCAACCGGAACGGGACGCTCGATGAAACTGACGTGACGCCAAGTAGTAGCTCCCAGACTGAGTGTGTTGTCGTACGACATGCCCGTGAAGTGATAGCCATCGTCAGGCAATTGGTTCCACTGCTTGCAGGCGACTTCACAGGCCTTGCAGCCAATGCAAAGAGTGGTGTCGGTGAAGAAGCCGGTAGTGGGCATGGAAGTTAAGTTTGGTCGCCTTGTTTCGACAGAGGCGCATGTACGTGATGTTTACCGACAGGGCGATACTGCGCGACCGGGAGATCGCGCAACTCTTCACCGGGGGCGTTTTCAGAAATTTTCGCAAGCGGCTTGTGCCGATCGCGTCGGCCCGGGCGAATGTTGCCGGTGAAGACCTTCGACTCCTGAATGCTGACATTGGGATCGGCGGAAAATGCGATGAGCTCGTTGGCTGAATCGCCGACAACAAGGCCACGATTGCCCCAGTGATAAGGCAGGCCGATCTGATGAACGATGCGGCGGCCCATTTTGAGGGGTTTGACTCGTTCGGTCACGAGGACTCGCGCTTCGATTTCGCCGCGAGCACTCGAGATGGTGGCCCAGCCGCCGTTGCGTAGGCCTGTTTGTTGCGCCAGCTCGGGCGAGACTTCGCAGAACATTTCGGGCTGAAGCTCGGCGAGCCACGACAGCCAGCGCGACATGGCCCCTGATGTGTGGTGCTCGGTCAAGCGGTATGTGGTTATTACGTAGGGGAAGCGGGGATCGTCAAGCGGACGCGCCATCTGGTTATCCGATAGGTCGTATTCGAGGCGCACTGGGTTGCATTGCTGCCCATAGAGCGGATTCGTGAGAATCGATTCAAAGGGTTCGTAATGCGTGGGCAGCGGTCCATCTTCGAGACCCGCGGGCGCAAACAGCCAGCCCTTGCCGTCAGACTGCAGAAGAAACGGATCGTCACCAGCGATTGTTTTGAGGCCTTCGGCATCTTCGGATGGGCGGTAATCGGGCCGGAGCTGCTTTATGAAGTCGGGGGTATCATGCCCAGTCCATTCCTGTTTGGCCTCGTCCCACCACACGAGAGCTTTGCGTTCCGACCAGGGCCGACCGTCGGGATCAGCCGCGGCCCGATTGTACAGAATGTGGCGATTGGAGGGCCACGCAAAGCCCCAATCGGGGCCGTAGTGATAGCGGTCGGTAGCGGGCTTGCGGCTCGCGGCGCGATTCACTCCGTTCGCGTAGATGCCGGAATAGATCCAGCAACCACAAGCCGTCGAGCCATCGTTCTTGAGATCGGTGAAACCGTTCACTGGCTTTTGGTTCGCGATCGTGTGGCCGTTGATTTCAGCGAGTACCGCTTCGGCGCTCGGCTCTTCGATGCGGCCATGGACGGGATAATTCCACGCAAGATCCTGAATGGGCCGATCTTTCGGATCGGTGGAACGGGCATAGAGTTGTTTGAGGCGAAGACCCAAGTGATAGGCGAAATGTAATTCACTGCGGCTGTCGCCCGCGGGCTCGACGGCTTTGTGGTGCCACTGCACGACCCGCTGTGTTTGGGTGAAGCTACCATCTTTCTCGGCATGTGTTGCGGCGGGAAAGAAGAAAACTTCAGTGCCGATGGTTTCCGCACTCACCTCGCCGCGCTCGTGCTCGGGTGACTCTTTCCAAAATTCGGCAGTTTCAACTAGAAAGAAGTCTCGAACGACGAGCCACTCGAGATTGCGCAGGCCTTTGCGCTGCAAGCCGGCGTTCGGAGACCCAACCACGGCGTTTTCGCCCATCACGAAGTAGCCTTTCACATCGCCATCTGCCATATCGGTAACTGTGGTCATGTGCGAATGATCGCCGGTCAACTTGGGAAGATAGTCGAAGCAGAAACCATTCGCGGGAGTGGCAGCGTCGCCAAACCAAGCCTTCAGCAGCGAGACGATGTACTTCGGAAATTCGGTCCACCACCCGGAACGTGCACTGTAGTTTTCGATGTACTCGCTAATGCTATCGTCCGCGCCGCCCTTAGGCATTGGTAGATAGCCAGGCAAAAGATTGAAAAGCGTTGGAATGTCGGTCGAGCCTTGGATGGTTGCATGACCGCGCAGTGCGAGAATGCCGCCACCCGGCCGGCCGATATTGCCGAGCAGCAACTGCAAAATACTCGCAGCACGAATGAACTGTGCCCCGGTAGAGTGCTGCGTCCATCCTACTGCATAGCAGAAAGCGGAAGTGCGTTCGCGGCCGGAGTTGCGGCACAGCGTCTCAGCTACCTTTTGAAATTGCTCGGGCGCGATTCCGCAGACTTGCTCGACCATTTCCGGCGTGTAGCGTTGGAAGTGACGCTTCAAAATTTGAAAGACGCACCGCGGGTGTTGGAGCGTTGGATCGGTTGAGTGTGCCTTCACTGAAGCCCCGGCGTAGTGAGCGGCCCGCTGGGCATGCGATGCGGGGACACGATGGCCCTTCGGCTCTTTATGGCCGGCGCCTTCATATCTCCAGGTCGCCTTTTCGTATTGACCTTTGTCGTGCTGCCAGCCGCTGAACAGACCATCCAGGTCTTCGGAATCCCGATAATCTTCGTTAACGATGGCGGAGGCGTTGGTATATGCGGAGACGTATTCTTTGAAATAGCGCTCATGGTTGATGACGTACGAGATGAGCGCGCCAAGAAAGACGATATCCGTTCCCGCCCGGATGGGCACATGCACGTCGGCAACGGCGCTGGTGCGGCTGAAGCGTGGATCGACGTGAATAATAGTTGCGCCGCGCTGTTTCGCCTCCATTACCCAGCGAAACCCGACAGGATGGCATTCAGCCATGTTGGAACCTTCGATCACGATGCAATCTGCATTCGCGAGATCCTGCAACGCAGTTGTAGCGCCTCCTCTTCCAAACGAGGCCCCCAGACCGGGGACCGTAGATGCGTGTCAAACCCTGGCCTGATTTTCTACTTGAATGATGCCTAAGGCGGTATACAGCTTTTTGAGAAGATAATTTTCCTCGTTGTCCCAGGTGGCTCCGCCCAGGTGAGCGATGCCGAGCGTCCGATTGACCGTGTTCCCGTTCGCGGCTGTCGCCTGCCAGGTTTCTTCGCGCGTTTTCTTAACCCGCTGGGCCACCATTTCCATGGCCTGCTCGAGTGGGATGACTTCCCATTCCGTCGCGTAAGGTTTGCGATAGAGAACCTGTTGAACCCGGTACTTGCTCGTGACGAGCTGGAACGTCGCCGAACCTTTCGGACAAAGGCAACCTTCGGAGATCGGCGAATCGGGATCGCCTTCGATATCGACGATCCGATCATTTTTCACGTAAATGAGCTGCCCGCAGCCCACGGCGCAATACGGGCAAATCGAGCGAACCACACGATCGGCTCCCAAGGTGCGCGGAGTCAAAGAGCGGGTGCGCTCAGTCGAAGCGATTTCGCCGAGGGCGTGCGGGTCTCGGTCTGCGACCTGCTTGAGAACAGGCCAATCGGACAATCTCATTGCGCAGCGCCTCCGCTTTCCGAACATAGACGACTGGCTCAAGCATTTAATACCAGGTAATTTGACGAGCCGCGATGATAAAATTCCACGTGAGCGGCATGGATACCGATCCACGTAGCGATCGCGCCCGTGCACCGGCTGTCGCGTTTGGAGAGGCCCAAGGGCGTCGTGAGCGAACCTCTCGCGGCGTGATGCCGCTCCTGGACGACATCGAGAAGCGAGTCGTTACTGTCTGCGAGCGGGCCATGACGAGGACCGTGAACGATATCGAGCACATGGAATCGGAGTCGTATGTGGTGCTGCTCTCGGGCGCGGCGAAATATCTGTTTACGCCGATCGCAATGGCGGTCGTTTTAGCGATGCTCGCGTCATATTTTCTTACGCGTACCCTGGTTCCTAAGGATGATGCATTGCCTGCTTCCTCCGGAAGTGGCGCTCTACCAACCTAAAGAGGGCGAAGAGCCCATGGAAGCGAAGAACTAGGTGTGGCGAGTGCATCAACGCTTCGACAGAAGTAGCGGCCCGCAGCGTTTGGATCAAGGCGCGCGTCGCGCTGGATCGGGCTCTCGGCGATCTTCTCGAGAAGAACGGCATTGCCTATGACGATCCGTTACGGGGGAATTACCCGCGGCCGTACCAAGCCACCCGTAGCGGCGACAATCATCCTTTGAAACGGCTCGATGACTAGTTGGACAATATTGAACGATCCCTTTAACAAATCGTGGCCGGCCTTCTGAATTGTTACCAGTTCCGTTACCGCTGGAATCATCGCGAGTGCCGTGCGAATCTCCTCGACTGACCCGAACGGATCGTTCGTTCCGTGAACAAACATTGCCGGAGTTTGTAGACGCGGGAAATGACCGGTCCGCGCATCTTGCGGTTTCTTTGGCGGATGCAGAGGATACGAGAACAGGAGCAGGCTGCCGGCGACATGCGGGTCTTCGGCAACCAGCATGCTCGCCTGCCGGCCCCCGTAGGAGTGACCGCCCAAACAAATTCGGCCGGGCAAAATCGAACGTAAGACTGCTGCGGCTTCTTTCAATGCTCTTCGATCGTCCGCCGCGCCCGCCGGTGTTGGCGGGCCAAACCTCTTTCGCTGGCGAAATGGTAAATCGCAGCGAAGCACCGACCAGCCGGCTTCGGCAAAGGCGCCTGCCGCTGCCACGAGCAGCGCCGCCTGACAGTTGCCGCCCGCGCCGTGTGTAAGAACCAAACCATCTCCGTTTGCTTCGGCTGGCCTGTGAAGAAATCCGCGAACAGATCCTTGTTCGATTGAAGTGATCTCGGTCATTTTGAAACTTTACACAAAGGTCATTGCCATTGCTCTTCATCCGCTATTTGCTTAGATTGGGATCTC
>JBAUZG010000353.1:0-14874 GCA_049585195.1 Bryobacteraceae bacterium | reverse complement strand
CACATACCCTATGCCCGGAACAGGATGCGAATGGCCACTGCCGTCCGCACCCGCCGGATACGTAATGAGAAACAGACGCGTTTCCCAGCCGGGCATGCCTTCGACGGCGGCTGTTTGCAACAGTTCGCGCGTAATCTCAGAGTTTATAAAGCTCTCCTCGCACTTCGGAAGGGTGCCGACGAATCGGCGCGGGTAGACGTGTGAGCGGCATCAACGCCCGTTGGCAACGGGCTTCGTTCGAGGATCTTCGCCAGATCGACCTTGACTGATGTCGAGGCGACCACGCCGAAGTCGGCCGCTCGTCGTGCGACGAAGGCTGCGTGTGCAGAGGCGACCATGGCCTTGGTGGGAGAACATCCCACGTTCACACAAGTGCCTCCGACTAGCTTGCGTTCTACGACGGCGACCGACAGACCGTTACCAGCGAGCTTCGTAGCGAGCGCGGGCCCAGCGTGGCCAGCGCCAATCACAATCGCATCAAATGGTTCAATCATAAGAACCTCGTGTCCGGTGGCGTGCGCAAGCAAATTCCGTTACGTCTTTTGTGACTGCAGAGATAGCAGCCGGATGACTAAGTTGAGGATTGCGAGGCGCCATTGGTCCGCTTGTGGCGAGTCGGAACCCGATTACTTCACGCTAACCTGGACGTCGATGTTGTTGCGGTTGCGTTGGGATGTAGGCAGTTCTGGTGCGCGAATTCGACCACCTTCCGCGCCGTTGATCGATCAACACTTGGCAAGCTGACGGCGAGTGCGACGATGCGCAGTTCCTTGGACGCAGACCTGCAAATCACGTGCCATGATCTCTTCATTCATGCTCGCTGTCGAGCCGCGCGAGCATGGCTTCAGGATATCGTGCTCCTTGGACTGCACCCGTTGGGAAGATGTGTTCTAACGCGTTCAAATCATCGTTCGTAAGAGTGAGTTTTAAGCTGTTCATAGCCTCGGACAGCTGCTGGCGCCGGCGGGCGCCGACGACAGGCACAACGTCTGGACCTCGCGCAAGTACCCACGCAATTGCCAACTCTGTGGTTGTCGCGCCAATGTCCGAGGCGATCGTACGGAGGCCCTCCACGATGGCAAGATTGGACTTCAGATTGTCTCCTTGGAACCTAGGCATTTGAGCGCGAAAGTCTTGATCGCCGTTTAAGAGGAAGCCGCTTAGCAGACCTCGGGAAAGCACTCCATACGCGGTGATGCCGATACCTAGCTCTCGACATGTCGGCAGAATTGCGCTCTCTATGTCGCGTGTCAGGAGAGAGTACTCAATCTGAAGATCCACGATCGGATGAACTGCATGCGCACGTCGCAGTGTCCCGGCACCGACTTCAGATAAGGCGACATGTCGAATCCATCCCATCCGTACGCAATCCGAGAGGGCTCCGATCGTCTCTTCGATAGGTACCGTGGGATCGAGCCGTGCTGGGCGGTAGACATCGATATAGTCCACACGCAAACGTTTCAATGAATATGCGAGGAAGTTCTTTATGGAGGCAGGTCGTCCGTCCATGGGACCCCAGCCACCGTTCGGGTCTCGCAGACCGCCGAACTTGACCGAAAGCTGGTATTGATTGCGTGGTACTCCTGTGAAGGCTTCGCCCAGAAGCAGTTCATTGCTGCCAGAGCCATAGAAGTCGCCGGTGTCGAAGAGCGTTATACCGGCATCGAGCGCTGCATGCAAAGTGGCTAGGCTTTCTGAACGATCAGCAGGACCGTAGGCGTCAGACATCCCCATGCAACCGAGCCCCAACGCGGATACCGCGGGGCCGGTGCTTCCCAACTGGCGAGTTTCCATATTTAATCTCCCTTATATTGATTGGTGTAAATCGATTTTGCTGTCCTCGCTGCGGGCATTCCTGGCTCCCGCCTGTCGCGCCGAGATCGGTTTCGTTTCTCCGCGCCCCTAACATGCAGGACATCGCTCCCTCCAATGAAGGCTCGCTTCAGTGCTGGCGAAGTCCGCGATCCGGATAGATCACGGGTTTAGTCGGCGTTGCGGTGCTGATTGCCTCAACTGCATGCAGCCGAGACAGCTTGCGACTGACCAGGATGCCTCCGATCAAGAAATAGAACGCGCCAAAGATTGCATATCCGCCGAGACGATTGGCGTGAACCGTACCGCGAAGCCCACCGAGACCAAGAGTTACCCCGGCAGCAGTCGACTGCAGACCACTGAGGATCATCGCCCACTGTCCACCCATCTGCTTCCGGCGGAACAGGCCTGCAACGAGTTGGAGCAAACCTGCACCGAGCGCCCATGCCCCGAAAATCCCGATCGCGTAATCAGGGTGCGAGGGGGTAGTCAGAGCAATTCCTACCCCTGCAGCGGCGCCCAGGACCGCGTTGATTGTCTGAGATGTTCGCGTGCTGCCGTCGAGTGCCGAAGTCTTGAGGTCGTAGACGGTACAGGCAACGTCCCACAGCGGATAAGAAATCAGCAAGGTGGCCGCGAAAGCTGGGTGTGTTAGCGCAGTGGCTAATACGCTACCGGCCCAAAGCACCTGAAATGCCGTCCTGACGAAATACAGCTTTCGGAGAGAGCTCGCTTGTTCATATTTCATTTCCATATCGTTGTCCTTTTCTATCTTTTAGTTGGTAGGTTAATTGGTTAGAGCAAGGCCATGGATTGGCCTGCACAGTCTAGTGTTTTGCGGCAGCGATACGCTTCAGCGCCCCGCCCGTTACGAGTTGGAAGACTTCGCAATCACCACTGGCGCGCGCGGACAGCATTGCCCCATGCACAATGGCCATCAGGGTCTGAGCTTCCGCGGCTGCTGAATCCCGCAGCTTGATCACACCCGCCTTCACGCCAGTTTTCAGGGTTCGCTCAAGCCATTCGCTCAAGGCCCGGAAATGCAGGCGCACTTCGGCCTGGACTTCGTCTGGCAACGACGGAAGCTCTGCTGCCATGAGTGCAGCAACGCAGAAGGGGACCGTACGTCCCCGTATACAGCCTTCCCAGTACTGAACGTAGGCATGAAGGCGTTTCCACGGGTTCTCGATCTGCCTGTCGAGCTCCTCAGTTCCTTCGATCGTCCTTTGGCGATGCGCTCTGAGAACAGCCACGGCCAATCCAGACTTTGTCGGGAAGTGATGGTGAATACTCGGCTTCCTGATCTCCACTGCTTCGGAGATGTCGCTATAGCTAAAGGCAGAATATCCCCTTTCGACCATCAGGGATTCCGCTGTTTTTTAGGATGCGTTCTGCCATTTCACCTTGCAATACAGAGTAGACTACCAACTAGTAGGTCGGGATGCAAAAATCTTTCCGCCCTGCATGCTGAACGCTGAACACACATCAACGGCAATCTCACCAGTCTTGCCGAAAACTAACCATTGCTCGAATGAGCCGCACACGCTAACCGTGCATGTGAGTGGTCCTAATTCGCGATTACACGCGGAATACGGCGCAGTGTAGAGGAATCCATCGGGACGTATAGTCGGCGTCTCGGAAAATGATTCAAGGACCTCGGAATTGGGAGCCTGTGACATGGAGAGCTTTGGGTTTCCCCTTAAGTGAACAGCATTGCGGCTAGCCTTCTGCCGCCGAGACCGCACCGTTCATTCACAAAAATCTGCAAGCGACTTGCCTCGCCCGCACAGTCACTTAGAGACAACTGAACCCCGCTCCCAGCTGACTCATGTTACCGGTGGGGCAGGTTGTCAAACCTGCGGTCGATTGTTAATCGGCCCCAACCGAAAGGATCTCCCTATGAACACCAACACCTCTGAAGCCCGTATCCGCGCCAATCGACAGAATGCAAAGAGAAGCACCGGGGCGAAGACCCCCGAAGGCAAGAAGCGCTCCTCCTTAAACGCCACTCGCCATGGCATTCTCTCCCAGGTCATCCACCTGCCCGAGGAGGAAATGAAATCCTACGACGAGTTCACCGCCCGTTACGTCGCCGGTCTCGAACCCGTCGGTGAACCCGAAACCCAACTCGCGAACGCCTGCGCCGATCTCCAATTTCGTCTCCACCGCCTCGCCGCCGCTGAGCACAACCTCTTCTCCATCGGCCACTCCGAAAATGGCGATGAATGGGAAACGGGGCAGCCCGAATCCCACACCGCCCTCGCCTTCGCTGAAACCATGCGCCGCTCGAAGGACCCGCTCAACACGCTTTCGACTTACGAGTCGCGTCTCTCCCGCCGTTTCCTCCAAACGTTAAAGCGGCTCCATGAAATGCAGGCCCAACGCCGTGAACGCGAAGCGCAGGAACTCGAACAAATGTTCCAAATCGCCTGCCAGCATCCCGATGAAATTGAAAACATTCAACCAAACCAGTTTGGGTTCGTTTGTTCAACTCGCGATTGGAATCTCTATTTCAAACGCCGCGCGCTCCTCGCCTCCCGCCAAAAAGGTGTTGAACCCTACCACCCGCTCCCTTTCAATGCCCGCGAGCTCCTCTCCCGTGCCGCTTGATCGAATCCTGTCAATATAAGAATGTGACGGATCTAACAACAGCTGACGTTCTAGAGAAGCTCGAAACGCATCTCTCGCACGAAGAGAAGCTCGACCGCCTTGCCGAAGTCGCGGTCCGGGTGGGACTCGGCCTTGCTCATGGCCAGGAATTGGTAATGACGGCGCCGCTCGAAGCTCTGGTATTGGCTCGCCGAATCACGGAGCATGCGTATAAGGCCGGGGCGTCGCTCGTGAGTACGCTGCTCACCGATGAAGAAGCCACCGTTATGCGATTTCGCTACGCGCCGGATTCGAGTTTCGACTACGCGGCCGAGTGGCTGCAAAAAGGTCTGGCGGCGGCGTACCGTAGCGGAGCGGCGCGGCTCGCGATTGCGGGCGCGAATCCGGGATTGCTCTCGGGCCAGGATCCCGATAAAGTGGCTCGGGCCAACCGGGCGCTATCGAAAGCCAGCCGGGCTCCACTCGAGATCATCACCAAGCATGAAATCAATTGGACAATTGTTCCGTGTGCCACGCCCGCCTGGGCGCGTGCCGTCTTTCCTGGCGAAAGCGAGCAGGCGGCGATGGATCGTCTATGGGATGCGATATTCTCCGTCACGCGGATCGACGCGCGCGACCCTGTCACCGCCTGGCGGGTGCACGACAAGGGACTTCGGCACCGTGCGCGGTCGTTGAACGACAAACGCTATTCGGCGCTCCATTTTAGAGGACCGGGCACGGACCTGCGCGTGGGCCTCGCGGACGATCATTTGTGGCTGGGCGGCGGCACGACGGCGAGAAACGGTCTCGCTTGCATTCCGAACATGCCCACCGAAGAGGTTTTCACGACGCCGCATAAGGATCGGACCGATGGCGTGGTGGCGAGCACCAAACCGCTTTCGTATCAAGGCATGCTGATTGAGAATATACGCGTACGTTTCGAAGGAGGACGTGTTGTCGAGGCATCGGCGACTAACGGAGAGAAAATTCTTCAGAGCATGCTCGATACCGATGACGGAGCGCGCCGGTTGGGCGAAGTGGCGCTGGTTCCCCATTCCTCGCCAATTTCGAAGAGCGGACTGCTGTACTGGAACACGCTGTTTGACGAGAATGCCGCAAGCCATATCGCGCTCGGACAGGCCTACAGCACCTGCCTGCGCGCCGGAGATTCGCTCGACCAGCAGCATCTTGCAGCACGCGGAGCCAACGAGAGCCTGATACATGTCGATTGGATGATCGGCTCGGCGGAGATAGATGTGGACGGCGTTAGCGCAGATCGGAAAGAGGAAGCCTTGATGCGGAAAGGGGCGTGGGTCTGAGAAATGGGGAAATTTGTTACTGTCCCTATTTTAGTTGCATTCTCGGTTTTTGGGGCTTCGCCGCCACCCGCCGGGCTGCCTCGCTTCGTTCAGATAAACGATCATCTCTATCGTGGGGCACAGCCTGCCGCCGAGGGCTGGAAGTCGCTGCAGAAGCTCGGCGTCCAGGCGGTGATCGACTTGCGAGCGTCTGGCGCGCGGTCTGTGCGAGAGGAGAAAGCGGTCGAGGAGCTAGGAATGAAGTATTACAGCGTTCCCTTCCGGCCGCTGTCGGCGCCCACCGATCGCCAGGTTAGAACGGTTCTGGCTTTGATTGGCGATTCGAACAATTGGCCGGTGTTCATTCACTGCGAGCATGGCCGAGATCGCACGGGCACGGTGATTGCCTGTTATCGGATCCAATATGACGGGTGGTCGAATGAGCGGGCGCTCGAAGAAGCGCGCGAGAACGGGCTGAGCTCGTTCGAGCGCGGGATGAAGGCGTTCATATTGGAGTATAAGCCCGCGGAAATGATGCCCGCCGCACAGGTCGCAGCGCAGTAGCCGATGCTATTCTGAGAACGCATTTCCTCCACAGATGGATTTTCTTGAAGGTCTGAATCCGCAGCAGCGCGATGCCGTTGCCCACGCCGAAGGCCCGCTGTTACTGCTCGCCGGCGCAGGGAGCGGGAAGACACGGGTGATCACGCATCGCATCGCGCATTTGGTCTCCCATCATCGCGTGCCGGGTCCGGCCGTGCTCGCAGTTACGTTTACTAATAAAGCGGCCGACGAGATGCGGAATCGTGTCAGCGCGTTGTTGGGCGATGCGCCGGCAAGCCAGAGTCCGTTTGTCTCGACGTTTCATTCGTTCTGTGTGCGCCTGCTGCGCCGAGACGGCTCGACACTCAGTGAAATTCGTCCCGGGTTTACGCGGCAATTCGTTATCTACGACGATGACGATCAGATCGCGCTGCTGAAATCGATCTACCGGCAGCAGGGAATTGACGACAAATTCATGCAATACCGGGCAATGCTTTCACGCATCAGCCACGCCAAGAGCCATCACGAAACGCCGCTCGACTGGTACAAACAGGCCAACGATCCGCGCCTGACGCGCATGGCCAAAATTTACGAGCAGTACGAGGAGCGGCTCGAGCAAGCCAACGCTCTCGATTTCGATGATTTACTGCTTGAATCGGTGCGGTTATTGAAGCACGACGAGGCCCTCCGGCTGCGCTATAACCGCCACTTCGAGTTCGTCATGATTGACGAATACCAGGACACGAATCGCAGCCAGTACGAACTGATGCTGCTGTTAACCGAGCTGCGTAAGAACGTGTGCGTAGTGGGCGACGAAGATCAGTCAATTTACGGATGGCGCGGCGCGGATATCCGCAACATTCTGGACTTCGAGCGCGATTTTCCCAATACTGTGGTTGTGCGGCTCGAGCAGAACTACCGCTCGACCAAGAACATTCTCGAAGCGGCCAGCGCCGTTGTCGCGCACAACAAAGAACGCAAGGGCAAATGGCTGTGGACCGATTCCGGCGAGGGGGCGCGCATCGGGTTGTACGAAGCGCCCGATGGCGAGAACGAGGCTCTTTTCATCGCCGATACGATTGAGAAGCTGCTGGCGTCGCGTCCGAATGAGCGCGTTGCGGTTCTGTACCGTACCAATTCTCAATCGCGCCAGATTGAAGAAGCCCTGCGGCGCTATGGACGCAAATATCTTGTCGTTGGAGGCTTCAGTTTCTACCAGCGCGCGGAAGTAAAGGATCTGCTGGCCTATCTCAAGATTCTGATGACGCCCGGCGATTCCATCAGCCTGCTTCGCATCATTAATACACCGGCGCGAGGCATTGGCAAGGGCACGGTGGAACAGATCGAGCAGTTTGCGCTCGAGCACAATCTCAGCCTGTGGACCGCCATCGGCCGGATGCTCGAGGAAAAGGCGTTTCCCGCCCGAGCCGAAGCTTCGCTCAAATCGTTTATCAAACTAATCGAAGAGCTGCGGGAACAGATGCGAACACAGCCCGTGCCCGAGCTGTTGCGGGCTATTTTCGAGGAAACCGGTTATGGGGAAATGCTGCGGGCCGATAACTCGACTGACTCGGAGTCGCGGCTTTCGAACATCGAAGAACTTATCAACGCCGCCGTTGAAGCGGCCGAACGCGGCGAAACGGCTTCCGATTTTCTAGACCACGCGGCACTCGTCTCCGATGCCGACCAGGTGGATGAGCGGGCGCAGGTTTCGCTCCTCACGGTGCACAACGCAAAGGGCCTCGAGTTTTCGAACGTTTTCCTGGCCGGCATGGAAGAGAACTTGTTTCCGCACAGCCGCTCGGTTGGCTCGGAACCTGCGATGGAGGAAGAGCGGCGGCTGTGTTATGTGGGCATGACCCGCGCGCAAAAACGGCTGTATCTCACATGGGCGCGCTACCGGCGGCGTTTCGGAGGGGGACAGCCGGAGGCAACGATCAAATCGCGTTTTCTCGCTGAGGTGCCGCCCAGTCTTTGCGAACGGCTGTCGCCATATAAAGAACTAGGCGTAGATGAGGTCGAGCTGCTGGCGGAACAAGATGACGTGCGGCAATCAGTGAAGCGCAATTTGTATACCGGCCGCACACATAACTCGCTCGACAATATCGCGCAGTTTTTCGCCGAGCGCGGCATGCCGGTGCCGACGGGCATTGCCCGGGCACAGCAATCGGGTGCGCGGATCACAACACCGGCTCCGGCGAAGCAGCCGGAGTCGCCGGCGCAGAAGCCGCTTTTTACAAAAGCTGCTCCTCGGCCGCGCGCCAGCCTTCGCACGGGCATTGCCGTAATTCATCCGAAATATGGACGTGGAATTGTGCTCCGGCGCGAGGGTGAGGGCGAAGATGCGAAACTAACTATAAATTTCCCCGAATTCGGGTTGAAGAAAATGATTGAAAAATATGCAGGAATCAAAGTAGAAGAATGAATACAAAACACGTTAACGACCGTGAAGAGCGGAAGAAATTGAAGCGCGCCGCGCGCAGGAAAGCGGCCCCGAAGGCGAAACGGGCCGCGGGTGTTGCGCGCGGGGAGAATAAGAAGAAAGTGAAGAAGCTGGCGAAGGGTCAGCGGAAACGGTAAGACTGGGCGGGACTGAAGTCCCGCGCGGGCTGAAGCCCGCCCTCCTCGAATGTCACAACTGCTGAAGAAGAAAAGTATCGAGGGGTTGGTACGCGAGTCGGAGTGCGGTGAAAAACGCTTAAAGAGGTCGCTTGGCCCGCTCAGCTTAATTGCGTTTGGTGTCGGGGCAGTGATCGGCTCGGGTATTTTTACGCTCACGGGCACAGCCGCGGCGGGACAGACATTCGATTACCACTCGGTCCTAAACGCGCCGGTGCTCGACCTGCTGATGCACGGCTCGAAAGCGATATCGACAAGCGGGCGGCCCGGGGCAGGTCCGGGCATTACGCTTTCTTTCATTCTGGTGGCGTTTGCGTGCAGCTTCGCGGCGCTGTGCTATGCGGAGCTGGCGTCGATGATCCCCATCGCGGGCAGCGCCTACACCTATGCCTACACGACACTCGGCGAAATCTTCGCGTGGATCATCGGCTGGGACTTGATACTCGAGTACGCGGTATCGAACATGTCGGTAGCGGTGGGTTTTTCAGCCTACTTTAACGATATCTGCGACAGGATGTTCGGCGTCCATCTGCCCGACTGGCTGTCGCAGCCTCCTATCATCGCCGGCAAATTCTCGCATGCTGTGTTTAACTTTCCCGCTTTGCTGATTGTGATGGTGCTGAGCTGGATACTGGTGCGGGGGGTGAGAGAAAGCGCGGGCGCAAATAACATCATGGTAGGCGTGAAGCTCGTCGCTGTGCTGCTGTTTGTCGCCGGCGCGGCACGCGCGATCAAGCCCGAGCACTGGCATCCATTTCTGCCCAACGGTTTTCCGGGCGTATTGACGGGCGGCGCGATCGTTTTCTTTACCTACATCGGGTTCGACTCGGTTTCGTGCGCGGCGGAGGAGACGAAGAATCCTCAGCGCGATATGCCCATAGGCATTGTTGGGACGCTGATCCTGTGCGCGATTCTGTACGGTTCGGTGGCGCTCGTCCTGACTGGAATCGTGGATTGGAAGACCTTAAACAACGACGCACCGGTAGCGAACGCACTGAAGGCAGTCGGATTGAACAATCTCAGGTTCGTGGTTACGACGGGAGCTCTGCTAGGCATGCTGTCGAGCCTGCTCGTGTATCAATACGGCCAGGCGCGTATATGGTTTGCGATGTCACGCGACCGGCTGCTTCCGGATTTCTTTTCAAACGTGCATAAGCGCTTCGCAACTCCGCATATTTCGACGTGGATTGCGGGATTGTTTGTCGGCATCCCGGCGGGAATTTTCGATATCGGGACGCTGGCCGATCTGGCCAATATCGGCACGTTGTTTGCCTTTGTTCTGGTGTCATTGGGAGTGATCGTGCTGCGGCACAGCCAGCCGGAGCGAGTGCGATCGTTCCGCGTTCCGTGGGTTCCCGTCACGCCGATTTTGTCCGTGTTCTTCTGCGCGGTTCTTATGATGAGCCTGCCGCTCGAGACGTGGCTTCGTTTTCTGGTGTGGCTCGTCGCCGGCCTCGTGATTTACTTCACTTACAGCATGAAACGCAGCCCGTTGCGGCTAGAAGTGGGTGCCACGGAGCCAGGGCCGGTCGCTGACGCCTCCGGCTCTTTGTAAAGGCATTCGGGGCTTTTATGAAGGGCGAATCGAAGCTGCAGTACGGGTTGCTCCTGGTGCTGCTTGCCTGGGGCGCAATGGCGCAGGCTGTCATTTCCGGGCACCTCATCGCCGCGCATTATCGTGGGAGAAACTCGGGAGTGTTGCCGCTTCAGTTTCATGAGGACTCTCTCGAGTTGAGAGGTGAGAAGTCCGAGCTCCAACCCATGGGGCTCGAGCCGGGCGATGAACTGGTGGCGCTCAACGGCGAACTCATAACCGGGCTCCGGCAGCTCGAAAAGATGCGCTTCGCATGGAAACCCGGGCAGCACGTCCAGGTGATGGTGCGGCGCACGATGCCAGGCCAGGCGCCCCACATGATGGAGAGGACTGTGCCCGTCCACCCGCCGCGCGGCTTGGCTCTAGGCTGGACGTTCACCATCGTTCTATACACGATTGTTCCGATTTTTTCGCTCATTCTCGGCTTCTTTGTGGCCTTCTCGCGGCCGCGCGACAAGCTCGCGTGGATCACTCTCGCGATGCTGGCCTCGTTCAGCCAGCTTGGACCCGCTACTTTTTTCGGCCTGCCCGCGCCGTGGATGCAAATCGTAGTTGGGTACCGCTCGCTGCTGAGCAACACGTGGCCGCTATGGGTGATGCTATTTGGCCTCTATTTTCCGCGTCCGTTCCCCTTCCTTCGCAAACGCCGATGGATTGCCCCGGTTCTGGCAATCCCTTTCTTCGTACTGCTGGGAGTCGATCTCTACACGGATTTTTACGATGCCAGCCGGATCGCGGTGCTGCGCACGATCGCGCACTATGAGAACCGTCTGGAGGGCACGGTGCTGGCATTCTTCATCGCCTGCATCGCTTCGTTCTTTGTAAGCATTGGCATCAAGCTGGGAAAGAGCCGGGATGCCGACGCGCGGCGGCGTTTGCAGTGGCTGCTCGCTGGTAGTGCTGTGGCGCTCGTTCCTTCGCTGGTGCTGCGTTTGTTTCAAACTTTCCTGGGGATCGAGGTGCCGCTGTGGTATGCGGCCTCGTCAATTCTTGCTATCACTCTCTTTCCGGTGACGCTCGCGTATGTAATCGTCGTACAGCGGGCGATGGAGGTTCGGGTCGCCGTTCGCGCCGGCCTGCAGTATGCGTTTGCTCGCGGCGGCATCGCCGTTCTGGTAATGATTCTGGCGGCGGGAATCATTCTTCTGAGCCTCAATCTACTCCAGTCGTCGACTGGTCTGGTTGCGCCAATTGTCCTGCTCGCCGTCTCGACCGGGTTGTTGCTGCTGTTGGTCAAAGCCGGCAGACAACTGGCCCGCTGGACGGACCGGAGATTCTTCCGGGAAGCGTATGACACAGAGGTGATTCTCACTGAACTCAGCCAGAACGTGGCGGGAATCCGCGATACGAAAGCGCTTTTGGAAACTGTTACCCGGCAGATATCGGATTCGCTCCATGTGCCGAGAGTGGCCGTGCTGCTGAAATCGTCGGAGGCGTACCGGCCCGCGTACGCGCTAGGGTACGACGGAGTTCCGGCGATTGAATTGGCGCGGGGGGCAACGACCATTCAAGTACTCGAGGAACAGAAAAAGCCTTCGACCGTTTACTTCGACGATGAGACGTCGTGGGTGCAGCACACGCCGGAGGAAGAGCGCGAAATACTGCGGCTGCTCGACGCGCAGCTTCTGCTGCCGATGGCGCTGAAGGAGCGGCTGCTCGGAATCATCAGCCTGGGGCCGAAACGCTCAGAAGCTCCGTATACCGCGACGGACTTGCGGTTGCTGAGCGCCGTCGCATCGCAGACCGGACTTGCGCTCGAGAATGCGCGACTGACCGAGAGCATCAGGCGCGAAACAGCCGAACGGGAGCGAATCAATCGCGAGCTCGAGATAGCGCGTGAAGTGCAGCAGCGCTTGTTTCCACAAAATCTGCCGGTGGTGGATGGACTGGATTTCGCTGGGTACTGCCGGCCGCAGCAGGACGTGGGCGGCGATTATTACGATTTCATCCCTTTGCAGGATGGTTGCTTGGGAATCGCGATCGGCGATGTTGCAGGGAAAGGGATCGCGGCTTCCCTGATGATGGCGACGCTGCAGGCATCGCTGCGGACCCAGACGCTGAGGCCAGGCGAGAGTCCGGCGGAGATGCTCGAGTTGATGAACAGGCTGTTATATGAGGGGTCTTCATCGAACCGTTACGCGACGTTTTTTTATGGCCAGTACAGCGCGCCGAACCGGACGATGGTGTATGTGAATGGGGGGCACGACGCCCCCATCGTGTGCCGGAAGGATGGCGACCATCGGATTCTGCGGCTCGAGCGCGGCGGAACGGTTTTGGGTTTGTTTCCAGAGGTGCGCTACGAGCAGGGATGCGTTCAGTTATACAAGGGAGACACAGTAGTTGGGTTTACCGACGGAATCAGCGAGGCGATGAACTCGAAGGATGAAGAGTGGGATGAAGAGCGGCTGATTGAAGCGGTCTGCGAGTGTCACGGGCGTAATGCGTCGGAAGTGATCAGCCACGTTTTGCGGCGCGTGGATGCGTTCACGGAAGGTGCAAAACAGCACGACGATATGACGCTGGTGGTGATGCGGGTCGAGTAGGCGATGCAGCCGGAGATTTCAGTCGTCATCTCGACATACAATCGCGAAAAAAGTCTGGCCGGAGCGATAGAAAGCATTCTGGCGCAGGGAAATGCGCCGGCATACGAGCTGATAGTCGTCGACAACCGGTCGACGGATGGAACGCGAGAAGTGGTACGGGCGTATGAAGCACGCCGAGGATGGATTGTGCGGTACGTATTTGAGGGGCAGCAAGGCGTGTCATACGGCAGGAACGCGGGGATTGCGGCGGCCGAGGCTCCGTTGATTGCCTTTACGGATGACGATGTGGTGGTGGCTGAGGACTGGCTCGCGGCCATGAAAAACACGTTCGAGGAGAGGCCCGAGTGTGGGTGCGTGGGAGGCAAGGTGCTGGCGCTGTGGCCGGAGACGCCGCCCGCGTGGCTGACGGAACGGCACTGGGGGCCGCTTGCATTGCTTGATTACGGGACGGCGCAGATGTTGGACGCACACAATCGCAAGTGCCTGATCACGGCCAATATGGGCGTACGGAAGACGGTTTTCGAGCAGATCGGCGTCTTCAGGCCGGATTTTCAGAAGACCGCTGGGTCGACGTGTTCACTCGAAGACCGCGAGCTTCAGGAGCGTTATTGGAAGGCAGGCGGGCGCTGCTGGTTCGATCCGCGCGTCGTGGTGCATGCGCAAATTCAGCCGTTTCGGCTACGGAAGGAGTATCATCGGCGGTGGCACCTGAGTCATGGCGAGTTGCATGCGATCCTGCGCGATCCGGAATTCGAACGCTCGGGCTTTCGGTTTTTCGGTGTGCCGGGACACGTATGGCGGCGATTTGCAGGGGAAACTTTCCACGCTGCGGTTTGCGCGCTCGGGTTCCAGCGCGAGCACGCGTTTGAGCATGAACTCGAGGCGCGCTTTTTCGCGGGCTTCATTCGAAAGCGATATGGACAGCAATAAAATTTTGATTAGAAAGGGGAACGGTTCTGTGTCGAGATTTCTGATTGGTTCGGTTCTTGCAATTGGCATCAGCTTAGCGCCGATGGCGCTGGCGCAAACAGATACAGTGCGGGTGGCGCAGCAGGCGCTGAAGGACAAAGGTTTCGATCCCGGTCCGATCGATGGCATCGAGGGCGTGAAAACGCGCGCCGCGATCAGCGCTTATCAGAAGCATGAAAATCTGACGACGAACGGAAGGCTTGGCCCCGAGACGCTTGACAGCTTGGGCGTGAAAAAAGGGACTGCGGGCACGAAGTTCGATGCGGCTGGATCGAACGTGAAGAACTCGTTTGGCAGCGGCGGCAAGCAAGTGGGCGAGGGCGGAAAAGCGCTTGGCTCCGACGTGAAACACGGCGACGTGGTGGACGGCGCGAAAACGTTTGGAAAAGATGTGGGTCACGGCGTGGCCAAAATGGGTAAAGGCACAGGTCAAGCCACGGAGAACGCCGCTAAAGGTGTGAAGAGTGCCGTCACCCATAAAAAGGACGACAGCAAGAATCAGTAGATTTGCCGGTCTGGCGCTGTTGATGCTGGCACTGATGGCGCCGTTGGCATCAGCGCGAGTCGTCATCGACTCGTACACTAGGATCTTCGTAGATGAAAAAGAGCCCGGACCGATTCAGAAGGCGGTTTCGGACCTGGCGCGGGACTGCGAGGCAGTTTTCGGGCAGCGGTTGCAAGTCGTGCACAACGCGGCGGCAGCCGCAGCGGGATCGGCGATCTGGGTTGCGTTGAAAGGGCCGCTTCCGCAAGGTATCGAAAGACCCACGGGGTGGGAGCGGTTTTTGATTCAGACCGTCGAGAGCCCTTCGCCCGGCTTCTCGCCAGTCGCCGCTGTCGTTTTGACGGGTTCGGACGTTCGGGGCACGATCTACGCGATCTATCAGTTTTCTCAGCAATTTTTGGG
>JBAUZG010000352.1:0-2925 GCA_049585195.1 Bryobacteraceae bacterium | reverse complement strand
GTATGCAGCCTCGCGAGGCGGGAAATGGAAATGCGGCTGGACCCCCGCGCTGGCCCGCAGCGGGCGGGATTGCAGGCGGCGATATCTCGCAAATGCTGGAACGGCTTCCGAAAGTTCCTTTGTCGGACTTGAAGCCTGGTGAGCAGGTAGTGATTTCAGGCGGGGTCGGCGACGACAAAACCCGCCTGACGGCGATTAACATCATCGCCGGTGTTGAGCCCCTGTTTGCCGCGCCGCAACAAGGGCAAGGCGGTGGCCGCCGCGGGGGCGGAGGAGGCGGTGTGGATCTTTCCAACTGGAACCTGGACATAGGAACCCCGGGCGAGCAGTAACTTGAGGCGTACTTTCCTGAGAATTTCTTCAACGAGGTTGCATGGTCTATCGAAGACTTAGTGTCTTGATGCTTTGTTTTCTAATGCCGCTGGTTGCGCTTGTGGCGCAAACTCCGCGGTCTGTTCCGTCAGCCGGCGCCAGTGCTCCGAGGGGCGGCGTAATACAGGGCACTGTGAAAGACAACACAGGCGCCATCATTCCGAACACGCCAGTTACGCTCACCGATGAGAACGGGGCCACGCAAACCGGCAAAACGAAAGGCGACGGCACTTACGTGTTTCGCGGCCTCAAGCCTGGCACATACACGGTTTCGGTTGACGTCAAGGGGCTAACACAGGCTGGCGTGGTGGCCGTCCAGGCGACCCCCGGTCAATCCGCGCAAGCGAACGTGGTGCTGACGCCCCAGAAGGTAAAAGAGGAAATCAACGTCGAGTCCAATTCGACGACCCAGATCAGCGTCGATCCCTCGCAAAACGCCGACGCATTGGTGCTCCGCCAGGAGGATTTGGCCGCTCTGCCTGACGATCCCGACGACCTTCAGCAAGACCTCGAAGCGCTGGCCGGCCCCTCGGCCGGACCCGGCGGACCGCAGATTTTCATCGATGGCTTCAGCACCGGGCGTTTTCCACCGAAAGAGTCGATTCGCGAAATACGCATCAACCAAAACCCGTTCGCTTCCGAATTCGACAAGCTCGGCTTTGGGCGCATCGAGATATTCACCAAGCCCGGATCGGACAAATTTCATGGGACGGGTTTCTACGACATCAGCGATGGCGTGTGGAATGCCCGCAATCCCTTCTTGACCGGTCCGACGCCGAATTTCAGCTCGCAATCCTTCGGCGGGAATGTCAGCGGACCCATTAGCAAGAAAGCCAGTTTTTTTATCGACGTCGAGCGGCGTCAGATTGACGATAACGGAATTTTAAACGCGTACATTCTCGACCCGAACAGTCCGGGGAGCATCCTGAATAACCGGGGGTTCGTTCCCACTCCTCAGGACCGCACCACCGTGAGCCCTCGAGTGGATTGGCAGCTAGGACCCAACAACACCCTCAGCATGCGCTATTCATACCTCGACAACTACCGCAAGCTGTGGAACGTGACGGGGTTCGACTTGCCGGAGAATGGCTACAGCTACGATCAGTACGAGCACACCGCCCAGATCACCGACACGCAGGTCTTTTCGACAAAAGTAGTCAACGAAACCCGGTTCCAGTATCGCCGCGAATTTCTCGATAACCTGGCGGTGACCGATGCGCCGGAAATTGTCGTGCAAGGCGCATTCACCGGCGGAGGCTCAACTACCGGCGATACCAGGCAAACCACGGACCGCTTCGAGTTCCAGAATTACACGACGATGACCGAAGGCAAACATACTATAAAGTACGGAGTCAGGGTCCGTTCCGACAATCTCAATTACTATACGCCGACGAACTTCAATGGAACATTCACGTTCGGCTGCCTGATCCCTTCTCAGTGCACGCAGTCGTACCAGTTAGGCATTCCCACGCAGTTCACCCTCAGCCGCGGCAATCCCTTCATCATGATTAATCAGAGCGATGTCGGAGCATTTGTGCAGGACGATTGGCGCGTCGCTCCGAACCTCACCGTCAGCGCAGGGCTTCGCTGGGAGGGTCAGACCAACATCCACGACTGGCTCGATTTTGCGCCGCGCTTTAGTTTCGCCTGGTCGCCTAAGCTGTCGGGCGGGAGCGGCCGGCCGAAGACCGTCATCCGCGGCGGCTTCGGAATGTTCTACATCCGCTTCGACGAAACCGATGTCGCTTTCGCCGAGCAAAACAACGGCGTCAATCAGCAGTTTTACCTGGTGAAAGATCCCACGTTTTATCCCAATATCCCGAATGTCCCGAGCCTGACCCCTTCACCCAACGAGCAGGTACGCTATGTTCTCGACAGCAATCTTCACGCGCCGTACCTGATACAAAGCGCCCTCGGAATCGAACGCCAGCTCTTCAGCCGTACAACGCTCGCAGTCAATTTCACCAACACGCGCGGCGTGCATCAATTCGACGCGCGCGATATCAATGCGCCGCTGCCGGGCACCGTCACGCCAGGAAACCCGGACTCAGGCATCCGGCCGTATGGCAACATCGGCGATCTGTACCTCTACGAATCGGCGGGCCTCCTCGAGCAGCAGCAGGTTATCGTACGCGTGACCTCGCAGGTTGGCGCGCGCGCCTCTTTATTCGGAGCCTATATCTGGAATAACGCCCACTCGAACACGGACGGGCTCACTTCGCTTCCGGTCAATCAATACAATCTGAACGGAGAGTGGGGCCGCTCGTCGCTCGATATCACCAACCGCACGTTTATTGGCGGCAGTATCCGCGGGCCGCTGCGGCTCCAGTTCTCGCCGTTTCTGATCGCGCGCTCGGGCATTCCCTTCGACATCACCACCGGGCTCGATAACAACCTCGATGGTGTTGTGAACGACCGGCCTGGCATTGCAACCGGACCTGGGCCCGGCATCATTGCGACGCCATACGGCTATCTCAATATGAATCCCACACCCGGGGAACCGATTCTCGTGCGCAACGCCGGCAATGGCCCGACACAGCTCAGCGTCAACCT
>JBAUZG010000351.1:0-16004 GCA_049585195.1 Bryobacteraceae bacterium | reverse complement strand
CGCAACCAGCCGGTCGCGCTCCTTCTGGGTCATTACGAGTTGGTCCGTTTCCAACTCCCCAGCGTGCCCTTGTCAATAGGACATTTCTATTTGGCACGATTAGGACATTATCATTTTGCGGTGACAGACGCCTAGAAAGCCCTTGTAATATCCGGCCGGCAGGCGTATACTTTCGGCAAAGTGAGTTGGAAAACTCATTTTTTGGACCAGGCCGAGGAGGCCCCATGAAGTCGCACTGCTCCTGGTCGCCGTTAAATCCTCCCACCCCGACGATTCATCCAGTAGTCACCTCCTCCTCGCCCTATCTTTTCCAAAACAGCTCTTATCCCAAACTGGCCCAGGAGGCAAGATGAAGGTCTTAGACCGAATTAATGTGATTCTATCGCGCAAGGGATCCGATATATGGTCCGTCCCTCCCGACGCTTCTGTTTACTCAGCTATTGAATTGATGGCAGATAAACAGGTAGGTGCGTTGTTAGTAACTGAGGCGGGTAAGCTGGTGGGCATTATCTCCGAACGCGATTACGCCCGTAAGGTGATCTTAAAGGGGCGTTCATCCAAAGATACCTTCGTTTACGAGATCATGACTCCATCGCCTATTGCGGTAGACCTGTGCACTACGGTACACGATGCAATGCAGACGATGACCCAGCGCCACATTCGTCACCTTCCGGTAGTGGATACTGCAGGAAAGGTTCTCGGCGTACTCTCGCTTGGCGATCTCGTCAACTGGATCATCTCATCGCAAGACGAGCATATTGAGCATTTAGAACACTACATTACCGGGCAATATCCCTGCTGATTAGCTGGCCGGCGTGAAGCCCTGTATCAAGCTCCAAAGCGGCCCTGGATAAACTCCCAGAACAAAGATCAGGATCAGGAGCGCGGCTAAACTAAACGCTGCCGCGCGCGGCGTGCGAAGTTGTTCAGTTGCGCTGCCCTCTCCGGTCGCGCTGAACAGAGCGACGATCACACGTAAGTAATAGTAGATTCCTATTGTGCTACTTACGACCAACACGAAAATGGGAATCCAAAGGGCGCTCGAGACCGCGGCCGAAACAACATAAAACTTTCCTAGAAATCCCGCAGTAAGGGGGATACCAGCCAAGGAGAGCAGAATTGCCGCGAAAGTCCCCGCGAGTACCGGCTTCGTC
This sequence comes from Bryobacteraceae bacterium, assembly GCA_049585195.1. GTDB lineage: Bacteria > Acidobacteriota > Terriglobia > Bryobacterales > Bryobacteraceae > KBS-96. The sequence goes on along the minus strand of JBAUZG010000351.1, from coordinate 14,850 downwards.
CAGAAAAGTCCTTTCAGATCCTCTAACTGGCAACATTCTTCTCCATTCGCGGAAAGCACAGTGAGCACGCCGAAGCCCGCAACAATTGTTGTTGCGTACGCGACCAGATAGTAAGTCGCAGCCTGTACTGCGAAAGGTCCCGCAGCAAGAAAAGCGACTAACAGATAGCCCATGTGGCCGATAGATGAATAGGCCAACAGACGCTTCACGTTATTCTGCTGGAGCGCGAGGAGGTTGCCGGCAAGCATCGAAGCTACTGCCATGACGGCAAAAGCCCACCACGCAGGAGAGCCTACATGGATGCTGACCGAGTGAAACCACCGGAGCAATAAAGCAAATACGCCGCCCTTCGAAACGGAAGCAATGAAGGCAGTCACGGGAAGCGGAGCCCCTTCGTAGACATCGGGCGTCCAAAGATGAAACGGAACGGCAGCCAGCTTGAATCCGATGCCCGTTGCGACTAACGCGATGCCTGCCAGCTCTACGCCGGTTCGGCCTGGTGCGCCCTCCATCAGAACTCGCGACAAAGACGCCATGTCCATACTGCCCGTCTCCGAATAAAGCAGCGCCATTCCGAACAGCAGAAAGGCGGAAGAAGTGGCGGCCAGAATGAGGTATTTTACTCCCGCTTCGAGACGGAGAGGTTCCGCTCGCAAGTAACCTGCCAGCGCATAGAGGGAAACGCTCAGGATTTCAATGCCGAGGAAGAGTGACACAAAGTGCCGGCTAGAGGCCAACACCACTGTGCCAAGCGTGGCAAGCAGAATCAGAATGTAAAATTCTTCTTTGTGCTCATTCCGATTTTCTATGTAAGAGAATGCTAGAAGAATTACGGCTGCTGCCGCCAGTATCAGGAATCCGGAGTAAAACAGTGAGTAATCGTCGATAACCAGCAGGTCTGTGACCTGGTGGGGAGCAGCTGATGACGCAAACCATAAACTTGCAAATGACGCGGCCAAACCTATGAGCGTGCACACGGCGGCCGCCATATGGTTACGGCGAATGGCGATAACTAGCATCAGGACAACTACGGCCACTGTTAAAACGATCAGAGGGGATAAAGCGATCAGGTCAGCCGATGTCATAGTTATCTCCGCGCGAGTACAGCGCTGACGGAGTCGCGCGCGTTAGCGAGAGGTCCTAGGGCTGGTTGGACCAGGTTCAACACCGGGCGCGGGTAGATTCCGATCCACAATAGGCCCACCATCATCGAGCCGAAAATGAGCCGCTCGGACCAACGCGCATCGTGCAATTTCAAATTGCGAAGATTGGGACCCAGCAGGGCTTTCTGGACCATGCGAAGTCCATAGATTGCCCCGGCTATCATGCCGAGCGCGGCCAGAATAGCCATAAGAGGCGCAGTCCGGTATGTCCCCAGCAGCACCATAAATTCGCCCACGAAATCGCCTAATCCTGGAAGGCCGACCGACGCCATCGCGAAAAACAATCCCGACCCGCTGAGCATCGGGATGGTATCCCATAATCCTCCCATCGAGTTCAGTTCGCGCGTGTGCAGCCTGTCTTTCAAAGATCCCGCGAGCACGAATAATGCTCCGGTGCTCAACCCGTGACTGACCATCTGTACCAATGCGCCCTCGAGCGCGATCTCATTTCCGGAAAAAATGCCGAGCAGCACAAAGCCCATGTGGCTGACACTCGTGTAGGCAACCATGCGCTTCAAGTCCGTTTGCGCGAAGGCAAGAATGGCTCCGTAGAGAATGCCGGCGACGCCGAGGCCCATCATCAGAGAACCGAGCTCGCGGCTGGGGCCCGGAAACAGAGGCAAGACAAAGCGCAGCATGCCGAAGGCGCCGGTTTTAAGCAGAAGGCCGGCCAGAACCACACTGCCTGCCGTAGGAGCTTCGGTATGCGCGTCGGGGAGCCAGGTATGAAAGGGGACTACCGGGAGCTTGACCGCGAAAGCCGCAAAGAAACCGAGCATCAGAAGCGTGGCCATGCCCGGCGAAAGCGCGTTTGACATCAGGTCTTCATAAGCAAACGAATACGAACCTGTCGAGGCATTGTGCTGAATTGCCAGTGTGAGGATGGCGACCAGCATCAACAAGCCGCTAATTTGCGTAAATAGAAAAAACTTGATCGCGGCGTAGATCTTTCTCTCCGATCCCCAGATCGCGATGAGAAAGTACATAGGCACCAGCATGAGTTCCCAGAACAGATAGAAGAGGAACAGATCGGCGGAGAGGAAAACACCGGTAACGCCGGATAGCACCCACAGCAGATTGAAATGGAAGAACCCGATCGAGGTCTGGATCTCGTGCCACGACGCGAGGACGGAAATGATGCCTAGAAACGATGTCAGAGCGATCATGACCAGGCCTAAGCCATCGAGGGCGAGATGAAAGCGGATTCCAAACTGCGGAATCCAGGTCCAGGAAACTTCGGCGAGCCAGGTGTGCCCGGAAGAGAAAGCAACCTGGCCGGTGTACCGCACCCACAATCCTATGGAGAGCGCAAGGTCGATGGCCATTGCGCCGACGCTCAATACTCGCGCTGCTGCCGCGTTGTTCCGCGCCACCGCCCAGGCCAGGATGCCGGCAATGAAGGGAATCAGGATGAGCCAGAGCAGAATCATGTCGAGCTTCCTTGTTTCTCAACGCATCAGCAATATGAACACGATGAACACGGCGGCTCCCACAGCCAGGCCGGAAGCATACCAGCGGACGCGTCCCGTTTCCGTGAGACGCAGGCCGCGATAGCAAGCTTGAACAACTGCCGCCAGCCCGTTGTAGATCGAATCGATTACGTCGCCGCGATTGGCCTGTGACAGCCAAACGTAAGGCCGGACAAAGAGCACACTGTAAAGAGAATCGAAGCCCCAGCCGCGAAACAAGAATTCGACAAGAGGCGAGCCGGATGGCTTTTCCACCTGATGAAAGTAGTACAGAACGAAGGCGAGCGCGAGGCCAGTGAGGAACACGAGCGAAGCGCACAGAGCCGTTGCCAGCTCTGTGATGGGTCCGATATGGACTTCCTCGAGCCGGGGCAGCGTACTGTTCAGAAAATTCGATAGCGCGGGAATGCCTCCAAAATTCGGCGGCGTATCGACGAAGCCGCCGATCAACGACAACACGCAAAGTGTAATGAGCGAGAAGTTCATAGCGAGCTTCGGCTTTTCGCCGACGTGAGTCTTGGCTTTTCCGTAGAAGACGAGGAAAATCAGGCGATAGGTGTAGAGCGAAGTCAGCAGCGCACCCGCCATGCCGCAAATCCAGAATGCAATGTTGCCGTTAGGACCAGCCCACGATTGCCACAGGATGAGGTCTTTGCTGAAAAAGCCAGAGGTCAGAACCGGCAGACCGGCCAGCGCGGAGCCTCCAATGACAAACGACCAAAAAGCAACCGGCAGCTCGTGGCGCAGGCCTCCCATGCGGAACATGTCCTGCTCGTGATGCAGGGCCTGGATGACGGCTCCTGCCGCGAGGAATAGCAGGGCCTTGAAGAACGCGTGCGTCATGAAGTGAAACATCGCGGCCGACCACGCGCCGAGTCCCAGCGCGAGGAACATGTAACCGATCTGGCTGATCGTCGAATAGGCAAGAACACGTTTGATGTCGGTTTGCGTCAGAGCGCTGAGCGCGGCCATTAGAAGCGTCGCTGCTCCTATTACCGCGACCGCAAGCTGCGCCTGTGGAGCAATCGTGAACAGAACGTGTGTTCGCGCGATCAGGTAGACGCCGGCCGTCACCATCGTTGCGGCATGAATCAGCGCGCTGGTTGGCGTTGGTCCAGCCATCGCGTCCGGCAGCCAGGTTTGTAGCGGAAGCTGTGCCGATTTCCCGACCGCGCCGCCGAGAAGCAAGAAGGCGGTTAGAACCGGAAGCGCGCTGCCCACTTGCCAGTGCGATTGCGCCAGCTGCATGGCCTGCTGGATGTCCAAAGTTCCGAGTTGTTTGAACAGGAGAAAAAGGCCGATGGCAAACGCCGTGTCGCCGACGCGCGTCACCAGGAACGCTTTGTTCGCTGCCCTCACGTTCGCCGGATCGCGGTACCAGAATCCGATAAGAAGGTAGCTGCAGAGTCCCACGCCTTCCCAGCCCAGGTACAGAACCAGCAAACTGCTTCCGAGCACGAGCATCAGCATCGACGCCACAAACAGGTTCATGTAGGCGAAGAAGCGCGAGTAATCGCGATCGTGCTGCATGTATTCGGTCGAATAAAGATGAATGAGGAACCCGACGAATGTCACGACCAGCAGCATCAGCATCGACACCGGATCGAGATAGAGACCGAAATCGACGCGGAAATCGCCCGCCGTCATCCATGTCCATAACGGCAGAACATAGGAATTTCCAGGCGGAGGAGACGCGAGAAAGCTCGAACTCACGAGCGCCGCGACGACGAAGGCCAGGCCGATAGAACCGGCGCCAAGGATGGCGACGGCGCGGCGTGAAAATCTAGAGCCAAGCGTTGCCAGCACTGCCGCACTTAAAAAAGGCAAGGCCGGCGCGAGCCACAGAAGGTTCAGCATGTCAGCCTTTCATTTCACTCGCCGCGTCGGCATCGAGCGTCGGATGCCTTCGATGAAATTGCAAGACGATCGCAAGGCCCACCGACACCTCGGCCGCGGCCATCGCGAGGATGAACACGAACATCACCTGGCCATCCACTTGTCCCCAGCGCGAACCTGCCGCGACAAAGGCGAGACCGCTCGCGTTGAGCATAATCTCGACGCACATCAGCGTGAAGATTAGGTTACGCCGCGTGAGAAGACCGGTCAGCCCCAGCAGGAACAACACTGTCGCGAGCAACAGCGCGTGATCCAGAGGTATTGATATCACGAACGTCTTCCTCCTTCGAGACAATCTTTCTGCCGACGTGATATGCCCCAACCAAGCCGGCCGTTAACAGCAGCGAGGCCAGCTCCACGCCAATGATGTAAGGCCCGTAAAGTGCCATTCCCACCTGTTTGGAATCGATGACACGAGCCTCGGAATATGTGCCGCCTGGTGTTCGAAGCAGCGAAAAAATTTCAACCAGCAGAACGATGGAAAGCAGGCCCGGGCCTATCCACGAGCTTGGGCGCAGCCATCCGGGCTCCGTGTCGGCCGCATGCTCGCCGATATTGAGCGTCATGACGACAAACACAAACAGCACCATGATCGCCCCTGCGTAAATAATCAATTCCAACGCGGCCACAAACGGTGCGCCCATTACGTAAAAGTCGATTGCGATCGCGAGCAGCGAGACGATCAGGTAGAGCAGGGCGTGTATGGCATTGCGACGGGTGATGGTGAAAATTGTCGCCAGAACCGCAACGGCTCCCGAGGCATAGAAAATTGTGAGCATATCGGACTCTTCAGGGAAGTAGGCTATGAACGTCGACGGGCGGCGCTTCATGCTCCGCCTGGCCTTTGTCTTTGCCGCCTATGGCCACTCCCGCCACTCGCCAAAAGTTGTAGCCGGGATACTTGCCTGGGCCGTCGATCATAAGATCCTCTTTTTCGTATACGAGATTTTTGCGCAGGTATTCGCCCATCTCGAAATCGGGCGTTAGCTGAATGGCGTAAGTCGGGCATGCTTCTTCGCAGTAGCCGCAAAAAATGCAGCGGGAGAAATTGATGCGGAAGAAATCGGGATAGCGGCGTCCGTGTTCGTCTTCCGTGGCTTGAAGAGCGATACAGGCCGTCGGACATACTACTGCGCAGAGATTGCAGGCGACGCAGCGCTCGCCTCCATCGGGATCGCGCGATAACACAATGCGCCCGCGATATCGCGGAGGGAGAGGCGCCTTCTCGTCGGGATACTGGATGGTGACGCGGCGCCGGAACGCGTGAAGGAAAACCTCCCAAAGCGAACGCACAACGCTGAGCATGAAACACCTCCCTAATTAACGAATCGCCAGAACAATGGCGCCCGTAATGAGCAAATTGGCCAGCGAGAGGGGAAAGAGAATCTTCCATCCCCAGGACATAAGCTGGTCGAAACGCGGCCGCGGCAAGGCGGCGCGCAAAAGTATGAACATGCAAATAAAAAATATGGTTTTGATGGCGAACCACAAAGGAGCCGGAAGAATGGGTCCGAGCCATCCGCCGAAGTAGAGCAGCGACAACATCGAAGAAATCAAAATCACTCCAATGTATTCGCCGACAAAAAACATGCCGAACTTCATGCCGGAATATTCAGAATGAAAGCCGGCAATTAGCTCGCTTTCAGCCTCCGCCAGATCGAACGGAAGCCTGCGCGTTTCGGCGACGCCGGCTATGAAGAATAAAATGAAGCCGGCAAATTGAGGGATCACGAACCACACCGAACGTTGGGCGTTGACAATGTCGGTGATGCGGAACGATCCCGCGATGATCACGACGCCCATCAAGGAGAGCCCCATGAATACTTCGTAGCTGAGCATCTGCGCGGAAGCGCGTAACCCTCCGAGCAACGAATATTTGTTGTTCGAAGCCCAGCCCGCCAGCACCACGCTGTAGACGCCGAGCGACGATGTCGCAAGCAGGAACAGGATGCCGATGTTCAAATCGGCTACGACGAAGCCTGGTGAAAAAGGAATTACCGCGAACGCGACGAGCGAAGTTGCCACGATGATGGCCGGCGCAAGAACAAAAACCGGCTTATCGGCAAACGGCGGTATCCAGTCTTCTTTGGTAAAGAGTTTGACGGAATCCGCTACTACTTGGCCCAGACCAAACGGGCCGACGCGATTCGGCCCGTAGCGGTCCTGCCATAACGCGAGCAGCCGCCGCTCGATCCAAATCAAGCCGCCTGCGAGATTCAAAATAACGAACAGCACGACGGCGATGACGAGAAGAGGAAAAAGTTGAATCACTTTGTCCTCCTCGCCACGGCATCCGCGCCGACTTCCGCTACTTGCGCGCCAATTGGGCTAGTGAAAGCTTCGAGCGAAGGCAGGCCGGATGGTACGCACGCAACGCCTCGGGGGATATCGGGCCGGATAAGTGCCGGCAGCGTCAAGATTTCTTCACGCAGAACCAATTTCACTGAATCGCCTTGCATAACGCCCATGAGCTCCGCGTCGGTAGGATTGACGGCCACATATGGCCGTGGCGCAAGTTCGCGCACGCCCGGAGAATGAATGCTGAGTTCTTCCGAGCCGAAGATGTGGAAAGCAGGACATACGAGAAATTGTCCGTGATCCGGCCTGAATGCGGATGGAATTCTATCCACATAGGTCCACTGCCCTTCGAGGCTCGGTTCAACGAGCCGCGCGCCGGGATCGCCGCCTTTGAGAGGTCCGCCTACCTCGCTTTGAAATTTTGCGGTTGCTTGAATCGAATTCCACCCCGGCGCCCAAAAGAATGGAATTAAGGCGGGCGGCGGCGGCTCAGGCCCCGATTCCATCGAGAACGCGAGAGAGGAATCCCGATCCTCCGGCGGCTTCGGTTCGTGAACGTCGATATTGGCGAGCATCGACGTTCGGCCGCTATAGCGATTTGGTTCGCGCGCAATTTTGCCTGTAGACTTCCGCGATGGCGCCGCTTCGGGCAATCGCGCGAACGCGGGAAATTCAGTCGCCAGCGCTCCAACAACGTCGTCGAGCGATTCCCACGAGCATTGTTCTTTCGCGCCCCTAAAATTCGCTGCGTCACGAAGCCAGCGCCAGCTTTCCTGAACGCTGCCTGCCGGCATGAATGCTTGAAAGAATCGCTGGGCGCGGCCTTCGCTATTTACAAGCGTGCCGTCCGTTTCAGAAAATGTTCCGGCGGGCAGCACCACCTCGGCTCGGGCAGCAGTTTGTGTCAGGAGATGATCGGCAACAACTACATGGCGGACGTTTGCGAGGAAGGCGCTTGCCTCAGACGAGGGCGAGCGGCGGAACAGGTCGTTTTCGACGATGATGCAAGTTGCGACATTTCCCGCCCGAGCTCGCTCAAAGGCTTTTTCGAGAGCCGGCGCTTCAAACAGACCGAGACCGAAACTGTTGGACTCGAGCGTTGTAAATGCCAGCCGGACGTTTGCTCGCCCTTTGGCCTTAAGGGCCCATGCCACTTGCGCAGCCGCGTCAACAGCAGCCACGGTTCCCAAGCTGCATCCCGAAATAACCAGAGGGCGTTCTGCTTCGCTCAGCGCCTTTGCGATTCGGGCCGCAAGCGCGCGCGTTTCTTCGGGCAGCCCGGCAACTTCCGGCGCGTTTTCATCGATCTCGTGCGCTACGGCAAACGCGAGGCGAGCAATGTCATCCGGCGCCGCGCGAAAAGCGCCAGTTGCCACATCATCGAGCTTTGTGGCAGATGGCGAAGCGATAAAGAGCGGCCCCGTTTCGCACTGAATCACGCCGCGGACGGCTTGGTCGAGCCACAGTGGGATTCCCATTTTCTCGACTCGCCGGGAGGGCGCCTGACGAACGGATTGCCGCAGCCGCAGCGCCATCAGCGGAGCAACGTTCGTAACGTCTTCGCCTGCAATGAAAACTGCATCGGACAATTCGACTTCGTGCAGCGATGCCGAGGCAACAGGCCCGTTCCGTAGCACGCGCAAAATTGCACTGACGATTTCAGCCTCACGTTGCGGCACGCCGCTGAAGAAATTCTCCGGTCCCACCAGTTGCCGCAACGCATAATTACCTTCAACGGAGGAGCGCGGCGAACCGATGCCAATGACGCTGCCTTCGTCAAGCAAGCTCGAGACGCGGTCGAGCGCGGCGTCTTTGGTCACTATCTTTGCAGAAATCAACGGCTCTTCGATGCGATCGGCGGAATTCACAAACTCATAGCCGAATCTGCCGCGATCGCATAAGAAGTAACCGTTCACTTCAGCGTTGTAGCGGTTAATGACGCGGCGGACGCTACCATACCGTTCGCCAGCGCTTATGTTGCACCCCAGTCCGCAATGCACGCAAACGGAAGGCGCCATCTCGAGATCCCACTTCCGCGTGTAATGTTTCTTCAACGTGGCATCCGTGAAAACACCCGTCGGGCAGACTTCAACTAGATTGCCGCTGAATTCGTTCTCCAGAACTCCGTCCGCTGCACGCCCAAAGTAAACCGTGTCGCGGAGCCGGAACGCGTTCAAATCGTGTCCGCCGGCGTAATCGCGATAGTAGCGCACGCATCGCTGGCATTGAATACACCGATTCATTTCAGGATTGATAAACGGTCCGAGATACTGGTTCCGGAAGGTGCGTTTCGCGAAATTATAGACGCGCCCGCAATGCCCGGTCATCACGGTCATGTCCTGCAGATGGCATTCGCCGCCTTCGTCGCACACCGGACAATCGTGGGGATGGTTCAGCATCAAGCCTTCGATGACCGCGCGGCGGAATTCTTCGGCTTCTTTGTCCTTGATCGAAATACGCGCGCCTTCGCTTGCCGGCGTCATGCAAGCCATGATGAGCTTGCCACTCGTATCGTTTTCGTCCTTGAACTGTTTGACGGCGCATTGCCGGCACGCTCCGACTGAGCCGAGCGCCGGGTGCCAGCAGAAATACGGCAGGTCGAAGCCGAGCGACAGACAAACGTGCAACAAGTTTTGCTTGGGATTCACTTCATACGGCTTGTTCTCAACGTAAATTTTGGCCACCGCTATCTCCACGGGCAACGTTGTTCTTCGATATGCCGCTCGAAGTCGTTCGCAAAATATTTGAGCGCGCTCTGTAACGGCTCGACGGCGCCGGGCGCAAATGCGCAGAACGTATTTCCAGGCGCCAGAAATTTCGTTTGAAAGTGCAGGGTTTGAAGATCGTGGGGCGCGGCCTTGCCTTGCTCCATCGAAAAGAGAATCTTTTCGGTCCAGTTCAGGCCGCTCCAGCAAGGCGTACACCAGCCGCAGGACTCGCGCGCGAAAAATTGCTCGAGATTCCAAACCATGCCGACCGGGCACGTCTTGTCGTCCAACACGACCATCGTTCCCGTGCCGAGACGGCTGCCCGCTTTTTGCACGTTCGAGTAATCCATCGGCGTATCGAGATGTTCTTCCACGAGGAAATCGGTCGAAGCTCCCCCCGGCAGCAACCCCCGGAACCGCAAACCGTCGCGCATTCCGCCCGCGTGTTCTTCGAGAATCTCGCGCAGGGGCGTACCGAGCGGAAGCTCCCACAGTCCAGGCCGCTTCACTTTCCCGCTCACACCGAAAAGTTTCGTTCCGCCATCGTCGGTCTTGCTTAAAGCGCGAAACCAATCCACTCCGCGCGCGAGCAAGTGCGGCAGGTTGCACAGCGTTTCGACATTTTGAACGATTGTCGGCTTGCCGAAAAGCCCAGCAACTTGCGGAAACGGAGGCTTGGTTCGTGGATGCGCCCGCTTACCTTCCAGCGCATTCAGTAACGCAGTCTCTTCTCCACAGATATAGCGGCCCGCGCTGACATGTACATGAAGTTCGAGATTGTAACCGGACCCAAGAATGTTGCGGCCCAGGTAGTTGCGTGCGTACGCTTCGGCAATCGCTTCGGTCAGCCGCCGCGCCGAAACCTGATACTCGCCGCGAAGAAAAATGTAGGCGATCTCAGCGTCAATCGCGTACGCGGCGATAATCATGCCCTCGATGAACTGATGGGGATCGTTTTCCATCAGCACGCGATCTTTAAACGTGCCCGGTTCCATCTCGTCGGCATTGGCGACCAGGTACTTCGGACGCGGCGCGCCGTCGCCCATCGGCACGAAACTCCATTTCATCCCAGTGGGAAAGCCGGCGCCGCCGCGGCCGCGCAAATTCGAACGCTTCACCAGCTCTGTCACATCTTTCGGAGCGAGTTTAAGCGCTTCCCGCAAGCCTTGATAGCCACCCGCCTTCTCGTACTCGGCGGCAAGGACCGGCTCGCCATCCGCGCGGAATCTGCTTGTGAGTGGTTTTTCCATCTCCGGGCTAATCGTAACGCTCAAGAATCGAGTCGATGCGTCCCTCGTTCAGATCGGTATGCACGTCGTTGTCGATCATCATCGCCGGGGCGTGATCGCAGACGCCCAGGCAGACGATGGGCAGCAGCGTGAATCGCTTGTCGGGAGTTGTCTCGCCAAGTTGCACGCCAAGCCGGCCGCACAGATGATTGCGCATGCGATCGTAACCCAAAATCCAGCAGCTCACACTATCGCAGATCATCGCCACATGCCTGCCCACCGGTTTGCGGCGAATCAGGTTATAGAAACTGGCAACGCCATCGAGATCGGTGGTGGTCATGTCCAGAAACTCGGCCAGATCGTTTAGGCTCTCGTCCGAGACCCAGCCGCGATGCCGCTGCACGATGAGCATGGCATCGATGCAGACGGCTTGCCTGATCGGATAATGTGCCGCTTCGGTTTCAATTTCGCTGCGTTCTTCCTCGCTCAGCACGCGGTTCTCCTCATCGGTCGATATCCGCCAGCACGTAATCCATGCTCCCTAGAATGGCCAGCAAGTCGGGAATCATCAGGCCACGGCACAATAGCGGCAACATCTGCATATGAGCGAACGATGGCGTTCTAATGCGTGTGCGATACGAGCCGTTTGATCCGTCGCTGATCAGGTAGTAGCCATTGCTGCCCTTCGTGGCTTCTACCGCTCCGAGCGCCTCGCCTGGCGGAATGATCGGTCCCCAGCTCACGCTCAAAAAATGATGGATCAGTGTTTCAATATCGTGCATCGTGCGCGCCTTGGGCGGAGGCGTCGTCAGCGGATGCTCCGCGTTGCAAGGGCCGCCGGGCATGTTGTCGACGCATTGCCGGATAATTCGCAAACTCTGCCGCATCTCTTCGACATGGACAACCGCCCGGTCGAAGCAATCGCCGTTCTTCCCCACAGGTATGTCGAATTCGAATTGCTCGTATCCGGAATAGGGCCTCTCCTTGCGGAAATCCCATGCATAGCCGGTGGCGCGAAGGTTCGGGCCCGTTACTCCCCAGTCGATCGCTTCCTCCACGGTGCAACCGCCAATTCCTTTCGTCCGCGCCCGGAATAATTTGTTGCGCATCACCGTTCGGTCGTATTCATCCAGGTTTTTCGGCAAGTACGCAAGAAACTCGCGGAACATGCCGTCCCAACCCTCGGGCAGATCCTCCGCCACACCGCCAATACGGAACCAGTTGGGATGCATGCGGGCGCCGCATATGGCTTCCACCATTCCGAACGCCTTTTCGCGATCGTTGAACATGTAGAAGACCGGCGACATCTGCCCGACATCTTGCGCGAACGTTCCGTACCAGACCAGGTGATTGATAATCCGAAACAGCTCCGCCATCATCACCCGGATCGTCTGCCCGCGCGGCGGCACTTCTATCCCAGCTAATTTTTCAACCGCCAGCAGATACGGCAGATTGTTCATCACGCCGCTCAGATAATCGATGCGGTCAGTGTAGGGAATATACGTGTGCCATGTCTGGCGCTCGCCCATTTTTTCGGCGCCGCGATGATGAAAGCCGATGTCGGGCACGGCATCGAGAATTTCCTCGCCATCGAGCTCAAGAATGATTCGGAGAACGCCATGCGTGCCGGGATGCTGCGGGCCCACGTTCAGGAACAGAAAATCGGAACCATCACGCCCGCGCCTCATGCCCCATTCTTCAGGCCGAAACCGCAAGGCTTCCTGCTCGGCGTCCTGCTTTTCGTCAGGCAGCCGGAACGGCCCCATCTCGGTGGCGCGCGCAGGATGATCCTTGCGCAGTGGATGGCCCTGCCAGGTGCGCGGCATCAAGAGCCGCTGAAGGTGAGGATGGCCGTCGAACACAATGCCGAACATGTCCCACACTTCGCGCTCGTACCAGTTGGCGTTGGGCCAGATATCGGTAATGGTGCGGACGCTCAGATGCTTTTCTTCGAGCGCCACTTTGAGGCGGACAAATGAATTGCGCTCAAACGAGAACAAATGGTAAACGACCGTGTAATCGGCAGGCGGCTGTTCTTCCCGATGGGTGCGGCCGCGCTCATCGATCGCCGTCAGATCGTAGAGCATCTTGTATGGCTTGGCCACATGCCAGCGAAGATTGGCCAACACAGCGTGTATTTCGTCGCGGTCGATCCAGAAGGTGGGTATGCCGTCGCAGGTGGTCTGCGGTCTGCCAGGAATTGTGACTTCTTCTTCGGCCACAAGGGCTGTCGTCATCCGTCACTCCTCATACGTGATCGGGCGATCGCAAGACGGTCAATTGTCTCCGCGCATCCCGCTTCTGGTCGCGCATGGCCGGCGGCTCGGGGCGCCCCACGGTTTGTGAGCCAACTACCCAGCTCAACGGACGCCGTTCGTTTCCGACTGCCTCGCGCAGAAGCACCACACCTTCGAGAAAAGCATCGGGGCGCGGCGGACACCCGGGAACATACACATCCACCGGCAGAAACTTATCCACGCCCTGCACCACGCTGTAAATGTCGTACATGCCGCCGGAACTGGCGCACGCTCCCATGGCGATCACCCAGCGCGGCTCCATCATTTGCTCGTATAGCCGCTGGATGACAGGCGCCATCTTGATGAAGACTGTGCCCGCTATGACCATCAGATCGGCTTCGCGCGGCGTGCCTCGCACAACCTCGGCGCCAAACCTCGAAATGTCGTATTTGCTGGTAATGCTAGTGGCCATTTCGACGAAACAGCAGGAAAGGCCGAAATGAAAGGGCCAAATGGAATTCTTGCGGCTCCAGGCAACCAGATCCTCGAGCCTGGTGAGGACAATGCTACGGCGTGTCGCGTCGTCGAGTGACCCCGTGAGGGCGTCACCGGCTCGCGGAGAAGCATCGGGCTTCGTCAACGCCCACTGCATGCCGCACCGTCCGTTTCTAACGTGCTCTAAACCGCTGTTGTCCCGATCGCCAATCGAGCGCCCCTACGCGCCATAAATACGCCAAGGTGGCGACCAGAATTCCTATAAATACTACTACTTCGAAATAACCGAGCCAGCCGGCCTCGCGGACGGAGACCGCCCAGGCAAAAATAAACACTGCTTCTAAGTCGAAGATGACGAAGAACATCGCCACCAGATAGAACTTTGCGGAAAGGCGCACCCGCGCCGTCCCTTCCGATATGATTCCCGATTCGTAGGGAGAGCCCGTGGCCCGGTCGTGATGCCGCTGTCCCAGGACATAGGACAAACCGAGCATGGCAACCGCCAGGACGCAGACAATTGCGAAATAAATAGCGAGCGGCCAGAGTTGCATATTTGCAGCTTCTACCGGGAAGGCTGGTTACCGCCTCTCGAATACGCAGTATCGGGCACTTTCGCCTAAATTACAAGAGCGCGATGTAACTTGGCTGATAAAACCACCCGGAACGGGGGCGCTTGTTTTCAGCCCCTCTACGGGCCCCGCCAAAAGCAGCCGTGACACATTCACAAATTTTTTGAAAATTTAAGTCTTTTCTGCTGAATAGTTTGCCGACCGTTCTGCCGATGTACAAACCGGGGCGCTCCTAGCCTCATGCGCAGAGGGAAGACAAACATGCCGCACATTCCGATCATCATCGAAACCGTGATTTCCGTGATCCGGGTTCTCCTCGGCGCGTAGGACGTCAAAAACGGGGGCCCCCGAGCCGCGTTACCGGCCCGGGCTTAGTTTTATGGTGGGTGGCAGGCCGTTCGATGCTATAGTACTAGTGGTTACGAAACCACTGGATCGAAAATCTGCCACTCAGGATTTGGTCGGGTTGGCGGCTCGCCTTGCTGCTGGCCTGCATGGCAGCCGGTCTGAGCATCAAATTCGGGCTGAAACGCTCTGAATCCCGCGTGGCAATCGCGGCTCAGCCTGCCAACACATCATACGACCCGTCATCGGATCCGGACTTTCAGGAAGCGGTCAAGCTTCGTCAATCCGGCCAGTTTCTCGAGGCTGAGCGAACATTCGACCGCCTCGCGAAACGCGCTGCCGATGCGGGTCAAAAATCGAAGCAGGCGCGAATGTTACTGGGCAAAGCGGGTGCGCAATTGCGTCGCTTTGCCTATCAAGAGGCCAGTGAAACCTACCAGC
>JBAUZG010000350.1:0-12416 GCA_049585195.1 Bryobacteraceae bacterium | reverse complement strand
CGCTCGCGCTGCTGTTCGTCAAGACATTTCCAAAAATCGGCGCAGGCGCCGCAGCGCTCGTATTCGGCGGTGTTGCGATCAACGAAATGATCGCGCCAGTACTTTACCGCTTCGCTCTCGTGAAAAGCGGCGAAGCTGGCCAGGCAGAGCGCGCAACAGCGGCGGAGCCAGCCGAAGTCGGCGCCGGCCATTGAGATCTTGCGTTAGTCTTATTTGCGTGAACCCGGACCTGATACCTCGCCACGTTGTGAATGCGGCGTTGCGCGCCAACCTACCATTCTTTGCTATCGCCTGCATAGTTCTGATCGGTGGAGTCTGTTCGCTTGCGCTTGCGCGGCTCAGATCTCGAGATCGCTTGCTGTTGTGGACCGGCGTTTTTTCGACGCTCTACGGCACGCGCTTATTCGTGCAGAATGAGTTGGTTCGCGACGCTTTCAACAGCCCTGGCAACGAGTATATTCCTTGGATTCTTTGCATCACTTACGTGATCAACATCCCGTTCGCGCTCTTCGCACGCGAACTTCTGGGCCGGGGCTGGAAGGGAAGCATCGTTATATGGCTGTGGCTCAGCGTTGCTTTTGCAATGATCGCGATCCCGACCGCCTTCTTCCCTGACAACGTATACTGGGTCAGCCCCATAAATAGTCTGCTCGTGATCTGCGGAGCTGTGTTGATGCTCCTGCATGTTCTGGTCGAAGGTCGTGCCGGTAATTTACTTGCAGCGTCTCTCCTTTGGCCGCTGCTCATTTTTAGCGTCTTCGTTCTGCTTGAGAATAACGGCGTCAGGGTCGGCGGCCGTAGTGTAGAGCCGATTGGGTTCCTGATCTTGCTTGGAGCTTTAGCTTCCATTGCCGCACGTCGAGCGCTGGCCACAGAGCGAAAGCTCATCGACGTTAAGCAAGAACTGGCAACTGCAAGACGAATTCAGAGCTCTATAATCCCTCAGTCTCCTCCATCGGCTAACGGTATCCGCATTGCGGCGCGATATCAGCCCATGACATCAGTGGCCGGAGACTTCTACGATTTCCTGACTTTTTCAGACGATGTTCTGACGATCCTGGTAGCCGATGTTTCAGGACACGGCGTTCCTGCTGCACTGGTGGCTTGCATGCTAAAGGTCTGTTTTGCTGCGCAAAAAAATAACGCCGCCGACCCCGCCGCTATTCTCTCCGGACTCAGCGTGATGCTTCACGGCAGTCTTGGCGGTCAGT
This sequence comes from Bryobacteraceae bacterium, assembly GCA_049585195.1. Classification (GTDB taxonomy): domain Bacteria; phylum Acidobacteriota; class Terriglobia; order Bryobacterales; family Bryobacteraceae; genus KBS-96. Next base: position 11,205 of record JBAUZG010000350.1, on the reverse strand, counting down.
ACGTTACCGCTGCCTGCGCTGCCATCGACAGAAAAACGCGCACGGTCACCTATGCCGGCGCTGGTCATCCGCCAACGCTATTAGCTCGGGGCGAAACAGGCGACTTGGTGCTTCTCGCGGAGAACGGCTTGTTTATTGGTCCGTTTCCGAAAGCAACGTACGCGAATATTTCGGTTCCCTTCCATGCCGGCGACAGGCTGCTGCTATACACCGATGGAATTACTGAAGCGAACGATCCGACTGGTGAAGAGTTTGGCCAGGAAAGGCTTGGGCAGTTCCTTCTTCGCTCGAGTGAAAGTGAGCCAGCCGCAATTCTTGACCGCCTGTTTGACCAGATCACGAGCGGTAGTCAGCAGGACGACCTAACGGCTGTGTTGGTCCATCTCGTGTGAAGTATCGCAGATTTGAGTTCCCCTTTCTTTGCTCGAAGATCAGAGGCGAACGGGGAGTTGGCCGGCCGGGAGCCTATCCTTCGCAGAAACGTTAGAAACGCCGTCACCGAGGACGGAGTACAATCCTTCTGCAGTCGAGATCAATTAAAGGATAAACACCACGATGAGGTTTCTGTTCAAAATTTCGATTCCAGTCGAGGCCGGGAACGAGGCGGCAAAGAAGGACAGCTTTAAAGCGATCCAAAATATTCTCGAACAACAAAAGCCTGAAGCGGTCTACTTCATGGCTGAGAGTGGTAACCGCACGGCCATCCTGATCGTGAACATGGAGGATGCATCCGAGATTCCCGCCATTGCCGAGCCGTGGTTCCTGGCGCTGAACGCCGCAATCGAGGTAACGCCTGCGATGGTGCCGGCGGACCTTCAGAAAGCAGCTCCCGCCATCGCGCGTGCAGTTAAGGCTTACAGCTAGTCGCGAGAAGCCCGAAAAATCGCAGCGCCAGCCGAACAGCTAACCAAAGATTGCGTCGAATCCGTACCTATGGTACGCCTGGAATTCGCCACCCCGTACTTGACGGAATTGAAGTTGGTCCCATACTTGCCCTACACTCGGCTATCCGGGGAGGGTTTCGGATGTTGCGTTGTTGCGCTCTATTTGTGCCGGTTTGCGTTGTGGCTCTTGTTTCCGCGGCCGGCGAGGATCCGGGATCCGCTGCCCTGGCAGATCATTTCACTCGCCTCATTCGCGCAAACGACCTCGATGGACTGCGCCGGCTCGCTGCCGGCTCGGCAGCCGTAAACACCGAGGATAAGTTGCATAACAGACCTCTGCACTATGCCGCAATCTATGGCAGTGCGGATTCTGTACGCATCCTTCTCGATGCGGCGGCCGACCCGAATGCGCGCAATCAACCGGGCGCCACGCCACTCGTTTACGCCGCCTGGAACTTCGAGAAAACTCGGCTCCTGGTCGAGAAAGGAGCTCAAGTCAACGTCGCGACGAGGACGGGCGTAACTCCTCTCATGGTCGCGGTGTCAGCGCACGGAAACATTGCTACCGTGCGATATCTTATCGATCATGGAGCCGATGTTCATGCCGTGGATGAATTGTCAACGGACGCGTTGATAAGGGCGGCTTTTCAAAGCGATCCCGAAGTCATCGAAGCGCTTCTCGGCAAAGGAGCGGACCCGCATCATGCGGATAAAGCCGGTTTTACGGCGCTTCAGGGTGCCTTATCTTTTTCCGATTCTGAGCGAGTGAGGCTGCTGCTTTCAGCGGGCTCCGACCCGAACGCATCGAACATCTTTGGCGGACAAGTGAAGCACGGTCCTCTCGCCCTGGTTCACCTGACACCGCTCATGCTTGCTGCGCCATACGGGCAACTCGACACCGTTAGCATTCTTGTTAAAGCGGGCGGGCGGGTAAACGATCTGGATATCCGAAAGATGAATGCGCTAACTCTCGCGATAGCCACCGATCACGCCAACCCGGAAACCGTTCGTCAACTGATTGCTGCCGGTGCCGATGTCAATGCGAAAGACCAAAATGGCGAATCGGTGCTCGATTGGGCTCGCAAATTTCGAAATCCCGAAATCATGACCGCTCTTGAAGAGAAGGGCGCCAAAGGCGGGCAGTTCGATCCCTCGCCGCAGCCTCCGCCACATTCTCAGCCGCAAGATGCCTCCGAAGCAATCCACCGCGCGTTGCCTCTGATGGCCCGTTCGGGACCCGTTTTCTTTCGTGAAGGCGGGGGCTGCGCCGGCTGCCACCATCAGCCGATGCAAGCGCGGGCGTTTGCGGCTGTGAAGGCGTGTGGAATGGCGGCCGATCCAGCGCTTAAGCAAAGTTTCGCCGACGCCATGGTGGCCGTTCGTCCTAGACTCGTTCCCATTCTGCCGCTGCTGACCGGGCCTGGCGGCGATTTTGACAGCCTGCTCGCCCCCATGATGGCTTATGCGGACCTTCACCTGCCCGCCGATGGCCTCACCGACCTGATGGTCCACTACATCGCGGTGCGCCAGGACCCATCGGGCGCATGGATCATGCTCGGCATTGCTCGACCGCCTCTCGAGGACAGCACGATCGTGCGGACGGCCATGGCAATTCGAACTCTTCAAACGTACGGTTGGCCTGCTCGCCAAGCTGAGTTCGATGAGCGAATTAGCCGCGGCCGCCGTTGGCTCCAGAACGCTAAACCCGTTACTACTTACGAACACGCCGACCGCATTATGGGCCTCCGCGCGGCCGGTGTACCGGCGTCCGATCTTCGGACCGACGCTCAAGCTCTGACTAACCTGCAGCGCAAGGACGGCGGCTGGGCCCAGACACGTTTTCTCGAGTCTGACGCATACGCGACGGGCCTGGTGCTATACACTCTCTACACAACTGGCTTGCTTGGACCGAACGATCCCGCTTATCGAAAAGGTGTCGCTTTCCTGCTCGAAACTCAATTCCCCGACGGCTCCTGGTATGTTCGAAGCCGGGCGCCCAAGTTCCAGCCGTACTTCCAGAGCGGCTTCCCCTTCGCGCACGATCAGTGGATCTCGAGTACCGCAACGTCTTGGGCCGTCATGGCCCTCGCTCCAGCAAGCGAGTCCGCAACATCATCGGTTGCCAACGCCGAGCGCCATTAATCACCGAATCCGTTCAAAACAACGGAATGTGCCCGCCAGCGATGCGGCCGGAACGCGACGGCTCCGATCAGCGGCGACTGGGCTCCGATTTTGAGAGCGGCCGGCGGAAGGTGCGCTCACTCACCCAAAACCGTGGACCAGGACCGTAACGAGCGGCAAGATCGCCTGGATTCGCCAGCTTGCATCGATCGAGAGACAGACAACCGCACCCAATGCAACCGGTCAGCCCTGCTTGCAGCCGCTGTAGCTCGGCTATGCGTTCGTCAATGCGCCTGGTCCAACTACTCGAAAGCTTGGCCCAGTCACGGGCCTCCGGCACGCGGTTTTCAGGCAGCTTGGCAAGCTCAGTGCCAATTTCGTCAAGGGTCAAACCTATTCGCTGCGCGAATACGATGAAAGCGATGCGCCGCAACACAGCTCGTGGATAGCGGCGGTGTCCGGAACCGGCCCTGTCGGACCTGATTAATCCGCGCTCTTCATAGAAGCGCAGAGCCGATGCCGCCACTCCGCTGCGGCGTGACACTTCGGTGATTGTCAGCACGCCGGACATCGCTCCCAGAATTATCACGTTTGAGGGCTTTACTTCAAGTTCACTTTAACTTGTAGCATCGGGTTGTTACCCTTCAATCCCGAAGCGGAGCGCTCTCATGATCCAAACCAACAATCGAAACAATGAATCAAAGCAAAAGCCCATTCTCGTCACTGGAGCGACGGGAAATGTAGGCCGCCATGTGGTTTCGCAGTTGCTCACAGCGGGCTATTCAATTCGCGCGCTAACCCGAAATCCCGATTCTGCCAATTTGCCTCGCGAAGTGACGCTTTTTCGCGGTAGCCCATCCGCAGCCGATATCCTCGACGAGGCTCTCGATGGTGTCGAGGCCGTGTTCCTGATATGGCGTGGCCAATCGGCTGCCGCCGCGCCGGAATTGGTGAACCGATTTAAGAAACACGCTCGGCGTATCGTGTTCCTCTCGTCTTCGGCGGTGCGCGATGGCGTCGAGCAGCAGACCAATCCAGTCGGGTGGCTGCACGCGGAGGTCGAGCGCTCCATTCAGAAGTCGGGCCTCGAATGGACCTTCCTGCGTCCCGGCGGATTCGCGACAAATGCCTTAGCCTGGTGGGCTCCGCAGATTCAGGCCGGCGATGTTGTGCGGTGGCCCTATGGCCGTGCAGCGACGTCGCCCATTCACGAGCGGGACATCGCCACGGTCGCTGTCCACGCGCTTACCGAAGACGGCCATACCGGCGCCAAGTACGTTCTGACAGGACCTGAGTCACTGACACAGATCGACCAAGTACACGCGATCGGCGAGGCAACCGGCCGGCCGCTACGCTTCGAGGAGATGCCCCCCGAGGCAGCGCGCCAGGAAATGCTCGCCCTTATTCCGGCTCCGATCGTGGACGTCTTATTCGACTTCTGGTCCAAAGCGGCCGGCCCACCAGCGCTCGTCACAACCACCGTCGCCGATATCACGGGATCGCCCGGGCGTACGTTCCGCGAATGGGCGATCGATCACGCGTCTGACTTTCAGTTGAGGAGCGCGGAAGTGAGCCAGGTCCACGCCGGCTCGGTCCGCTAATTGCACGGAAGCCGGAGAGCGCCGCTCGACCGACGTGTCAATTTTAAAGTGGCGGGCCTGCCATACGATCGGCGCTCCGCTCTTCAGAGAGGGATGAAATCGCGCGACAATAAAACGATCTCTAAACTGCCGATCAATCGCCATGCGGTATTTCATCTTCCTACTAGTTGCATTCGTAGCGCCTTGCCTTTCTTCACCTCAGGCGCCCACAAAAGAGCTGCCGCCGTCGAATGAGGCTGCGGCGGCTCCGGCCGAGCAGGAGTCTGTCGAGGAAGAACTTGAGCCCGCCGCGTTGCAACTGGATGTAACTGGCGCTTCGCCTCTCATCCAGGCTCTCTACGCAGCCACTCGTGAAACCAAAGAGCGCCTTATTCTCGATCATTTAGCCGAAGCGAAGCGGCTGATTGCGGACGCGGACATCCGCTCAGTAGACAAAGAAGGACGTACGGCGCTGCACTGGGCCGTCTTCGGCTCGAGCTACACCACTAAGCCTCGAGTCCTGGTTGCTTACGAGGAGATTGCAAGCGATCTCGTCGACCGGGGAATCGATATTAACCGGGAAGACTCATTCAACGACACGGCTCTCGATTATCTGCTTTACTCCCCGAATTTCGAAATGCAGACCTTGCTCATCGAGCATGGTGCAACGAGCGGCTTCCTGGCCGCCAATTTTCCCTTGTTCCAGGAATCTTCTAACGGAAGGCCGAATTTGAGCGCTTCCGGCAGCAAGATTATCCAAGCCGATCTTGCGCCCGGTGCGACTATCGACGTTCGCTTGAATGGTCCGGTCTATAGTGACCGATCCCGAACCGGCGACCCCGTCTCGGCAACCGTGACTTACCCTCTATGTAAGAACGGCGAATACATCGCGTGCAACCCAGGCGAACTTGTATTAGCGCCCGGCACCGAGGTCAATGGAACAGTTCTTTTCTCTCAGAAAGCGCCTGACAAATATTCCCGGCCTCGCCTGGTGCTCGACTTTTCAAATATCGTCCACACAGACGGCCGGAAATCGGCCTTGTACGCACGAGTGTTGAGCGTCGACAACGCGCGCGAGACGGTACGTAACAACGAAATTCTCGGCATCATACAACCTCACGCCTCTACCAAAACTTCGTTGGCGATGACGGTTATCGGCGCCTCCAACCCCGTGGCCGGTTACGCCATCAAGGGCCTTCAGGCAGTCTACGGATTGTCGATTAGACGCGAAATCGCCTTTCCCGCGGGAACCGATTTGCAGGTACAAGTTGTACGCCCATCCATGCTCAAAGAGAAAGTGGCATGGCCCGGCTGGCCAACCATCCCGGTCGATGCGAAATTGCGCGCGCTCATAGGGGAAATGCCGGCACGTACTCAAACAGGCAGTAAAACTCCATCTGACCTTACCAACTTAGTCTTTCTCGGCTCCCGCCAGCAACTAATCTCGGCCTTCGACGAGGCCGGCTGGTTTCAGGCGGATAACCTCAGCATTGCTTCGGCGGCCAAAACAGTCGGCGCTACCGTCCGGCAATCCAGCTACGCGAGCGCTCCAGTATCGGGCCTGCGGATTGATGGCCAAATGCCGGATTTAGTTTTTCAGAAATCGCTCAATACGTTCGCCATGCGGCATCATTTGCGCATCTGGAAGCAACCCGGCGCTTTCGATAACAGGGAAGTTTGGCTGGGTGCGGCCACTCACGACATTGCGATCTCGCGCGCTAGAGCCGGGACCAAATGGTCTCACCGGATCGATCCGCACGTCGACCGCGAGCGCGATTGGGTTGAAACCGATCTGCTGTTCATCGGCACGGCAGCCGCCTATGCAGATGTCGACCGCCCTTCCGTCCCGAAGAAGACGTGGAATGCGACAGGAGACCAAATTCTGACCGACGGCAAGATAACGGTTGTGCAGTTACGGGGCAGTGCCAATCATTGACTTCTTCCGGCTTCATCATAATTACACCCCGGAAGCGTGAAATAAAACGTCGCTCCGGCATCCAGCTCCGACTCGACCCAAATCCGCCCTCCATGGCGCGTCGCTATCTTCTTGCAAATGGCAAGCCCCATACCGGTGCCGGGATTCTCGCGGCCATGCAGGCGCTTGAAGATGCCGAACACCTTCTCGGCATATTGCGGCTCGATCCCGATGCCGTTGTCCTTAATCGAAATTACCCACTCATCTCCGCTGCGTTTCGCCGAAATGTGAATCCGCGGAGGTTCATCCGCCTTCGAGTATTTGATCGAGTTGATCGTCAGGTTCTGAAACAAACGCGTTAGCTGGATCGGATCGCCCTGGACGCAGGGTAAGGGATCGCGGTTGATCACAGCTCCGGTCTCTTCGATTCGCGCCTTCAGGTTTGATATTGCCTCATCTACAGCAGCATCACACGATACGAAAGTAAAGTGGTCGGCGCCGCGTCCGTCCACTCTCGAGAAATCGAGCAAGTCATGGATGAGGTGCTCCATCCTCTGTGCGTTCTCCATGATGTAGTCCATAAAGTGCTGTGCCTCGCCCTGTAGCACGCCCGTATATCGTTTTGCAAGAAGCTGAGTGTAGACCGATACCGTTCGCAGCGGCTCCTGCAAATCGTGCGATGCAACATAAGCGAACTGGGCGAGTTCCTCGTTCGAGCGGAGCAACTCCTCCGTCCGTTCAACCACACGCTCCTCGAGATGGGCATTCAGCTCCTCCAAATGCGAGTTCAACTGGCGGACTTTTTCCTCCGCCCTGGTCCGCTGCTCCTCCGCCCGCCTACGCCAGGTAATGTCCCGAATCGCGCTCGTAATCAACAATCCTTCATCGACTTCGAGCGGACTCAGCGTGATTTCGATCGGGAAAACGACGCCATCGTATCGAACCCCTTTCAGCTCACGCGACGCTCCGCCGATCTTCAAGGGACTATCGTCTGGGTCATATTCCATTGCAGGAAACAGCTCATTGCTCCAGGCGGGCACCAGGAGGCGCATATGTTGGCTTAACAGGTCTTGCCGCGAATAGCCAAACAACAATTCCGTGCGGGAGTTGACAAGAATAATCTCGCCGTTCTCCCGGCAAATCACCATGGCATCCGGGGCCGCTTCGAGCAACGACCGAAATCGCTGTTCAGCCCGGTGCAGAGTTGCTGTCTGCTCGGCGAGAGCAGTCGCTTGTTGTTGAAGTAATTCCGCCTTACGGCTTAGCTCGACAAAGACCGCCACCTTGCTGCGAAGAACCTCCGGCACGATGGGTTTAAACAGGAAATCCACTGCTCCGAGATCGTAACCTCGGAAAAGATGCTCCTCGTTTTTGTAGCCCGTCAGAAAGAGAATTGGCGTGTGGCGCGACCGCGGTCTGCTCCGGATAAGCTCGGCGGTCTCGAAGCCATCCATATCAGGCATTTTTACGTCGAGGAGAATAGCTGCAAAGTTGTCCTCGAGCAGAAACCGTAGAGCCTCTTTCCCCGATTGCGCAAGGACGAGTTCCTCGCCCAATGTATCGAGCGCCGCCTCCAAAGAAACTAAGTTTTCGGGCGTATCATCGACTAACAGGATTTTCACTCTCTTCTTGGCCTTGGCCTCTCCGTGAGCATCTAAAACTCCCGCGGCAACTGTCATACTTGGCGCTCAATTCCCACGTTTAGACGGTCCGCGCCCGCTACCGCGGGTCGCCCATGGCAGCCGCCGCCTCAAAAGTCTCATGGCCACGCGAAATCCATACGCGGAGCACTGAAAACAGGTGCTCCAAATCAACTGGCTTCGTCACATAATCGGACGCTCCGGCCTGGAGACATTTTTCGCGATCGCCTTTCATAGCCTTGGCTGTGAGGGCGATAATCGGCAAAGAACGGAACTCGGGAATCTGGCGAATCGCCTGAGTCGTCTCATAACCGTCCATCTCCGGCATCATAATATCCATGAGCACCGCATCCACGCCCGGAGTCCTCAGCAATATGTCAATTCCGTCCCGTCCATTTTCAGCGTGAAGCACATTCAGATTGTGCTGTTCGAGCACGCTGGTAAGCGCGAAAATATTGCGCAAATCGTCATCGATCACGAGAACTTTTCGCCCGGTCAGAATCACATCGCCTCTCCTGACTTTGGCCAGAATTTCTCGCTGATCCTCCGAGAGGTCCGACTCCGCGCGATGAAGTAACAGCACCGCCAAATCCAGAAGCTGCTCAGGCGATTGCGCGTGCTTGACAAGCGCGAGCCGCTGAAGGTTCACAACCTGTCGCGCCTCTTCGTCCGTGAGACGGCGTTTGCTGAAGAGGATGACCGGCGCTGGATGCGGAGCCAATTCGCAGCTCAACTCCTCAACCAACGCCAGCGCGGAAGTGTCCGGCAGGCGGAGATCAATCACCACTCCGTCGAGGTATTGCTGCTTGATCAACGTCATTGCATCGCGGGCTGTACCAGCGTCCAGAATTTGGACATCGTCGCCCTCGACCACCTGATGGATACTCCTACGGCGGCTACTGTCGCCAGTGACCACAAGAAGCTTCTTAATGCGCCGCTTCGCCGACTGCTCGATACCAGCGAACGCCTGTTCAAGAGATTCCCGGCCGGTTGATTTCTTAAGATAGGTCATCGCTCCTAGCGCGAGACCCCGCCGCAGATTTTCATCGCCCGAGATGATGTGCACCGGTATGTGTCGCGTGACCGGGTCGTGTTTGAGCCGGTCCAAGATGGTCCAACCCACCATGTCGGGAAGGTTGATATCGAGTGTAATCGCGCCGGGCTTGAACTCGCGCGCGAGCGACAGCGCCGTGCTGCCGCGCAAAGCGACAAGAGCCTTGAGCCCTTTGTCCCGCGCCAGATCGAGCAGAATTCGAGCGAAAGTGACGTCGTCTTCGATGATGAGCAGCACCGGATCACCAGGCTGAATCAAATTACGGTCGTCGTCGATCACGAGATCTTCGACGAGCGTCGCAGGCGTAGATATGGGCGCCGGCAAAATCACATCAAGCGTGGACTCCAACAAATTCGCCGGCTCGTCGGCAACCGGAACCACAGCCGCCGGCAGTGCAGTCACTGGCGCCGAAGCGACCGGAGCGGCAACAGTCGAGCGCAGAGACTCCGCCTTTGACGGCTGGGCCAATGCCACGTAGACCTGCGGGAGATAAAGCGTAAAGGTGCTTCCCATCCCAGGCACGCTCTGCAATCGAATCTCGCCGCCCAACAGGCGCGCCAATTCGCGGCTGATCGAAAGGCCCAGCCCCGTGCCGCCATACTTTCGGCTAGTAGTGCCGTCGGCCTGCTGGAACGCTTCGAAGATGATTCGCTGTTTTTCCTGTGGAATTCCGATGCCTGTGTCGGTAACCGAAAAAGCGATTACGGTTTTCGCTCGATTGAGAATCGGATGACTGGCGCTCCAGCCGCCGCTCGCATGTTCCACATGCAGGCGCACAATGCCTCTCTCGGTAAATTTGAGCGCATTCGACAGCAGATTCTTGAGCACCTGTTGCAGCCGCTTCGCATCTGTGTGGATGGTATCCGATAAAACGCTGCTATCCAGGTCAATCGTGAACTCGAGATTCTTACCGTCGGCAACGTGGCGAAACGTGCGCGAACAGTAATCGCGCAGATCAGTGAAGCGCACGCTACCAATCTCGACGTCCATTTTCCCCGACTCAATTTTCGAAAGATCGAGGATGTCGTTAATCAGAGCCAGCAGGTCGGTACCGGAACTATGAATCGTTTCGGCGTACTTCACCTGTTTTGGCTGCAGATTCTTCTCTGCGTTCTCCGCCAACATTTGAGCGAGAATTAGCAAGTTATTCAGGGGAGTCCGGAGCTCGTGGCTCATGTTGGCCAGAAACTCGCTCTTGTACTTCGACGTGAGCGCGAGCTGCTCCGCTTTCTCTTCGAGCGCCGCCTTCGCCTGTTCGACCTCTCGATTCTTGGTCTCGACTTCGGTTTTCTGTTCCGCCAGCAACTGCGCTTTTTCTTGTAATTCCGCGTTGGTTTTCTGCAGTTGTTCGGCGAGTGCCTGGCTCTGCTTCAGCAGCTCTTCGGTCCGCATTGTCGCGGCAATCGTGTTCAGCACAATGCCCAGGCTCTGGGTCATTTGATCGAGAAAAGCCAAATGAATGTCGCTGAACTGTTCGAACGAAGCAAGCTCGATCACGGCCTTAGCTTCGCCTTCGAAAAGCACCGGTAGAACGACAATGCTGACCGGAGTGGCTTCGCCAAGGCTTGAGGTGATGCGAATGTAGTCGGCAGGAACCTTATTCACCAGAATGCGCCGCTTCTCGTGAGCGCACTGGCCGACCAGCCCCTGGCCCATTTTGAATTGGCTTCGGATTCCGAACTGCTCATCGTAGGCGTAGCCGGCCATGAGCTTGAGCGCCGGCTGCTCGTCTGCCGAATCGGCAAGATAGAAGCTGCCGTGCTGCGCATCGACAAGCGGCGTCAGTTCCGAAAGCAGCAGCTTCGATACGGCCAGCAGATCGCGCTGTCCTTGCAACATGCCCGTGAATCGCGCGATATTCGTTTTCAGCCAATCCTGATCCTTGTTCTGTCGCGTAGTCTCGGCCAAGGTCCCGATCATCTCGTTGATGTTGTCCTTCAACGCCGCGACTTCACCTTGCGCTTCGACAGAAATCGTTCGAGTCAAGTCACCGCTGGTCACCGCATTCGCC
>JBAUZG010000349.1:0-30981 GCA_049585195.1 Bryobacteraceae bacterium | reverse complement strand
AGTCTTACCTTCCGGTCTGGACCGATCCCGAGAGCAAAACAATCATTTACAGGCGCCAGTAATCCTTACAGAGGAAGAATTTCTTCGCGGTCGGGATTGAAAATGATCCGCCGTTTTTGTTCCCAGGCCAAATTTCCGAGGTGAGACGCCTGGGCGGATCGATGACCGATATAGACGTCGCCATTCGGTTCCTGGCGGGTTTTCAAACAGTCGAGGAAATTTCGTACGTGCTCTTCGGTTTGTTCTACGGTTGCCTTGACGACCGTGGTTTGCGCTCCTTTCTCAGCAGGAGTGAACGCGAATCCCTTCCGGTCGATCTGCATACGCCCTTCAGTGCCATAGATCTCGATGCTGGCGCCTGTAGCTCCCGGAGCCAGCGTGGCGTCGAACGTGGCGTTCCACTTGTTTGGGTACTCCAAGATCACGTTAATCGTATCGGGCGCCGTTCTACCATCCGTCGCAAAATAAACGCCCCCGCCGGAGACGGCCGAAATTGGCCCGTCTTCGCCGAGCAGCATGTGGGCGGTGTCGATCCAGTGGGTGAACAGGTCGGTGATCTGGCCGCCGCCGAAATCGAGATAAGCACGAAAACACCAATATTGCTGCGGGTCCCAAGGGCGCCATTTGGCTGGCCCCAGATAACGGTCCCAATCGAGGTTCGCCGGTTTGGTGTTGAGAGACGCGGGCGCTTTTAGCAAGTGAACCGCGTTTCCATTCCAATAAGTCCGCACAAAAGTGACCTTACCCAGCTTGTTTGTTTTGAAGTATTCGTCGCGTGCCTGGAGAAACGTCGATCCCGATCGCTGCTGCATCCCGACCTGAAAAACTCTTTTCTTCTCGCGAGCCGCTTTCACAATGACGGGGCCTTCTTCAATCTTGAGCGTGAGCGGTTTTTCGCAGTAGACGTCTTTGCCGGCGTCAACGGCATCGAGGGCAATGGGAACGTGCCAGTGATCGGGAGTTGTAATAAGAATTGCATCGGTTTCGGCACGCTCTAAAAGTTGACGATGGTCGCCGAATTTCTGAACGCCCGAGTTGTTGCATTTTTCGGCGGCTTCGTCGGTGCGATCGCCCCAGATATCGCAGACCGCCGTGACCCGAACCTCCGGATTGTGCAGAAACTTCTGCATGTCGTACTTACCCCGGCCGCCACAGCCAATGACGCCCAGGCGGACGGACTCGTTTGCGCCGAAAATGCGGGAATAGGAAGCCGCTGTCATAGCCATGGCGCTCGACTGGAGCACGCGCCGGCGAGTCAATAGTTCAGGCATGGCGCGATTATATCGTTTCGCGCTTGACAAGGCCTTTGCGTGCCATATAATAAGCTTGCTATCCCTAGCGACCGGAGTACAAAACTTGGCCAAACCGAATTCCGCACAGACCGCGCTCGACCTGCTTGTTCTGACGATTCTCGACCGCCGGGGACCGATACACGGCTACGGAATCGCGACGGCTATTGAGGCGCTGTCTCAAGAGGCGCTGCGGGTGGAGGAAGGCTCGCTCTATCCGGCTCTGTATCGAATGGAAGAGTTGGGATGGATAGCGGCGGAGTGGAAAATGACGGAAACAAAGCGAAGGGCAAGGTTTTATCGCTTGACCAACGCGGGGAAGAAGCAATTGGCGTCTGAATCGGAGCGCTGGTCGAGTTTTTCGGCTGGCGTTTCGCGGGTGCTGCGCCATGCGTGAGGGATTTTGATGTCCTGGCTTACGCGATTGAGGAACGCGGTGAATTCGCGGCAGTTGGATGACGATTTGTCGGAGGAAATGCGGTATCACCTGGAGCGGCGCGTTGAGGCCTTGAAGGAGCAAGGGGTCAGTGCAGAGGAAGCTCGCCGTCAAGTCACGGCGCGTTTCGGGAACATCACGCGATGGCGGGAACAGGGCCGAGACTACCGTCTTTGGGCTGCGCTCGAAGGCACATTACAAGACGTTCGCTATGCGTGGCGCGGTATGCGCAAAGGACCGGCGTTTGCGGTCACCGCGGTATTGTCGTTGGCTCTCGCAATTGGGGCGAACACGGCTATCTATTCCATCATGGACGCCGCGATGCTGCGGCCCTTGCCGGTTTCGAAGCCGGACGAGTTGTTTACGCTCACCTGGCCCGACATACAGGACCCTGGAAGCCCTGCGGGCCAAGAGCGGGTCTCATTCAGCTATCCGGAGTTTCTGCAATTTGTGGCCGCGTCGCGCGGCGCGGCGCGACTGGCGCTTTTCAGTAGCGGCGACCGGGTTGAAGCGCAAGGTTCCGAGCCTGGCGCGTCTGTAGAGAAGATCGATCGACAGTTCGTCTCTGGACAAGCTTTCGACATGCTGGGCGTTCCTCCGGCCGTTGGCCGGCTATTCTCGGCGGAAGACGATCGCCTGCCGCCAGGCCGCCCGGTCGCTGTGTTGAGCTACGACTATTGGCGCAGGCGCTTCCATGCAGATCCCGCGATTGTGGGACGAAGTCTAAAGATTGAGGGGAAGGCGTATGAGATAACCGGTGTCGCGCGCGAGGGATTCTTTGGAGTAGAACCCGGAAGATTTGTGGATGTCTGGGTGCCCGGAACGCACTACGATTCGCAGGCGCTCAATGATCCGTACTGGCACTGGTTCCGAATTCTCGGCCGCTTCGCGCCGGGCGTTTCGCCCGAACAGCTGCAAGCTCGTCTGCAGCCGTCCTTCCACGGCTTTCAAGAAGGTCTCGTGAAGTTAATGCCAACGATGCCGCCGGCGATCCGGGAGCAATTTCTCGATAGCGCGATCCGTGTGCATCCTGCACCCACGGGAGCATCGGACTTCCGGAAGTGGTACTCACGGCCTTTGTGGATTGTGTTCGGAGTGGCCGTGGGCATCTTGGTGATTGCCTCCGCAAACGTCGCCAGCCTGTTGCTCGCCCGTTCGACGGCACGCTCGGCCGAGATGGCGATGCGAGTTTCACTAGGTGCGGGAAGAGTGCGCCTGGTGCGGCAGTTGTTGACCGAAAGTTTGTTGCTTTCCTTGCTGGCTGGCGGTTTGGGCTGGCTGCTCGCGCGCGTAACAGCCCCGCTGCTTGTGCACGTGCTCTCCACCCAAAGCAATCCCGTGCAACTGGTCTTGGCGCTGAACAGCCGGGTGCTGTTTTTCTGCATTGCCGTGTCGACGTTGTCGGCAGTGTTCTTCGGTTTACTCCCCGCCTGGCAGGCATCCGGGGTACAACCGATGCTCGCATTGCGCGGCTTGGCCGGGCAAGCGGGAAAGCTTCGGCTTGGAAAAGTTTTCGTAAGCATTCAAGTGGCGTGCGCCTTCTGCCTGATTATGGTAGGCGCCGCGTTTTTGTTCAGCCTGCGTAACTTGCTTGCGGTCAACCCAGGCTTTGATCCACGGAATGTGGCTGTGCTCAGCCTGACTACTGAATCGGGCAAGAAGGGCGAGCAAGCGGCTAGCGAGTTGATGTTTCAGCTTGAAAAGCGAGTGGAGAGTCAACCGGGCGTCCAGGGCGCCGCGCTCGCCGCGTGGCCTATCTTTGAAGGGGGTGGCATGTCGCACCAGATCTTGATACCCGGTAAAGCTCCTTCTCAACAGGAAGAAGTTTTCTACCCTGTCTCTCCAACCTATTTTGGGGCACTGCGTACTCCGCTGCTCGCAGGACGGACCTTCAATAGAAGCGATAGCGCAATGCGACAGCCGGTACCGGCGATCGTGAACGAAGCCTTCGCGCGAAAATATTTTGCAAGATTAAATCCGCTGGGGAGAGAGTTCGCATATCCCCGCGGCAAAACGCGTGTGCGAAACGTAATCGTCGGCGTAGCTGCGGACGCGCATTATTACAATTTAAGAGGAACTGCCGATCCTACTGCTTACATACCGATCGATACGACGCTCGGGTTCCAGAATTCGTTCGCTCTGTACGTGCGCTCGCCGCTCACGCTCGGTTCCCTAGTACGGTTAGTCGATCGCGAGGCTCACGGCCTGGGCTCCGGAGTGCGAGTTCGCGAAGTGACTACCCTTGAAACACTCGTCGGAAACACGCTGCTAAGCGAGAAACTTCTCGCCGGAGTAGGCGGAGCGTTCGCTTTCTTCGGTCTGATCCTCGCCGCAATCGGGCTGTTCGGTCTGCTGAGTTATTCAGTTGGACGGCGGACGAAAGAAATTGGTATCCGAGCGGCGTTAGGGGCGGAGCGCGCCGGGCTCGTATTGCTCGTTCTAAAGGATTTGATTGGATTGATGGGCGCCGGGCTTATCGTTGGACTCGCCGCATCGCTCGCCATCATAACCGTTTTTAAGTCTTTGTTGTTCGGCATCCGGGATGCCGATCCGTTAGTAATGGGCGCGTCCGCAGCGCTGTTCCTGGTAACCGGTCTAATAGCTGCAGGCTTCCCCGCGCACCGGGCCGCCACTTTAGACCCGATGCGTGCGCTGCGCGAAGAATAAACTACTTGCGAGAAGAATACTTGTTCAAATCAGCGATAAAGCCGTGGGCGGCCGCGGGTGTAGTAACGCTACCCATCACGATATCTTTATTAGTGATCTCGCGCCCGTACAACTCTTTGTTTGAATCTTCATCGGGACGGAGAGTCGAACCCTCCAAGGAAATTCCGCCGAAGATGCCGCGCGAGCGCGAGTAGGTAAGAATCTCGGCTCGCATCATCGCATCGGTCTGCGCGCTCGAGTCGCGACCCACTGGTCCCGCGGCCGCGGATGCATCCCCCCCGAGAGTAAACTTGGAAGACAACAGCGAATCGGCGCCTTTTCTGTTCATCACAAGCATGATGACGTCGGTCTCGGCCCCGCCAATGAGCAGCCCGAAGCTGCCGCCTTCAATTCGGATACTGGCTGGCGCCGACCATCCGATGCCGCTGTGTTTGCGGCACGAGAAAAATCCCTTTCCATATTTGGCGCCAACAATAAAGCCGCCTTTCTTCAGATTCGGAACAACAACCACGCAATCAGCCTTCGAAAGCAGGTCCTGAGGAATGCCCTTGTCTGAGGCCTTCATCATCTCGTTCATCACATCGGTAGCGGCCTCGAGACGGGCATCGGCATCTTTTTGAGCAAACAGGGGCATCGCAACCAACGCGGGTAGCAGCAGCAGAAACAGTTTCTTCATTTGAATGTCATCCTTCCTTCGGGACCGCACCCATACTAGCAATCTCACTCAATGTTTAGACGTCAGATACTTGGAAGTTAAGACATGCAATCTGGCAATAGGCGTCTCACCTGCTTTCTATTGCTGGCGCTCGCAACGCGCGGCGGTGTACCGGAACCCTCGCTTTCGGCACAACGGAAGGTGGATCTTATCCAAAAGGATCGTTGGCCCTCCAGCAACTCGATATCGTTCAATTCGCAAGAATTAGTCGCTTTAGGGATGGCCCAAATCAATGCCGCCGCCCCCGGAGCAGTTCAACGGCCACAACTTACCTTAGTTCGCGATGGGGCGACTGCCAGCGCGGTCGTTAACTTTGACCGTCTCAGGCAGAGTTCACGCACGACGAACTCGAGCGGCGAGTGGCTATATTCGCGCATTCTTACAGGTGAGCACCCGGTAACCGTGACAGTTGAAGTCAGCTCGAGCGGCGGTAAGATGACTGTTCATCCGACCGCAGTCACTATCTCGGGAGTTACGTTATCAGGTGGTGGACTCGAATTTTTGCTAAGTACTTTTGTGTTACCCCGTTATCCCGACGCCACTATCGATCGCCCGTTTCCGCTGCGCGAAAACATAGAGAGAATTCGGGTCAGTCCTGGGAACGCCTTGGTAATTCGAAAGCATAATTAATCCAAATTAATCAGAGTTCGATTTCTTCAACTGCTCGTCGGGCGAGACGCACGCAATCCGGTACACCGATCCCGTCGTAGGCATTGCCGACCAGGAACAGACCGGGTTGCGACGTTACAACGGCGCGAATTCTCGAACATCTGGCCGAATGGCCAACGACATACTGGGGCATGGAAAGCGGCCAGCGATGGATTGTGTGAGCGATCGGAGCCGCGTCGATCCCCATGAGCCGGCTGAATTCGTTTTGCGCTGCTGCCAGGATTTCTTCGTCGCTCTCAGGAATGAGAGTCTCGGCGTCTTGATCGACTATGAACGCTCGAAGCGCGACGAGATGTTGCGGAATTCGCTCCGGGAACTTTGTGTTAATCCAAGTGGCGGCTGCTACTCCTCGGCGCTCTGCACGCGGGGTCAGGAATCCGAACCCATCGAGCGGATGTCCAAATGATTCACGCTTGTAGACGAGGTTGACGGAAATAGCCGACGAGTAAGGAATCGCGCTTAGTTCCTGGGAAAGCGTCGAAAGTGACTTTGCAAACAGCCGCGCGGCTCGGTGAGCTGGTAGGCAGACGATTACGAAGCGGGCTTCTGCGCTTGATTTTCCGACGTGGATTCGCCATCTTCCCACAGTTTGTTCCAGGCGTGTAGCTTCTCCCTCGACGCGGGTCACAGCACACGCACTTGCCCGGACGAGGCTGTCAGTAAGCGATTGCATACCGCCTCGGAACGAGAGAAAAAGACCGGCGCGCTCTACGGAAGCGGGCTGCTTCCGCTCAATCCGGATGGCTCGAATCAGGCTGCCATACTTTCGCTCGTAGTCGAGAAAGCGCGGCAACACACTCGCCGTGCTGAGTTGGCCAGCGTCGCCGCCATAGACTCCAGCGAGTAACGGTTCGGCTATGTATTCGAGAATGGAACGGTCGAAATGATCCAGAACAAATTCGGCGATCGAGACGTCTTGCTGGCGCTCGCGCGGCTTGTAGAAACGTTCTTTCAGAATTGCTCGTTTAGCGGGATCATCGAACAAGGTCGAACGTAGGGCTGAGCGTATGTTGCCGGGTACCATCATGACCATTCCGTCAGGGAGCGGCATCAACTCGCCATTTCGAACGAGAAAAATACGGCGCGCCTCGTCATTGGTGCTGACGATTTGGTTGCTTAATTCGGGCAGCTCGCTTGCAAGCTCTGTCACGTCCGGCTTGGCTGCAAGGTAGCTGTCCGGACCGGCCTCTAACTGGCAGCCGTGCAGCAGGTCAGTCTTGATGAGCCCGCCGAGCCGCGGCTGCATCTCAATAATAGTGGAAGAAAGGCCCTTCTTGGATAAGAAATACGCGGAGGCGAGTCCCGAGATCCCTCCACCCAATATTGCTACGTCAGACACGTCGCCTCGATTTTCTCATCGACGAGGCGAATTCCCAGGCACCGGCCGGTCAAATAAGGTCGTGACCGACCACATAAGGTAAAGATGAATGGCGACGACATTGCGGGAACCTGAGCGGCAAACGAGCCGGTTTTTGGTGCGCCGGTTCTCAAAGAGCGGCGTTTACCGCGTGACAGACACGGTGACTCGGGAAGAGCCGCTCGAGATCCGGATCGCGTATTCATTCAAGGGCACGCGCCGAACCGAGAGTGTGGCCGTTACTATGCGCACGCCGGGCCACGATGAGGAGCTTGCCGCAGGATTCCTTTGCTCAGAAGGGGTAATCACACGCGCGGACGACATTGCCGGAATACGAGCGTTGGGGAGTAGTGAGTCGAACGAAGTCATGGTGGAACTTTCGCCGGAAGTGGATGTGGAAGAGTGGCGGCTGCGCCGCGCGACACTCTTGAGTTCCGCGTGCGGGCTTTGCGGAAAGCGGACGATCGAGGGCATTCCAGAAGTCCAGGCTGCCGGTGATGACGGTCTCCGGGTGAACCCCGAACTGATTTATGAGCTACCGGCTTTGCTGAGACAGAGTCAAACCGCCTTCGATGAAAGCGGCGGACTCCATGCCGCGGGCCTGGTTTCCCCGGACGGCGAAATGCTTTCGGTTTTCGAGGATGTCGGCCGCCATAACGCGCTGGATAAGTTAATAGGCGCGCACCTGCTTGAGCGCCGGCTGCCGCTAAGTGGCAGGTTTCTGTTTATGAGCAGCCGGGCAGCTTCGAACTGGTGCAGAAATCGTTAGCGGCGGGATGCGACATGCTGGTCACTATAGGCGCTCCCTCCAGCCTCGCCATCGAATTTGCGCGCGCCCGAGGTTTGACGCTGATTGGTTTTATCCGGGAGGACCACTTCAACGTGTATGCCGGAGACTCGCGTTTGGTTGCACTAGGATGAATTTATGAAGTTGCGTTTTCGGAAGAATTCGCTGCGTTTGCGGCTCAATCAGCGGGAAGTGAGCGCCGTCGCAGGCGGAGGGTCGGTTGAAGAACGCGTACATTTTCCGGGAGGTACGGCTTTGGTTTACCGCCTGGTTCCCGGCGCGGCGGCCGCTTTTGACGCGTCCGTCGAGGGAAGCACAATCACTGTTTCCGTGCCTCGCGGAATGCTCGAAGAATGGGAACAAAACGAAGAGATCGGGCTGTATCATCAGGCCGGAGCGCTTGAAATCGCGATCGAGAAGGATCTGGAGTGCGTCGAGGCCAGGGCCGAAGAGCGCGACCCATACGCGTTCCCCCGGAAAGCTGCGTGTTAGGTACGTGGAGGCTCCGAATCGCGCGCTCAGGGTTCCGCAATCAGGTGCTGGACTAGCTCGAGAATCTTGTCGGTACCGCCCCCGTGGTTGTATTCTAACTCCCCCTCCCATCGATAGCGAATTGCTCCCTTTTTATCGATGACGTAAACCGTCGGCCAAAATTCCTGGTGCCAGCGGTTCCAATTTTCGTGGTCGCTATCGAGCAGAATCGGATAGCGGATTCCCAGACGCGCAATCTCGCGTTCTACATTCTCTTTAACGCTTTCGGGCTCGGTTTCAGGCGTGTGGATTCCAATCACTTCGACTCCCTCGGCGGCCAAATCCCGGCTCCACTTGGCATATGAGGCCAAATTCCTGCGGCAATTTATGCATGAAAACGTCCAAAATTCGACTATCGTCACGTGGCCCTTGCGCGATGCTAGCGTGATGGGCTTATTGCTGGGAGTATTAAACCAGGAACTTCCAATCAGCTCGGGCGCCGGAGCCCTCTCGACGATGACATCGCCGGATAAATGGGGCAACGGCAGAAATAGAGGAAATGCCAGGAGGATCCAATTTCGAATTGTTAAAGGCATTTTGATGTCCGCTTATACGTTCGCGCTTCGGCCCGGCCTGGTTACGCGGTAATGCGCAGGCGCGCGCAGAATGGTGCACAATAGCGGCAGATCCTATGGCTGTATCCACCGCGTATCAAACTGCTCCGCCGCTCACCTGCTTGTCCGAAGAAGAGACCCTTTTTCAGGAGACTGTTCGAAAGTTCGCGACCGAGCATATTGCTCCTTATGTTCGCGAGATGGATGAGAGCGCGAAACTGCAAGATGGCTTGCTTACGGAACTTTTCCGGCTCGGACTGATGGGAATCGAGGTTCACGAGAAGTTTGGGGGACAGGAGGGTACGTTCTTTCAGTCCGTTTTGGCGATCGAAGAGCTGGCCCGGGTCGATCCGGCTATCTCGGTTATCGTCGATGTTCAGAATACGCTCGTAAACAATGCAATTTCGCGTTGGGGCTCTCCGGAGCAGCAGCAGAAGTATCTTTCAAGACTCTCAACTGAAATGGTGGGGGCTTACGCTCTTTCAGAAGCCCAATCAGGATCGGACGCGTTTTCGCTAACCGCCCGGGCGATCGATTCGGGCGATCACTACCGGCTTGAAGGGCGTAAACTATGGATCACAAACGGGGCCGAAGCCGGCGTTTTCCTCGTGTTTGCGACAGTTAACCCGGCTCATGGCTATCGCGGCATCACGTGCTTTCTGGTGGAGCGCGGCACGCCTGGCTTCACAATCGGTAAGAAAGAGAGCAAGCTCGGCATTCGCGCCTCCTCGACGTGCGAGCTGATTTTCGATGGTTGTTGCGTTGCCAAAGAGAGCGTCATGGGCGAAATCGGGAAGGGATACAAGATTGCGATCGAGACGCTGAACGAAGGACGGATCGGCATAGGCGCTCAAATGGCTGGGCTCGCCGCTGGCGCCCTCGACCACGCTCTTGCACATGCCAAGCACCGAAAGCAATTCGGGAAATCGATCGGCGATTTTCAGGGAGTTCAATTCGAGCTGGCGGAAATGGCGGTGAAAGTGGAAAGCGCAAGGCTGCTGGTTTACAATGCCGCCCGGCGTCGGGACGCGGGCCACACATTTGTCACCGAGGCCGCCATGGCAAAGTATTATGCATCGACGATTGCCGAGGAAGTGGCATCGAAGGCGATCGAAGTCCTCGGGGGCGTGGGATTTACGAAAGATTACCCGGTAGAGAAACTGTATCGGGACGCGAAGATCGGGCGAATCTACGAGGGCACGAGCAACATGCAGCGAATTACAATCGCTAAGGCGCTGCTCGACAAAGTGAAATGAACCGGCCCCTAAAGCAACTAGCAGCGGTAGAAAACCGTCACAATAAGAGGTAGGTATGACACGGCGCGATTACTTCAAGTCTTTTGCAGCTTTTGCCGCTGCGGCTCCGGTGCTCAGGGCAATAGATGCTCCTCACAATCTGACAGACGGCCAGATTCAAAACATCATTCAGAAGTTCGCCGAGAAGGAGACGGAGTTCGCGCAAGCGCGAGACCAGTACACGTTCCGCCAGGAAACGAAGATTGTCGAATATGACGACAGCGACCAACCGGGCGGCAAATATCAAATGGTTTCTGACATTACCTTCAACGATCAGGGCAAGCGAGCCGAGAATGTGGTTTACGCGCCGGTAAACACGCTACAGCGGATTATCATGACGCCGGAAGATGAACAGGATCTTCGAACGGTGATGCCATTTGTTATGACGTCTGCCGAGATACCGGAATACTACATACGTTTCCTGGGCTGGCAGAAGGTCGACGAGATTGGCACTTACGTTTTTGCGGTAAAGCCGAAAGAGCTGAACAAGTCGGGTAAACGTTATTTTGAAGGCGAGATCTGGGTGGACGACCGCGACTATCAGATTGTAAAGACATACGGGCGCTCCACGGGTTACTTGAGGCGTAAGGGCCAGCAGTTCCCCAAATTCGAAACGTATCGTGAGAACATCGACGGGAAGTACTGGTTTCCGACATACACGTATGCTGACGATGTTCTGAATTTCGATACAGGTCCGGTGCGTATCAAGGAAATCGTGCAATACAAGGATTACAAGAAGTTCGCGAGCCGCACGACAATCACATTCGGCGACACAGAAGCGCCGGCGCAACCCAAGTCGCCGCCTCCCTCACAGCAGACTCCCCCTTCGCCACACCAATGAGGTAAACTAGAGGTACGTTGCTTCCCAGTAACACGCTGAAAACTTCTGTTTTTGGCGTGCTCAAGTGTAATTCTGCGCAATCCGATGCAAAGCAGAGACGAATGGGAGGCAGGTACGTAAAATAGAGTCTTCGCGACCCATGTCCGACCCTGATCAGCTTCGTCTTAGACGAAGGCGTAACTTGAGCAGACATTTGCGGGAAGCCGCATTGATCGTGAAAGGCGCCGCATCGACTTCACATCCGATCATGGCGCACATTATCCCGATCCGGCGGTGTAACTTAACGTGCGCATACTGTAACGAGTATGACGATTATTCGAAGCCCGTTCCGCTCGATACATTGAAGCAGAGACTCGATCTTCTGGGACGGCTGAAGACCGGCATTATCACACTAAGTGGCGGCGAGCCGCTGCTTCATCCCGAGTTGGATGATGTGATCCGCCACATCCGGCAAGTGGGTGCGCTCGCCGGTTTAATCACCAACGGTTATCTGTTGGTACCCGAGCGGATCGAGCGCTTGAACGATGCCGGATTGGATTATCTGCAAATCAGCATCGACAACGTGATGCCGGACGATGTCTCGAAGAAGAGCTTGAAAGTTCTGGATAAGAAGCTGCAGATGCTTGCCGAGTGCGCTCACTTTCACATCAACATCAACAGCGTCCTGGGTGGCGGCATTCACAACCCGGAAGATGCTCTGACCGTTGGTAAGCGGGCAATGGAATTGGGTTTTACTTCAACGGTGGGCATTATTCACGATGGCGACGGGCAGCTTCGACCTCTTGGCGACCGAGAGCGCGAAGTTTTTCTGGAAATGAAGAAGTTTGAGAAGAAGCACTTCTCGCGGTTGAACTATTTCCAGGAAAGCATTGCCAATGGCCAGCCAGCCGACTGGCGTTGCCGAGCCGGCTCCCGGTATCTGTATGTTTGCGAGGACGGGCTCGTCCACTATTGTTCCCAGCAAAGGGGATTCCCTGCCAAGCGGCTCGAAGACTATACGATCGAGGACATCAAGCGAGAATACATCACCCAGAAATCGTGCGCACCCCTTTGCACAATTTCATGCGTTCACCAGATTTCGTATTTCGATTTCTTTCGAGGTGAGCAGACCCTGACAGTAAACCCGGAGCCCGAGCGGAAGGAGCAATTGGTTTCGATCAAGTCGGCTGGGGCGTGAAGCGGGCACTCGTGTCGGTGGAGCGGCCTTTCGAGGCTGCAAAGTCGGCTTTCAGGCCGACTGGTTTTTATGCCGTTGATCCGAACAGTGACGCGTATGCCGCCACGAATGGCGGCATTGCAGGCCAGAGGCCCGCTCCACCATACCTTTCTCAACCGCTCTGCAGTTTGGTGGTTCGCTCGAGATCGCGACCGAAGCGGGCGAGTATTTCGTCCTCGAACGAGAAATCTGGTTTAGCGAAGCTCCGCTGCCTGAGGTAGGCCTTGAACGTAGTCTTCAGCCCGATCGCAAAGTCGGTCGGGCGGAATGCCAGCATCCGTTGAGCTTTGGTAATCACCTCAGTAATGGCCGGCAGGTCGAAGTAGTAGCCGAAGTAGAGTTTGGGACCGAATGGGCTGCCGCCCATGTGCAGAATGCGGTCTCGTGGAATCGAAACCAGCTCGGGTTCCTTTACTCCTGCAGCCTTGGCCAACTCGTTCGCAACCTCGTGTTGGGTGAGAGCTCGCGCATTGGCTGCGTTGAAGGCATGGCCGACCGCATTCCGCGAGTCGAGCACACGCAACGCAAGCCGTACCAGGTCCTCAACATAGACGAACTGCATGAGCCGGTGGCCCTCACTTGGCAGGATGATCTTGCGCCCCGCCCGAAGGCGATCCCAGAAGAAAGCCTCTCGATAAAACGGATTTCCCGGCCCGTAAACATACGGCGGGCGAATGGTGACGATAGGGAATCCCGTACGCTGATGAAGGCGAAAAAGTGATCGTTCACTCATCGCTTTGTTGCGAATGTAAGGATCGGGGTGGTCGTCCGGAGCGAGAGCGTCTCCCTCGTGATGATTCAAACCGTCGCCGTATGAGGCAACGCTTGACATGAAAATGTACCGGCTGACGTGGCCGTCAAAGAAAAGGGCTGTTGCTTCAACCTGCTGCGCGGTGGTACCATTCTCCCAATCGTAAGCGAGATCGTACACGGCATCGAATTTCAACCTTGCCACTGCCTTACGAACTGTATCAATCTGGTTACGGTCGGCAGTAAGGTTTACAACTCGCTTGCTGAATGGGTTGCGGCCTCGTCGGTGAAGGATCGAAACTTCGTGGCCAGCCTTTATCAACTCCATCACCAGCAGCTTGCCAATAAAGGTTGTGCCGCCGATCACCAGGACTTTCATCGGCGGAGCATCGCCGCCATGTGAGGTCCCGTTCCTAGTCGTAGTATTCAAGGCCGAGGTGTGTGATGAGGTTTTCACCTTGCATCCAGCGAAGCGTATTCTTCAACTTCATTAATTGGATGAAGATATCATGCTCCGGATACAATCCCGCAGCAGTCATGGGTCCTTTGAAGTAGAAAGAGAGCCACTCCTGAATGCCCTTCATCCCAGCCCGTTGAGCCAGGTCTAGAAAGAGTACCAGGTCGAGGACCAGTGGCGCGGCAAGAATAGAATCGCGGCACAAGAAATCGATCTTAATCTGCATCGGATAGCCCAGCCATCCGAAAATGTCAATGTTGTCCCAGCCTTCCTTGGCATCGCCGCGCGGCGGGTAGTAGTTGATCCGGACGGCGTGATACAGATCTTTGTACAAAATCGGATAGAGATCCGGCTGCAAGATGTGCTCCAGGACCGAGAGCTTCGTTTCCTCCTTGGTCTTGAACGATCCGGGGTCTTCGAGCACGGCTCCATCCCGGTTCCCGAGGATGTTGGTGGAAAACCAACCGCTCACACCGAGCATCCGAGCTTTGAAACCTGGAGCGAGCAGGGTCTTCATGTAAGTCTGCCCGGTTTTGAAATCTTTGCCGCAAACTGGCGTTGCAGTATCGCGGGCCAGTTCAAGCATGGCAGGGATGTCGGTGGTCAGGTTCGGGGCGCCGTTCGCGAAGGGCACACCAAGTTTGAGCGCCGCATAGGCGTATACCTGGCTAGGGGAGATATTGTCGTCATTTTCCGTTAGCCCTTTTTCAAAGGCCGTTAGAGTTTGGTGGACCTCAGCGGGCTTGTGGTGCACTTCGGTGGAGCCGCACCAGATCATCACCAACCGGCTACAGCCGTTGGCCTTCTGAAACTCTTGAATGTCGTCCATCAAGGCCTGGGCGTGGTCCATCTTCGTTTTGCCCTGTTTCACGTTCGGTCCATCGATCCTGCGGACGTAATTGTGATCGAACACAGCCGGCATGGGGCGGATTGAGGTCAGGGGTTCTCTCAACTGCTCGAGAAGCGGCGGGTCCAACACCCGCGCCTTTACAGCCGCCTCGTATGCATTGTCCTCGTAGATATCCCACGTCCCGAAACGGAGGCACTCGAGAGGAGAAAGCGGGACGAAGTCTTTGATTCGTGGAACTCGGTTTTCTGTGCGTTTGCCAAGGCGGATGGTGCCGAGCTGAGTAAGCGATCCAACTGGGTGCCCCAAGCCTCGCTTCACCGCTTCTACGCCTGCGATGAACGTGGACGCAACGGCACCCATTCCAGGGATAAGAATCCCTAGATGGCCGTCGGCCGGTGCGATCGTTACGTTCGGTTGCGTGTACAAGGCTACTCCTTAATTACTTCTATTACTTCCTTCGTCCGTCCTAACTGTTTGGACGTAAGCCGCACTCTACGGGTAAGCAGGGCCAAGCACAAATCGTGTACAACGCCACCTACCGGCTGTGCGCCCACTTCAAATCGCGCACAACACCACCCACCGGCTGTGCGCTTAGGTCCTCCGATATACTAGCATTTACAGTGGCTTTGAAAGCTTCCGGGACAATCTCAGCGTTGATCGTGGACGACGAGCAGTTGGCCCGCGAAGAACTGGCCTTTCTGCTAAAAGATTTCCCCGAAGTGGAACTGCTTGAGACGGCTTCGAACGGCTTTGAAGCGCTCAAAATGATTGAGGACCTGGAACCCGATCTGGTTTTTCTGGATGTGCAGATGCCTGGGTTGGACGGATTGGGCGTAATCCGCAAGCTTCAGGAGAAGAAGATTCCTCTGCCTCATTTTGTGATGGCAACGGCGTTCGATCAGTACGCAGTTGAGGCTTTCCGGTTGGAAGCAATTGATTACCTATTGAAGCCTGTCGAGAAGGACCGCCTGGCGCTGACGATTGAAAGGGCCTCGAAAGTAGTTGAAACCAAGAATACCGCTGAAGTGAAGGCAGCGGCGGAAGCGCGAATGCCAGTCGCGCAGCGAACTAAGCTTCTGGTGCGTAGCGGCCCTCGCAATCTCGTAGTAGACGCGAACGACGTAATCTACGCGACCATTGACGACGGGTTGATTACAGTTGTCACCACGCATACGGAGGGCCAGCTAAACTACCGCACCATCGAGGAGTTGCAATCCAATCTGGACCCTGATGTCTTCTGGCGGGTGCATCGCTCGTTTCTCGTGAACATTAACCGCATACGGGAGGTAATTCCCTGGTTCAAGTCCAGCTTCCAGCTAAAGATGGACGATAAACGCCAAACCGAGATTCCGGTCAGCAGAATTCAGACGAAGCGGCTGCGGACGTTATTGAAGTTGTAGTGCTGTTTCTGCGGTGCGCCGGTTCCCCCACGCTTCCATATCCTTGGTGACTGTAAACGGAACTGAGTCATGCCGTGGATCCGGGGGCTGATTCTTACACTCCTTGTTCCTTGTGTTTTCGAAGCGCTGATACCGTCTTTGGTTTATGGCGGGTCGCGGAGATTGGGCGGTTCTTGGGACACCGGTTGGGTACCGGTCGGGGTCGGCTTCATCATCTACCTACTGTGCCTGTTTCGATTCCTAGCCTCAGGAGGCACACCGCCAATTTGCCGGTGACTGCCAGATCGGCCCGCGTTTCTGGGCGGAACTTATAGAACCGCACGCATGAGCAACCGATTTGGCGACAAGGGGCAAGCGACAGATGTTAGCGGGTGGTAAGGGCGGGCGGAGCGCCCGACACCTTGTGCAACAGTTCGTTTGCCGATTGCTGGTGAAGGTGATTCACTTTGGCGTATTCGGCCATCGCTTCCTGCTTGCGCCCCAAGCTCTGATAGATCTTTGCCAGCCTATAGTAGGCATCGGCGCGCGAAGGATCGAGTTTCACTGCAGTCTGGAATTCCACAATCGCCTGATCGCTCCGCTTTTCATTCTCGTAAAGGAGACCGAGATCGAAGTGGGCGATGCGGAGATCGGGCTCGAGGCGAACGGCTTTTTTAAGGAGAGGTGAAGCCTGTGCGAACAAATTCTCGCGAGCGTAGATATCGCCGAGATAGGCGTTTGACTGAGGATGGTCGGGATCGTTGGCCAATTCCTGGCGGAAGCACTCCGCGGCGCGATCGTACTGGCGCTGTTTCCAATACTCGAAGCCAAGGGCGAAGTGCGCGCCCGGCTCTTTTGGCGACGCCTTAGTTACAGCCTGTAATTCGGCAATTGCCTCGCCTTCGCGGTCGAGTCCGTCGAGCGCTTCGGCCGTTAACAGGTGAACTGCGGGCGAATCGGGATTATCACGGAGCAGGGCCTGAAATTGTTCGAACGCGCGTTGATATTGGTTCGACCACAAGCAGCTTTGAGCCAGCACCAGCCGTAATTCGGAATTTCTAGGATCGGCCGAGACAATAGGATCGAGATAACGGACTGCGCTCGCATAATCGCGCTCGGCATAAGAGCACATTCCGAGGAGGATGCGAATCTGCGCGCTCTCCGGGTTACCGCCGAGCGCGGCTTTGAGCGGAGGAACGGCAGCTTTGAAATGGCCTTGCTTGAATTCGGCCAGGCCGAGATTCATTTGGATGCCGGGCAGTTTCGGATCGATGGCGAGTGCGCGGCGGTAGGCGCTGGCGGCCTCTGCATAGTTTCCAGAGCGCGAGAGATCCACGCCCAGGCTTGCGAGCGCTCCGGCATCTTTTGGGTCGCGTTCGATGGCTTCACGCCATGCCTTGGCGCCTTCGGAATATTTGCCCTGCCGGTCGAGTTCTTGAGCCTGCGCAATGTCTGGAGGAAGCTGGGCGCACAGGCGGAACGCGCACACCAAAACGCCCATTAGGAGCAAGCACCGACGCAACAGACTTCCGATACCTCTCTTACAGCATACGAGCCGCGGCGCTACAAACGCAGCGTCGCGGCGCACTTTGTCGAAAGGCTGGCGATTAGAACAGCAGCTTCAGGCCGAGTTGGATAATTCTCGGATCCCAGGTTGAGGTCACCTGGCCAAAAAGCTGGTTTCCAAAACTCGTATTCACGGTGTTAAACTGCGTGTGGTTAAAGGTATTGAATGTTTCGCCGCGGAACTCGAGCCGGGCGCCCTCTCGAATGAACGGTAGGGCGAAGCTCTTGAACAGCGAAAGGTTCCAGTTATTGCGGCCAGGGCCGACGATGCTGCCTCTTGAGGCGTCACCAAATGAAAGCAGAGGCGCGGCAGTGTAGATGCCGGGATTGAACCATTGCGCGACGGTTTTCGGGTAGGTGAGCGTGCCCACTACATCGGGCCGGGCGGTTGTGTCCCCGCCATTCAGACCAAGCTGTGTGCCTGAATCGGAATAGGTGGGCGTAAGTGGCGTACCCGATTCGAATGTGGTGATGCCCGATAATTGCCAGCCGCCGAGAGCGCTATGCACAAACGGATGATCCGTGCTGCGGAAAAACGGCAGGTCGTAGACATAGTTGAAAGTAAGAATCTGCCGGCGGTCGTACTGGCCAGAGCCATAGTCGAAGCGGCGGTTGAAGGGATCCGACAGCGCGTTCAGGTCCCCAGTCGTGTAGTCGAGTTCGTGCGACCACGTGTAGGAGCCCTGGAGCGTGAGGCCTTTGGTTGCCTCCATGCGATATCCGATCTGCAGCGAGTTATAATTTGAGCCCGTTGACGCTTCGGTCATGTCGATATCCGCGAATCCGGGGTAAATCCGCTGCTCATTCGGGTTGTTGAAGGTACCGGCGGCTATAGCAGCGCGATTAGGATCGTCCAGCGGCACGGTGTTGATGTTCCGTACGTCTGGCTGATGATAGTTGCCGTCGCCTACATAGCTCACCGACAGTACAGCGCTTCTGGCAAGCTGCTGCTGAATGCCGAAGCTCCACTGCATGCTCGTCGGCAGTTTGTAATCGGAATACGCGAGCGTCGTGAGTCCAGCGGGGTAGAACGGTAAACCAGCCGTCTGATTCGTCAGGTAATTTGTAGACGGGTTAGACAGATAGACGTTGTTTGCGCTTGGATCGTACGAAAACGGCGGATTCGGCCCCATGTTGTAGACATCGTTTCCTTGGATGCGTTCGTAGAACATGCCGAAACCGCCTCGGACGATGGTCTTGCTGTTGCCGAGCAGATCGAGTGCGAATCCCACTCTCGGCCCCCAGTTATTCCAGTGATTTTGAACGATGCTGCGCGGATAACCCCCCAGACCGGAAATACCGATTCCGTTCAAATAAAACGGAACAGTGGAGAGCGCGATACCGGGAACCTTGGTAAAACCAGGGCCGTTCGGATTCATGCTGCCATCCGAATTGAATTCCGGCGCGTTGGCGTAGTTGTACATCGTTGGAACAAAATTCGAGAGACGATTCAGCACATCATAAGCATGCGGAACGCCTTCCCATCGAACGCCTAGATTCAAAGTCAGCCGGCCTGAAGCGCGCCAATTGTCTTCAAAGTAACCTCCGAACGTCGTATTGCGAATGTGAACGTTATCCTGAATCGCCAGTTCGCTGTAGCTGCTGGCATAACCGAGCAGAAAATCGGCAAAGGCGTTGCCCGATGCGTTGCCATTGAAGTTGAAGTCTCCCTGAGTGTCTCCGAAAATGTCCTGGTTCTTGCGGGTTCGCATGAATGTACCGCCAAATTTAAAATTGTGGTTGCCATTCGTCCAGGAAACATCGTCTCGAACCTGGTTGCTGTCGAAGCTGTTGTACCAGGGCCAGGATCCAGGGTCGTAGTTCACGCCGTAATTGCCGCCAATGCTGATAGTAGGCAGGCGATCGTCGTTGTTGTTCCCAAAATACTGAGGAACATCCCACCCCGCAGGTTTCTTGTAGATACCGCTCGGATTCAGAATGATGCGATTGCCATTGTAGTTATAGGCCAGTTCGTTCACAACCGTCGGGCTGATAGTCCAGGTCATGTGCAGAACGGCCGCATAGGAGGGACTCTTGATCAAGGTTTGAATTGTCGGGTAGGTATCGCTGCTCCACAGGGAGACGGGGTTCGTCTCGTTGGTCAGATCGTCGATGAAATGGCCCATCAACGAGATCTTGTCTGTGATCTGATGATCAATGCGAAGAATCTCTTCGCGAACGTTTGTGGGAACAGCGGGGGCGGAGGTGTAATTGTTTCCGGCGGCGTTTGGCAGCGGGAACGCGCCGGTATTCAGAAACACCTGCGCGTTAGGATCGAGGCGGCTCGTCGGTATGATATTTCCGGCAAATGGCTGGCCGGTCTTCGGATCTTTGATGACGGAACCCGGCAGAAGCGAGCTGAAGTCGCCCGTTCGCCACGATTCCGGGAAGGCCGGAGAAACGCTGCTTTGGCTTCCCTGGATCAGCCGCCGCCACTCCTGGTTCCAGAAGAAGAACGTCCTGTTGCGGTCGCGGTTGTAAACGTGCGGAAAGAATATCGGGCCGCCCAGGTTGTAACCGAATGTATTCAACCGCAGTTCGGGTTTTGGAGTACCGCTCTGATTTGCGAAAAACGTATTCGCGTCGAAATCGTCGTTCCTTACGAACTCCCACAGCGTTCCGTGAAAATCCTTGGTTCCGCTTTTGATGATGATCGTCATCGTGCCGCCGGAAGCCTGACCGAAATCGGCGCTGTAGTTACTCGTCAAGGCCTTAAACTCGCTGATGGCGTCCGCCGAAGGAAGAGTTGATATGCCGCCGCCGCCGCCGCGGTCGTAGTTCTCGCCGCCATCGACTAGCCACAGGTTGTGGTCTGGCCGCTGGCCGTTAAAGCTGAGCGTGGCGTCAACCAGCAGCGGAGAGGGTGTTGAAAAATCGAGCGAGTCCGCCGAAACTCCAGTACCGATGCTGGCGAGCTGCGTGATGTTGCGGCCGTTGAGCGCAAGCTGTGTGACCTGCAAGCCGCTAATCAAGTTGCTTTGTTCGTTCGTGTCCGATTGCACCTGGACCGCATCGGCTGCAACAGTAACGCTTTCCGTGGCTTGGCCAACCTGAAGCGTCGCATCGACGCGAATCGTATCGTTCACATTCAGGACAATACCTGTTTGCTCATACTTCTTGAAACCGGGCGCGGTGATCGCGACTGAGTAACTTCCTACTTCCAGATCCGCCGCCTGAAAGCTGCCGGCCGAATTAGTGGTTACAGTGCGTGTCTGGCCGGTTTTGGTGTCGGTAATTGACACTTGTCCTCCGGCTACTACTGCTCCAGACGGATCTGTAATCGTCCCAACGATTGTCGCTGTTGCCTGTGCATACAACGATGTTGTTGAACAGGCGAGAAAACACACAACTAACACTGACGCACGCGTCAAAGTCCTCATAGACCCTTTCCGCCACCTCTTCATGGGCGACTTGTCAGCGCCTGCTCTTTAAGGCGCTTCCCCCCTGACCGTCTCTTGAGAATGAGCCCGTGTCAGTCTGCGAAGAATTATATAAGGGTGTTTAGAGGATGTGAAGAGGGAGAATTTAGTTTTTTTGGGCAACTAAATGCGGTGAAAGCTTCGCAGGATGTCTCTCGTGCTATACCGAAGGGCAATCGGACGGCCGTGCGGACATGTCATGGGGTACTCGCACTGCGAAAGGGCTCTTAATAAGTACTCGATCTTTGCCGGCTCGAGCTTAGTATTTACTTTAATGGCCGCACGGCAGGCAATGGTTGCGGCGATGCCGCGCCGGATATCGTCGAGTGACGCATGGCGTAGCTCGCGTTCGGCAGTTTCGAGTATCTCGAAGATAACTTGCTCAATCGCACACGTGTTCAGCTCTGCCGGCGCTGCTTTCACCGCTATCGTCCGTTGCCCGAACGTCTCGGTTTCGAATCCCGAGGCGTTCAATTCATCGCCAACCCGCTCATATTCGAACTGCTGCGCAACGGTCAGGCTCAAGACAATCGGCATGAGTAACTGCTGTAGTTCGATCCTTCCGGAAGCGCGCTGCCGTAACACTTTTTCGAACAGAATCCGTTCGTGCGCTACGTGCTGGTCGACGATCCATAGTCCGTCACGTCCTGCAGCAATGATGAAGCTCTCGTGCAATTGTCCGAGCGGATGAAGATCGGATAAGGCGGACAGATTATCGACCCGCTCCCATTCGGGAGGCAGATGGTTTAGAGCGATGTGAGTATCGGGTACTCGTCTCGCTACAGACTCAGGCGACGCAACGGCTTCGATTTCCGTTTGGTTGTGCGAGGCGCGGGCCACGGGTTGCACGCCCGGCAAACTAATCTCGGGGATCTCTTTTTCGAAGGGGCCGTTACCGGCAGGCAGAGCGTCGAGATTCAGCTCCGACGGAAGATCCACAGGTTGGCTGTCGAGCATTTGTGAGAATTCGGAGAAGGGAAGCGCCGCCGCACCTTGTGCTACAAACGGCCGGTGCATGGGTTGACTTTCCGAAGAAGCAAACGGAAGTGGCGACGTCGCAGAGACGGGAAGACTCGAGGCGGGCCGACGGCTATTGAGAATTTCGCGAATAGTATCACGGACGAAATCATGCACGAACGAGCCATGCCGAAAGCGCACCTCGGTCTTCGAGGGATGAACATTCACATCTACCTCCGATGCGTCACAGGAAAGGAACAGAAGGGCGAACGGATAACACGCGGGAGGAATCAAATTATGAAATGCCGCAGAGATAGCATGCAGAAGTAACTTGTCGCGAATCAACCGCCCATTTACGAAAAGGAAAATGGAATTCCGATTCAATTTTTGAACGTGCGGACCGGATATGAGACCTTGTAGACAGAAGTTACTCAATTCTGGCTCAGTTTCGGTCATGGATGAGTGGGCCGCATGAGGCGGCACATAGGGAGGTGGCAACCTGAGCTCTGCCTTCCGGCTTCCCAGATTGACAAGATCGTCCATGGTCCCGGCTCCGAAGACCTGAAAAGCGCGTTCCTGTATGCTATCCACCGGAGTTACGTGTAACAGCTCGCGGCCCTCATGATACAGCTCAAAACGCTTGCCTGGATGAGCGAGGCTGTAATGAGTGACGAGCGAGCCGATATGCGCGAGCTCCGTCGGATCGGACCGCAAGAAATTTTTGCGAGCCGGCACGTTATAAAAGAGATCGCGAACGGTGATGGTGGTGCCAGCCTGACGGGCTATTTCGTCGCAGCGCGACAGCTTTCCGCCGGCGATTTCAACAGCTGTACCCGTCTGCTCTTCGTTCGAGCGCGTCTCGAGGAGCAAACGGCTCACCGAGGCAATCGACGGAAGGGCTTCACCGCGAAAGCCAAGAGTCTCGATGGCAAGCAGATCTTTTACATCGCTCAGCTTGCTGGTTGCATGGCGCTCGAAAGCAAGCAGAGCGTCATCGCGAATCATTCCGCTGCCATTGTCGGCGATGCGAAGCAGCCGCCGCCCCGCCGATTCGGCGTCGATCCGCACCTCTGTTGCGTCCGCATCGAGCGAATTCTCGAGCAGTTCCTTTACTACGGAAGCAGGCCGCTCGACTACTTCACCCGCGGCAATTTTATTGGCAACGTTGTCGGAAAGGACACGGATGCGGCCCATGCTGTTGTAGGGGCGAGGCCTGCCTCGCCCGAGCCACTACCGATTTTAGCCGCTCATAGCGGCCAGGAACTCGGCATTGCTTCTGGTCTTCGAAAGCTTGTCGATGAGAAGCTCCATCGATTCGACGGGCGATAACGGATTCAGAACTTTGCGCAGAACCCAAACGCGGTTTAGCTCTTCGCGGGGCATCAACAGTTCTTCTTTGCGCGTTCCGCTACGGTTGATGTCGATAGCCGGGAAGACGCGCTTGTCGACCAGCTTCCGGTCGAGATGGATTTCCATGTTGCCGGTGCCCTTGAATTCTTCGAAGATCACATCGTCCATACGGCTTCCTGTATCGACCAGAGCCGTGGCGACAATGGTGAGCGAGCCGCCTTCTTCAATATTCCGCGCCGCGCCAAAGAAGCGTTTGGGCCGCTGTAAAGCGTTCGAGTCTACGCCGCCCGAGAGCACTTTACCCGAAGGAGGAACCACGGTGTTATAAGCGCGAGCTAGCCGCGTGATGGAATCGAGCAGAATGACGACGTCACGTTTGTGCTCGACCAGGCGCTTCGCTTTTTCGATCACCATTTCGGCCACCTGAACGTGACGCGCGGCGGGTTCGTCAAAAGTGGAGCTGATGACTTCGCCCTTGACCGATCGCTGCATATCGGTTACTTCTTCCGGGCGCTCGTCGATCAACAGAACGATCAAATTAATTTCCGGATGGTTGGTTGTAACAGAATTTGCAATGCTTTGCAGCAGCATTGTTTTGCCGGTGCGAGGCGGAGCGACAATCAATCCGCGCTGACCTTTGCCGACCGGCGTAAGAAGATCCATCACGCGACCGGAAAAGTTATCCTTCACCGTTTCCATCTTGATGCGGCCGTGCGGATACAGCGGCGTCAAATTATCGAAGAAGATCTTATTGCGCGCTTCCTCGGGCGGCTCAAAGTTGATCGCGTCAACTTTAATCAGGGCGAAATACCGCTCGCCTTCTTTGGGCGGACGGATCTGTCCTGAAACCGTATCGCCTGTGCGCAGATCGAATCGCCGGATTTGGGAAGGCGAGACATACACGTCGTCCGGTCCGGGCAGATAGTTGTATTCGGGCGCGCGCAAGAAGCCGAATCCGTCGGGCAGGCATTCGAGAACGCCTTCCGAGAATATCAGCCCGCTCTTCTCGGCTTGGGTCTGCAGGATCTTGAAGATCAGCTCCTGCTTCCGCAATCCGGCGGCGCCCGGCACGGCCAGGTCCTTCGCGATCTGGTTCAGCCGCAGGATACTCATATCCTTCAGCTCGACCAGATCCAGGGTCGGCGTGCCATTCTTCTGCTGTCCCGTGTTGCCGAGCGAGTGCCGCAAGCGCTTGCCGCCCTCTTCCGCCGGAGCAACGGGTGCTGTGGTTGCGGCCGCGGCAACTTCTTCCCCTGGCATCTGCGCTGGGCGCGGTGCCTCGGCGATGCGGTTTTCGGCCTTTGCTTCTGCCGGATTCCTGTTTTCGCCCGGGCCAGATGCCCTGTGCCGGCCGACATCGCCATGCGATCTCGTCCGGCCATGGCGTTCCGGCTTATTCTCGGTAGCAACGGCCTCCTTTACATCGGCCGGTTTATTGATTCCGTTCTCCGGCTGCTTCGCCGAAGCTTCGTCGGCAGTGCTATCAGTGGGCGTACCTTCGGTGGTAGCCGCGAGGATTACATCCTGTTCCTGATTTTCGAGATGATTTGCCAAATTTCCCTCACTCCCCGGCCGTCCAAGGCCGAGAAAGGAACCAGCGCCTGATCGGGTACTTCTTTTTGAATCCGGGCCAGTTCCACTGTTTGCTGATTGTTGCTTTTGAACTTGTCGACCTTGGTGACAATCACCTGGTATCGACGATTACGGAACTCGAGCCATGACTTGAGTTCCAGGTCCATGTCCATCCACCCTCTGCGGGCATCCAATAAAAGGAAGCACAACCCAAGGTTCTGCCGCTCGAGCAGATACGCTTCGATCAACTTCCTCCACTTCTCCTTCTCGGCTGGCGGTACCCTTGCAAAACCATAACCGGGCAGGTCGACGAATCGCAGTCCAGGTTCTACGCAGTAGAAATTGATCATCTGCGTACAGCCGGGCCGTGAACTCGTAAAAGCCAACTCCTGTCTGCGAACCAGAGTATTCAGCAGACTTGATTTTCCAACGTTGCTACGGCCGAGAAATGCAATCTCGATCGTCCCCCTCTGCCCGGCGCCTTCCGGCGGAAACTGCCGCGGATCGACGGCGCTGATTAAATACTTAGGCTCCGTATCCGTTTTAGTTTCCGGCATTGTCCACCGTCGGGTAGCATTTCGATGGACCAGAATCCGGGCCTAATGCGTAATATTCTCCTCGGTAGGACGAGACGTAAGCTCGACTG
Organism: Bryobacteraceae bacterium; assembly: GCA_049585195.1. Classification (GTDB taxonomy): domain Bacteria; phylum Acidobacteriota; class Terriglobia; order Bryobacterales; family Bryobacteraceae; genus KBS-96. Next base: position 5,678 of record JBAUZG010000349.1, on the reverse strand, counting down.
CTGTCGGAGGCTGAGTAACTGGGAGAGCCGCGAGATCGCGCTCCAAAGCCAACTTTAACACCTCATCCATACTGGAGACGAACTGCAATCTCATCTCCTGCCGGATATTCTCTGGAATATCGGCAAGATCCTTTTCGTTATCCTTCGGCAGAATTACTTCGAAATATCCCTGGCGGTGCGCAGCCAGCAGCTTCTCTTTCAAGCCGCCGATCGGCAATACGCGCCCTCGCACGGTGATTTCTCCAGTCATGGCGATCTCACCACGTACCGGAATGCCTGTTAAGGCGCTCGAAATACTGGTCGCAATTGTGATGCCAGCCGACGGCCCATCCTTCGGGATCGCGCCCTCCGGCACGTGGACGTGAAGGTCGAGATGACGATAGAAATCCTTCGGTAATCCCAGATATTGGGCGCGGGAACGCACATAACTCATCGCCGCCTGGGCCGATTCCTGCATCACATCGCCCAGCTTGCCCGTGGTGGTCATTTTGCCGCGACCCTCCATTGCTGTGGCTTCCGTAGTCAGAATGGAGCCCCCCATCTCCGTCCAAGCGAGACCTGTAGTGACGCCGACTTCGTTCTTTTTCTCCGTCTCGAGATCTCGGAATCGGGCCGGCCCCAAAAGCTCCGTGACTTTGTTCCGGTCTACCGTCACCTTATCGATCGGAACCAGAACTGGCGGTTCTTCTTTTTTCGCCTTTTTGCCTTTCTTTGGCTTGTCGTCGGCGGGTGTCGCTTCTTCCTCGATCACCTCCTGTGTTCCGGCTGCAACGGGAACTTCGTTTCCATCCGACTGCGCTTCGACCAGTTTACGGGCAATCTTCCGGCAGACATTTCCCACCTCGCGCTCGAGGTTCCTGACGCCCGCTTCCCGCGTGTACGACTGAATCAGGGTCTGCAAGCCCTCCGTTGTAAATTCCAGGATGTCAGTGGGGACGCCGGTGTCTTTTAGTTGCTTGGAAACGAGAAAGCGTTTCGCAATTTCAAGCTTTTCAAATTCCGTGTAACCTGAGAGCCGTATGACTTCCATACGATCCTGCAGCGCGGGCGGAATAGTATGTAGCACGTTCGCCGTGGCAATGAAGAAAACTTGGCTGAGGTCGTATTCGACGTCCAGGTAGTGATCCATGAACATGTAATTCTGTTCCGGATCAAGAACCTCGAGCAGGGCGGCCGAAGGATCTCCGCGGAAATCCATCGACATTTTGTCCACTTCGTCCAGCATAATGACCGGATTCTTGGTTCCAGCCTTCTTCATCATCTGGATCAGCTGGCCCGGAAGCGCGCCGATATAAGTTCGGCGATGGCCCCGAACCTCAGCTTCATCACGCACGCCGCCAAGGGAAAGACGAACGAATTTGCGTCCGGTGGCCTTGGCGATCGACATGCCAAGCGACGTTTTCCCCACGCCCGGAGCACCCACAAAGCAGAGAATCGACCCTTTGGGGCTCTGTACGAGCCGACGCACGGCTAGAAACTCGAGAATACGCTCTTTGATCTTTTCTAGGCCGTAATGATCTCCCTCGAGGATCTCGCGCGCAAACTTCAGATCGCGAATTTCCTTGGTCTTCTTCTTCCACGGCACCGCCAGCAGCCAGTCGAGGTAGTTGCGCGAGACAGTGGATTCGGCCGACATGGGCGGCATGGCTTCGAGGCGTTTCAACTCGGCCATTGCCTTATCGAGGGCATCCTTGGACATGCCTGCAGTTTCGATTTTCTTTTTTAACTCATCGAACTCGCTCTTTTCGCCGCGCCCGAGTTCCTTCTGAATGGCCTTGATCTTTTCATTCAGATAGTATTCTTTTTGAGCGCGCTCCATCTGCCGCTTTACGCGGCCCTGAATGGTGCGGTCGACATTCAGCTTTTCGATTTCGATGTCGAGCAGCTCGGCCACACGCGTCAGGCGGTCGATCGGCTCGAAAATCTCGAGCAGTTCCTGTTTCTCCTCAATCGTGAGTTGAAGGTTCGCGCCAACGGTATCAGCAAGCTTTCCGGGATCGTCCACCCGGATGGCGGCGATCATCGTTTCGTAATTCAGGTTCTGGCTAAGCTTGACGTATTGTTCGAAAAGAGTAGTGACGCGGCCAACCAGAGCCTCAAGCTGGCTGCCCTGTTCCACACGATAAGTGGAAGTGCGGACCACCGCCCGGAAAAAGCCTTCGTCTTCAGTCACCGAGACGACCTTGCCGCGTTCGACGCCCTCCACCAGCACTTTGATATTGCCGTCCGGCAGCTTCAGATTCTGAACAATGTTGGCAATCGTGCCGACATTGTAGATTTCGTCGGGCCGCGGCTCGTCGATCGTTGCATCGTGTTGAGTCGCCAGAAAAATCTTTCTGTCGCCGGCCAGCGCCTCTTCTAGCGCGCGGACACTCGACTCGCGTCCCACTACGAACGGGGTCATCATATACGGAAATATGACCACGTCCCGGATAGGCATCATGGGGAGACGCTTTGTGTCTGATTTATCTTTTGTCGTGACCATCTGGGTTGAATAAGTTCGGCCCTGGGGCGGGCAGAGACTCAGATTTCGAAAAGATCTATACTGCGAAAGGCAATTCTAGCAGGGAAATCCGTGGCCGGGGAGGTTTCCTCAGCCCGCCTTCTCCAAAACCGCCATGTTGATCTTTTGCGAGAGAACCATCTCCTTCGTGACGACGAATTCCCGGGCTTTCTTAAACGTAGGGAGATAGTACATGAGGTCGAGCATGAGATCTTCCAGGATCATGCGCAAGCCTCGGGCGCCTACTTTCCTCTCCATGGCCAGACCGGCCACGGCTTCCAGGGCATCGTCGCTAAACTTCAGTCTAACATTCTCGAACTCGAACAAGCGCTGATACTGCCGGATAATCGCATTTTTCGGCTTGGTAAGTATCTGCACCAGGGCATCGCGGGATAGGTCTTCGAGCACCGCCACAACAGGTAACCGGCCAATGAACTCCGGGATAAAACCATACTTAATCAGGTCGATGGGCTGCACCTGCGCGAGCAGGTCGATATCCCGCCGCGCCGAAGCGCCCGCTCTCGCCTTACTTTCTTTCTGATCTTCCGGGGTCGTAAACCCTATGGCCCGCGTTCCCGATCGCCGCGCGATCGTCTTTTCCAGACCGACGAAAGCGCCGCCACAGATAAACAGAATGTTGGTTGTATCGACTGGCGTGAACTCCTGGTGAGGATGCTTGCGTCCTCCCTGCGGAGGCACATTCGCCACCGTGCCTTCCAGGATTTTGAGCAGCGCTTGCTGCACGCCCTCACCGGAAACATCGCGAGTAATCGAGGGATTCTCGTCTTTGCGGCCGATCTTATCTATTTCGTCGATATAGATGATGCCCGTTTGACAGCGTTGAACATCCCAATCGGAGTTCTGGAGCAACCGCAGAATAATGTTCTCCACATCCTCGCCAACGTATCCAGCTTCCGTAAGCGTAGTGGCGTCAACGATCGCGAATGGAACGTCCAGAATGCGGGCAAGGGTCTGGGCGAGGAGCGTCTTACCCGTGCCGGTTGGGCCGATCAGCAGTATGTTCGACTTCGACAGCTCGACCTCGCTTCCTCGCTGCTTATTCATCTGAATACGTTTGTAGTGGTTGTAAACCGCGACAGCGAGCTTCTTCTTGGTAGCGTCCTGGCCGATCACGTACTGATCGAGATATTCCTTCAATTCGAGCGGACGAGGGAGCTTTCCCGGCGTTCCATAGCTCTGCTCCTGCTTGTCGTCTTCAATAATCGAATTGCAAACTGCTATGCATTCGTCACAAATGTAGGCGCGAGGGTAGTCACTGGGCGATGAAATAAGCTTACCGACTACATCCTGGCTTTTATGGCAGAAAGAACAACGGAGGGAATCATCAGATCCGGCGCGCTTCAAGCTGGTTCTCCCGTCCTGCGTGTAGAAACGATCAAGCTATCCCTAGCCTCTGTGGGAACAAATCCGATCCGAGCAACTATACGCCCTCAGTATAACAGGGAAAAAGCGGTTTGTAGCCACGACTTACCAGCACAGCAAATCGCGTTTGTGGTCCGAAAGGTCCCATGTGAGTGGCATCCTGGGTTACTTCGTTCCCGCGTTGCGTACCGCTTTCAGCATCGAGGCCGCTTGCACTTCGGTCCACGGATTCGCTTTCAAGTCCCGGAGCTCCGGCGCTTGCCAGGCAAACTCGGGATGAAGTCTTAAATGTTCGGCAGCGTGGAATTCGACTCCGCACGGGTGGCCCATGCCTGCTACGAAAGCCATTCGGGACGCCATCTCGCTGTCGGCTACTTTCGCCTCTGCTACGCCTGCCGGCGCGTAAGCAGGTTGCCATCCCGGCAGCCCCCGGCTCGATCTGTCGTTGTGGCCGCAAAGGGTCCGCTCGTTCGGATCGATCTCATGCGTTACTACGTCGTAATGGTCGGTCTCAAATTTCTTGCCGGCCGCAATGTCGATTTTACCCTTATATTCCGCCATCAATTGATCCCACCGGCGATGACGGCAGGCATTCGGCGTATTCGGGTCGTTGACCGGGTAATCGGTCTCTTCCTGAGCCAATTTGGGATTAATTGGAAAATTTGATCCAACGAAATAGCCGTCTTTCGTCTTGTCGAACGTAACGTATTTCAATCCCAATTCCAATCGGGCGATCTCGTTAGTTTTCCTGTCGCCCACCAGCCACGTGTTGGCATAACCGCCGTTATTGCCGTCTTTCATGATGCGGGCGAAATCGTCGATCGATTCCGAATACTGCATCGCCTTTCGCGCCCTGACAAATTCGGGAATCGCGTTCTCGTCGAAGCCATGAAAGTTGGAGATCGTGGTTTCGGTAATCATTAGCCCCGAGTCATTGATACCGAAATCGTCACCGCTATGAATGAGGCCTGGCATGCCATCCATCAGAATGTGGTGTCCTCGAGCCGGGACAATATCGAAGATGACGTTCCACCGAGTGGCGGTCAAATAATCGGTCCAATTGTTGTGGCCGATGACGATTTTTCCGTCTTTCGTATAGGATCCCGTGGCGATGAAGGCGCTGCAGTGTTCGCCAACGCTCTTTCCCGGCGGTTGCCCCGCGCGGCGCTTCATCTCGTTCAAATAGTAGTCAAACTCCATGTAGCCGTTCATCGCGACGAGGTCGACGACATCGAGATTGACGCCGCGAGCCCTGAGCCCTTCGGCAATGCCTTCGATCTCTTCCCTGTACTCGGCGGGCACGCGAGGCCAGTAGACCTTTTGCGCGATGTCGCGAAGATCCGCCCAGCTTTTGCTCGTATCGTGAGTCGTGCTTAGCTCAATCGCCTTCTTGTTATCCTCGATTTCAGACGCGAGCAGATAGCCGTGCTGGTAGCCAATCGCCGCGGGGCTGCCCTCTAGGTGGACAAAGATCCAGCCATCTTGAGGAGGCCGCCGAAATCCGCCATTCAATTTGGAATCGTCGGCAGCGCTTAGAGCGGCGCAAATTACGAAAAGAGCAACAATGGAGGCAAGAGCTCGCGGCATAGGTTTAGCTTTCCGTTGTAGCACGAATACTTGAGTATTGCATTTAGAGGGATGGCATGGCACTGGCGATTGATCCGATAGCGCACAATCGGGAGCGGCAACTGAACGGCATTTATGCGATCGGCATGCTGGCGGCGTTGGCGTTCGTCACGATGACTTTTGGCGCACTGGTCGCGGCATTTATAGTCCGCTCCCGCACTACGTT
>JBAUZG010000348.1:0-1823 GCA_049585195.1 Bryobacteraceae bacterium | reverse complement strand
GGTCTGCGAGAACTCGTTGTGAATGAACGATGCGCTCTTTAGGAAGGGCTTCTGCCTTGGCCAAGGGCATAGCCGCGGATGGGAGAACGTGTGGTTTCCGATTTCGTGGCCGGCTTCATTTACAGTTCGTGCGATAGCTGGATGCCGCAGGATGTTCATTCCGCATTGAAAAAATGTCGCCTGGACAGATTGCTGGGCCAGGTAATCGAGGAGGCGAAGAGTTGCTTCGCTTGGACCATCGTCGAAGGTGAGCGCGATAGAGTTGCGGATGCCCGGACCGTGGTAGACGCTTTGGCCAAAAACGTGCAACAGGTTAGGCATGTCCACAGCGTATCAGCGCAAAGCAATCTTTAGCGAACGGCAGGACTTCGGTGCCGAGGCGCTGGTACTGGCGGTACCCACACGAAAGGGAAGTGACAGTTTTCAAGTCCTAAATCGGTACGTACTTCCCGAAATGTGGCGATTCGGTGGAGACTTATGGGGCGGTTGCGCCTCAACTTCTGTGAATCTACTGCCGATAGGGCAATAGGGAGATAAAAACGTGTTTGCTTGCAATGAGAAAGCCCGAATGACCAACGAACGGTGTCCTATGCTCGTGCCGGGAGGCGTTAGGTGCACGCACAAGGCGACGGTCGTCCCGCAGGCTTGGGAAGTCCCTTCCTACTGCGTTCCGGGCAGGGCGATTTGTGGCTGCTGCTACGAGGCTTTGAAAGCTAAGGCGCTCGGCAATGCCTGTCTGATGCCCGAAAAGCAAGCCGCTTAGGCCACTTTGTCCCAGATGTGGGACCGAGCGGAAAGAGGTCTATAAGCCGGCCGCTAGGCCGGTTCGTCGCCACGACTGGCGACTCCCAAGAGCAAGATTCAGCGGCAGATTAACACTCTGCGAATGATACGCTGAAGATTCCGGATGGAATTTGAAAAGGTCTACGAGCCACAGCGCTTTGAGCCCCATTGGGCCGAGTGGTGGATCGATAACTCCTTATATCGCGCCAACATCGAACCCGGTCGTCCCGTATTTTCGCTGGTCATTCCACCTCCGAACGTGACCGGATCGCTGCATATCGGGCACATGCTCGAACATGCCGTGATGGACGCCACCGTTCGCTGGCATCGGATGAAGGGCGATAACACGTTGTGGCTTCCAGGCACCGACCATGCCGGAATCGCGACACAAATGGTGGTGGAGCGACAGCTCGCTGAACAGAATCTGACACGGGTGGGGCTGGGCCGAGACGAATTTGAACGGCGAGTTTGGAAGTGGAAGGAAGAATACGGCGGCCGGATCAAAGTGCAAATGCGGCGGGAAGGCGCGAGCGTCGATTGGTCGCGCGAGCGCTTTACGATGGACCCCGGCCTGTCGCGAGCCGTCAGGGAAACGTTTGTTCGTTTGTGGGAAGCGGGACTCATTTACCGTGGCGATTACATGGTGAACTGGTGCCCCGATTGCCACACCGCCATATCCGATTTGGAAACCATTCACGAGGCTGTGCCTGGGTATTTATGGCACATCCGCTATCCCGTGACGGGCAGTACCGAATCCGTTGTGCTCGCGACAACCCGGCCGGAAACTATGCTTGGCGATACAGCGGTAGCAGTGCATCCGGACGACAGCCGTTACCGGTACTTGATTGGTAAGACCGTCCGATTGCCAGTGGCGGGCCGCGAAATACCGGTGATTGCCGATCGCATGGTGGATATGACGTTCGGAACCGGCGTCGTGAAAATTACACCGGCTCACGATCCGAACGACTTCGAAGTGGCGCAGCGTCACCACCTTCCGCTCGTCCGCGTGATTGGGCCGGATGCCCGAATGACGCAGGAAG
>JBAUZG010000347.1:0-35259 GCA_049585195.1 Bryobacteraceae bacterium | reverse complement strand
GACCTCGATCCGATCGATCTGCTGCGGGCTCTGATCGGCGTCGCCAATGTCGCGACCAGCCCGGACTGGCAGCAAAGCGCCAGGAGACTCGTGGATATCCTGATCACGGGTGCTCGACCCATCAGGTAAAGGCAGGCGCTGTTTCCGAGTCAGAGGCTGGACAGCCTCTTTGCGTCGTCGGAACTAGGCCCTGCCGCTCTCTCGTCCCGCCGGAGCCGCCGTCGCTGATCCCAGCGATGCACAACGGCGCACAGCCCGCAAGGGCGCGCGGGTCCGGGCTTGAGCCCGCACGGAGCGCAACGAGCTTTCGCCGCGCGGGTACCACGATTCCGCCTAGAACGTTGGGAGCAGGACAACATCGTCAGGCGGGACGGCTTCCAGCGGGAAGCCCCCTTTCTTCCAGGCGCGCAGGCCGCCTTTTATTATCGACGACCTGAACCCCTGTTGCTGCAAGATGCGCGCCACACTCAGACTGGTCGCCTCGCGATGACATGTGCAATATAGGATGATTTCTTTATCCTTAGGCAAGCTTTTTGTTTGCTGAAGGAGCGTGTTCGGTTCGAGTCGAAAAGAGCCCTTAACGCGGTAAGCTTTATCGCTGTAGTATCCGTGGCTGCGGACATCGTATACCACCATATCGCGGTGCAGATCTGAGTAGAGGTGACGCGCGACTTCGGACGCCGACACGCGCGGGACGTAGCTAAGCGTGGTTGCTTTCAGCAAGAGCCAGACGTGATAAGAGAAATACACCGCCACTGCGAATAGGGCAAACCACGTCAAAATACGGCCGCCCGTCCGGTAGCCGTTCGTCAATGCGGCTACAAAGTCGCTGAACAGGAATCCCAAGCCGCACCAAGCAACGGCATAGAGCGATGCCCCGGCAATGTCCAGCGCGAGGAATTGGAGAAAGCGCATATTCATGCTGCCCGCAAGGGGCGGGGCCAGGCCACTAATCCCGGGCACGAACTTTGCCAACACGAGCATGGTCCGTCCGTGCCTAAGAAACGACTCCGCCGAACGCAGAATGCATGAGTCCGGGTTTAAGGACAGCTTGCATAGGAGGCCGAGCAGCCACCAGCCCGTCCAACGGCCAAGCAGAAACAACAAAGCGTCACCGAGAACGAGAGCGAGGAACGATGTTAGCAGAACAAACCCTAGGTGCAGCGGACCTTTTGCGCTGCTTGCACCTGCAATGAGCAAAGCCAAAGCCGCAGGCACGGGAAGACCGATTGCCTCCGCAAAGGCCAGCGCAAACAGAATGGAATATCCGTGCTGTGTGATGTTCGATGACAGAGCAAGCACGTTGTTAAACCATCTATGGTCTCCTATCGGCGTTTTTCTGCGCGGGATGATCGCAGTGATAGTGGTGCTGTATGTGTATTTCAAAAAGAGTTAGGCGGGCCGATGAGCGATGTGGATGGGTACTACTCAGGAGCACGAACCAGCCTCCCTTTGACGGCCCGCCACACGGCGCATTTGGCTTGTCATTAAAATTCCTGCGTCTTTTTCTGACGGTCGCAACACAGATTTGCGCACTAACGGTGCCGCGGCGCCCTGGCCGGGATCTGCGATCCGCCACTCCTTGGGCCGGCAAGGGGTCTTCCGCAAAGAGTGTAATTTAGATACGGAACGCCAGGTGGGCTCTACATCCGTAACTTCGTCATAACAAGGTCCAAGACGACCGGCATCTAGCAGCCGACTTTTGCGGCAGCGCGTAGGATCGCGTCGAGGCTTTTCTCCACGTCTTCGTCTGTCGTTGACCAGTTACTCACGCTGATGCGCATGGCTGTGCGATTTTTCCAAACGGTCCCACCGCACCAACAGGTTCCATCCTCTTGAATCGCCGCGATGGTGCTCTGGGTTTGTTCCGGAGTACCAAAGGACACCAAAACTTGGTTCAGCACCACCTCGTTGAGCACCTCGTATCCGGCGTCTCGCAGTCCCTCGGCAAAGCGGCGTGCCTGGCGGCAATTCCGCTCGACGATTTCGGCGAACCCACGCCGACCAACAGATCGCAGGGCTGCGTAGATTGGTATTGCTCTGGCACGGCGAGATTCCTCAGGTACAAACTCGTGCGGATCCCGCTGGCTACCGGTCGCGACGATATAGGCGGCGGCCAGCGACATTGCGCTTCGGTGCGCACTCTCATCCGAGCAAAAAACGATGCCGCAATCGTATGGCACGTTGAGCCACTTGTGCGCGTCCGTTGCGATGGAATCCGCTAGTTGAACGCCTTCGAGAAGCTTGGTCCAGTTAGGTGATGCTGCTGCCCAGAGACCGAACGCACCATCAACATGCAGCCAGGCATTGCGCTCTTTTGCAGTGTGTGCGATTTCGCTGATCGGATCGATGGCGCCGGTGTTCACGTTGCCGATTTGTGCACACACAATGCAGGGTCCCCGTTGATTCTCTAAAACGTTCGAGAGATCAGCGGCACGCATGCGACCCTGCTCGTCAGTCGGGATTCTTCGAACGCGACCGGCTCCCAAGCCCAGAAGCCGCAGGGCCATATTTATCGTGTAATGAGCCTCGTCACCCACCAATACGTCGATTCCTGGAGCACCGAAAAGCCCGTTGGCCTCAACGTCCCACCCGACATCGCTAAGGACTCGATGGCGTGCTGCCGCCAATGCAGTGAAGTTCGCCATTTGGCAACCAGTCACGAATCCGAAACTCATCGTTGCAGGTAGTCCGGCGAGTTCTAGCAACCAGGGCCCCGTGATCTGCTCGACCACCGACACGAGAGGAGAAAGCGCGTAGACGCCGCCGTTTTGATCCCACGCTGATACAAGCCAATCCGCCCCGACCGCGACGGGGAGACTGCCTCCGACGACAAAGCCGAAGTATCGTGGTCCGGCGGACGCGATTGTCCCTCGCATGCCGGCGCCTGCGAGCGACTCGGCGATAGCTTCTGCCGTGGTGCCTTCCATAGGAAGAGGACCACCGAGAGCTTTTCGCAGCTCATCGGCTGTAACCATCGCACGTACCGGCCGGTCATTAAGAGATGCAAACCACGATTGGACGTGGCGCTGGACGCTCGAAAGAAGACCGACAATATCATCCGGCATTCACTCAACCTTTAAAAGCAGAAGCAGTATCTCGTCTGACGACTGGAGTGCCTTGTCCTTTTGAAATGGAAACATCACGACCTGAAGGAGTGATTTTACACACTTTAGGCCGTTTGCTTGCGTTGTTTTAGGCATGCCGCCATTGTTGAACAAGACGGCAACAGGCAGGCAAAATCATTTTCCCGGCACGGGCGTCTGCACGGACCTCAGCGCAGGTTTCCGCGCTCTTCCGCTTGCGCGTTAGGTCTTCAACCAGCGGTCGAACCAGTCGAAGGCTTCTTTCTGCATCTCCCGGTCAAACTTGTGCGGCCCGTCGTAGAAGCTCGCTCGGTAACGCTCCGGCACATTGGCCTTCTTGTAAACGTTCGTTAGTATCGCGTCGGCCCGTTGCATCTCCGTCATCGTGAACAGCGAGTCCTGGCGATTGTTCAACACTAGTACCGGATTTGGAACGCATATTCCCAGCACCTCGGGATACTCCAGATCCCGCGGTAGGCCCGGCACATAGACCATCCAGGTGTGCGTATAAGACTTGTTGAGCAGATAGTCGCGCCACGTTGTCATCATGCCTACGCAGCACGAGCAACGGATGCGCTCGTCGGCCCCCGCCAGCATTACGGTGCGTAAGCCGCCACCCGATAGGCCGGCGCAGCCAATCCTGGTTGCGTCCACGTCCGGGCGCGACGACAGATAATCCAGAGCGAGCTGATCGTCAAATACAAACACACCGGGCCACGTCAATCCAGCGCAGAACAGGCTTTTGGCAATGACATGTTCGTGAGTTGCCGCGAACTGGTTATAGCGCTGGATCTCCTCCTCGGAATCGGGATTCACCTCAACAAGGTCGTTGCGAATATTCGCCGGCACATCCCCCAGCCGGATTCGGCGGCTTCCAAACGTGAATGTGTCGTGCACGAGTACCGCGTAGCCGCGCCGGGCCAATTCGTTTGCCCACGCCGCTCCTCCGTAATATTGATTCTGATGCCGCCGCATCACCGGGTGCTGGTCGTTCGACACTCGCGTAATCTTCTGCATCCCAAAGTATTTTTGGCCGCCGTGGTCATGCAGGCCCACGATGCCCGGCAACCTTCCTTTGGAGCCGGCCGGTTTGAGAAATAGCGCCTCCGTCGGCGGGCCGAACGGCAACTGCCACTGTAGGTGCTCAATCGACAAGCCGTCGAATTCGAATTGCCGAAGCACTGCGGCGACGGGCGTGGACGCGCCGCCGGGTTGCATGAGTCTTTCCCGAAATTGGGATCGCGCAATTGGCCGCCAGGCTCCTGGATCTGTGAACATCGGCTGCCGGAAGGACAGCCTCGGGGGATCCTGCATCACCCCGGCTGCCCACCTGCCATATGCTCCTAGCATGTTAGGCATCGTTACCCTTTCACTCGGCATCTGCTCGCTCCCTTCAGCCCGCCCATAAGAGGCGGAAACCAGCGGGACCACTCCCGCACACTTGAGGAGAGCCCTTCTTGGGATCTGCCGCATGCTGAAGCAATCTGTCAACGCCTGCCGCATTGCTATGAATTACGAATTCCCCCCGGTCACGTGCCTACTCCCATGGCCGCATACATTCAGCGTAAGCATCATAGCGCGCAAATAACATGCATGTGAGGGCGTCATAATGCGTTGACGAACGTTTGCGACGACGGCCAACTCCCGCATCGTCAGCGAAACGCACCTAGCGCCGATGCGGCGCGATCCACTCCCGAATTGATCGCAGCGTCTCCTTCACGTCCCGTAGCTCGTCCTTCGTCGCCATGCGCTCAAGGGCGCGTTGAATTTCGCGATCGCGGTGAAGATACTCTTCGCGATCGGCCGCATGCTCAACCTGCTTGTCGAGTTGCGTCTGCGTCCGCGTAACCGAATCCGCAATTGCGCCGACGCGCGCATAGAGGTTGATCATCGACACGACGCCCGTGCCGATCAAAGCGGTCAGTACGCTGATGAGAGCCGTCCCGAGGATCCGACCCAAGTTGAAGTTCCCATCGCGCGCAGCGGCATCGCGGACGGGGTCAAGCGGAAAAAGGGTTGCAAACAGAAAGTTGACACCGTTGCTGCAAGCAGTAGTTGTCTCAAGGACTTAGCTTAGGCGGGGATGGTGGGCTCGAATAGATTCGAACTATCGACCTCCTGCGTGTCAAGCAGGCGCTCTAACCAACTGAGCTACGAGCCCACGTGGCGTAAAACCGGTAGTTTAACACGCCAAAGGCGTTCTCAGAGTCGAGACGATAGAGTATCTAACGAGAGGTGCCTACCACAAATGTTGAAGCGATTTGGTCCTGCGGTTCTCGCTATCGCGTTTTGCGCGTTCGCGGTTGCACAGCAGGAAGGCGGGCCGCGCAAGAGCCCGCACGAGACAATTTCGACGACCCTTGGCGGGAAAACCATTACCATCTCGTATGGGCGCCCGTATTTGAAAGGCCGGAAGGCGGTCGGCACCAGTCTCGTTCCCTACGACGAGGTCTGGCGTCTGGGCGCCGACGAAGCTACGAAACTGACGACAGATGCCGATCTCATGATCGGCAATCTCAAAGTGCCAAAGGGCAGCTATGCCTTGTTTACGATCGCCGGGCGCGATCACTGGACGCTAATTGTGAATAAGAAGGCGGACCAATGGGGCGCTTTCGACTATAACCAGGCCGACGACCTCGGGCGAACGCCGCTCGAGGTGAAGCATCTCTCCTCTCCGGTCGAGCAGTTCACAATTACGCTCCGACCGAGCTCCAAGGGCAGCGTCGTATTGAGCTTGGCTTGGGAAAATACGGACGCCTCAACCACCATACGGCTTGCCGGCTAAGTCGCTTCGGGTTCGTGTAATGTGAAGACATGGCCGAAGCCGCTACCCAGAGACACCCCAACGTCGCTCCGCACCGTTTCCTGTTTGCTCCGGGGCCGACCAATGTCGACCCGCGGGTTTACGGAGCGATGATTCAGCCCGTGGTAGGGATTCGCGATCCTTTCTTTTTTCAGTGCATGGCCGACGTGCAGGCAGGCTTACGTTCCGTATTTGGCACCAAGAACGAGAAGACGTTTGTGCTGACCGGCACGGGCAGCTCCGGCATGGAAGCCGCCATTGCGAACTTTGTAAAGCCGGGCACGAAATTCGCGGTGTTTGCGAATGGCTTCTTTGCCGACCGCCAGGCTGAAATGGCACGGCGCCATGGCGCGGAGGTTATCCGGTTCGATAAAGAATGGGGCGAGGTGTTCGACGCGGACGAAGCGGAGAAGCTCATCCGCGAGCACCGGCCTGAAATTGTCGCCTTTGTTCATGCGGAAACATCCACGGGTGCTGTGCAGTCGCCGCTGGCGATCGCGAAAACTGCTCGGGAGATTGGCGCTTTCGTCATTGCGGACTGCGTGACTTCGCTCGGCGCCATGCCGGTTGAACTCGATACGAACGGCGTCGATATCGCCTATAGCTGTTCACAAAAAGGGTTGAGCTGTCCTGCCGGATTGAGTCCCGTCACAGTGTCGCCGCGGGCATGGCAGTGGCTTGAGAGCAGGACAGCGCTCGACACATGGGCTCTGGACTTGAAAATGATCGATGCCTGGTTCGGACCCAACCATGTGTATCATCACACGCCTTCTGCTACTCTCTACTACGCGTTGCGCGAAGGGCTGGCCGTCATCGAGGAGGAAGGATTGAGCAACCGGTGGGAACGACACCGCAGGGCACATCACCGCCTGCTTGCCGGTTTAACCAAACTGGGCTTCGAGCCTGTCGTCCGGCAGCCTGAAAATCGCATTTGGCATCTCCTCAACGTCTATCCGCCAAAAGGAGTCGACGAGGCGCAACTCCGGGCTCATCTGTTCGACCGTTACAACATCGATGTCGCTGGCGGTATTGGAAAGCTAGCGGGCAAGATTTTGCGAATCGGGATTATGGGACCGCTAGCTACAGACGAGCGCGCCGATGCGCTTCTCGAAGCCATATCCTCGTCAATTTAGCCAGGCGCCTGTCAATTACTTCCCTAGCTGCCGAATCGCAACTTCTTTGAAGAAGACGATATCGTGGTCGCTGTGATTTTGGAGTCCGAACCAGCCTTCATTGGGTCGGGGTCCGCGGTCTGGCTCAAACCACAATTTTTTTGGCGGCACAGGCTGCCCTTCGGTGTAATCGGTCACTTTGATGCCGTTAACGGTGACAATAGTGTGAGGACCATCCAGAGTAATCACCATGGTGTTCCATTCGGGACCGGGTTTGCCGGGCCGGGCCATGGCCTTCGTCAACGAGTAGAGGCAGCCGGTGGCATGATAGTCGTCCTCGCCGCCCTTCTCCGGCTCATTATCGATTTGCACTTCATATGCGTAATTGACCGGCATCCACGCCTCACGGGGCTCGATCGGTATACGGACGTAAACCCCCGAATTGTCGTCGTGATCCCGCATCTTGTATACAACTCTTAGCTGGCAATTCCCGATTTTGCCGCCCGTCCAGTAGAGCAGGCCCATGCCGCCATGCGTCTGAATGAGGCCGTTTTCCACTGTCATATGACCCTTGTCCACGTGCTTCCACCCGCTGAGATCGCGCCCGTTAAAGAGCTGCTTCCAGTTATCTTCTCCGGCTGCCAAAGGAATCGCGCAGAGGGTCGCGAGGAGAGCTGTACCGAGAATTTTGGGGAATCGCATATCCGTTTATAAGAATACGCCGCTCGGCTTTGAACAGACCCGACGTTCTGAGAAAATGTCAATTCTAACCGGCGGAGCCGGACCGGGTAGGTATAATCCGCAGAGACCTGTCGGCCTAACCATGAGAAGGCCGATCCGCCAAATTCGTTAGGGGGCAAGGATTTTGAAGAACCGTCTTCTTCTGGACATGAATCGTGCGTTTGGTCGAGCATTTCAAACCTGTTCAGGATTGATGCTTGCCGGTCTGGCATCTTTGACGAGTCCGCTGTTGTGCCATGCTCAAACCACAACTGGCGAGACTGCGGGGGAAGCCAATCTGGTTCTACCGGATCTGACTCAGGCCACTTTCTTTGGGGGCGCGATCAACGGCCGCATCTTTCTGCTCTATGGCCTCATCATCGTTGCGCTGGGGTTGCTGTTTGGCCTCGTCATTTACCGCCAGCTCAAGCACCTGCCGGTTCACAAATCCATGCTCGAGATTTCGGAGTTGATTTATGAAACCTGCAAGACGTATCTCATAACTCAAGCTAAGTTTCTTGTCATTCTCGAGATCTTCATCGGCGTCATTATCGTGTTCTACTTCGGCGTGCTTCGGCATTTCGCGGCTGAAAAAGTGCTGATTATTTTGCTGTTCAGCATTATTGGAATCTGCGGAAGCAGCGGCGTCGCCTGGTTCGGCATCCGCGTCAACACCTTTGCAAACTCCCGCACGGCGTTTGCCAGCCTTCGCGGCAAGCCATACCCCTGCTACGACATTCCGCTGAAAGCCGGCATCAGCATCGGCATGCTTCTCGTCAGCGTGGAGCTGGTCTTGATGCTATTCATCTTGCTCTTCATCCCTCACGATTACTCCGGGCCTTGTTTCATCGGCTTCGCCATTGGCGAGTCGCTGGGCGCGGCCGCGCTTCGCGTTGCGGGCGGCATTTTCACTAAAATCGCCGATATCGGCGCCGATTTGATGAAGATTGTCTTCAAGATCAAGGAAGATGACGCGCGCAATCCTGGAGTGATAGCCGACTGCACAGGCGATAACGCCGGAGATTCGGTCGGTCCGAGCGCGGATGGTTTTGAAACCTACGGCGTGACAGGCGTCGCATTGATTGCGTTCATCGTGCTCGCCGTTCGCAGTCCGCTCGTGCAAAGCCAGCTTCTCGTTTGGATATTCGCCATGCGCGTCATGATGGTCCTCTCCTCCGGAGCTTCGTATTTGCTAAATGCGGCTTATGCAAAAGGCAAATACAGGAATGCCGCCAAAATGAATTTTGAAGCTCCCTTAACGAGCTTGGTTTGGCTTACTTCTTTGGTTTCCATCGCGCTGACCTATCTCGTTTCTTACGCCATGATTCCCGATCTTGGCGGCGACAACACGCTGTGGTGGAAATTATCGACCGTTATCACCTGTGGCACGCTTGCCGGCGCAGTCATTCCCGAGCTGGTGAAGGTATTCACTTCCATGCAATCGACGCACGTCCGCGAGATTGTGGCATCGTCTCAGGAAGGGGGCGCCTCTCTCAACATTCTGTCCGGCTTTGTCGCGGGAAACTTCGGCGCTTACTGGCTTGGCATCGCCATCCTGTCTCTCATGGCAGCGGCCTATGGCGTGAGCACTTACGGTCTCGGCAATCTCATGGTGGCTCCCGCCGTCTTTGCGTTTGGTCTTGTCGCCTTCGGCTTTTTGGGAATGGGGCCAGTTACCATTGCGGTCGATTCTTATGGCCCGGTGACCGATAATGCGCAATCGGTGTATGAGCTTTCGACAATCGAACAGATCCCAGGGGTTGAACAGGAGATCAGGTCCGAGTACGGGTTCGATGTCCAATTCAGCAAGGCGAAAGACTTCCTCGAAGAGAACGACGGCGCGGGCAACACATTCAAAGCGACCGCTAAGCCGGTTCTCATCGGGACCGCGGTTGTAGGCGCGACGACCATGATTTTTTCCATCGTCGTGGCCCTGACACGCGGCCTGAAACCGGAGCTGCTTTCTAATCTCTCCATCTTGCATCCTCCCTTCCTGCTCGGCCTCATCACGGGAGGAGCAATCATCTATTGGTTCACAGGAGCTTCCACGCAAGCTGTTACAACGGGAGCTTATCGGGCCGTCGAGTTCATCAAAGCGAACATCAATTTGGAGGGCACGACCAAGGCCTCGGTCAGCGACAGCAAGAAAGTCGTCGAGATTTGCACGAAATACGCGCAGCGCGGGATGTACAACATTTTCCTGACCGTGTTTTTTGCGACTCTGGGCTTCGCGTTTGTCGAGCCGTATTTTTTCATTGGTTATCTCATCTCGATTGCCCTATTCGGACTCTATCAGGCAATCTTTATGGCCAACGCGGGCGGCGCATGGGACAACGCAAAGAAAATCGTTGAAACGGAATTAAAGCAGAAAGGTACCGATTTGCACGCGGCCACGGTGGTCGGCGACACGGTCGGCGACCCGTTCAAAGATACCTCGTCGGTGGCACTAAATCCAATCATCAAATTCACCACGCTGTTCGGGCTGCTCGCGGTGGAGCTGGCTGTGTCGTTGTCGAACGAGCGCGGACCGGCGCTTAGTGCCGTGCTTGCCGCCGCCTTTCTCCTCACGTCGATGATTTTCGTGTGGCGATCCTTTTACCGAATGAGAATCGGAACCGACTAGAATTACGTAGATACATGGCTCAAGACATTCTTTGGGAAGAAACCGTGCAACCCGGCGCGACTTGGTCTCATGTATTGAAACGAGGCACGGCGCTCCGGCTGACCGACATCGAAGGAGGAGCGAACGTAGGAGCGATTTTCTACAATTTCGAGTGTCCGGTCGAACGGTATAACATGCCCGATACGTTGAGGGCGCAGCATATCGCGCGGCTCAGCGGGGACTATGTGCTCTATTCCGACATGGGGCGCATTCTCTGCTCGATTACGAAGGACAGCTTGGGATGGCACGACGCGATCTGTGGCTGTTCCAACGCAAAAATAGTTCAGCAGAAGTATGGAGAGGCGCGCTACCAACAGTTCCGCAACGATTTTCACAAAAATGCGCACGATAGCTTTCTGATTGAGCTCGCAAAGTATGGTCTTGGAGCCCGCGATCTGAACGCCAATGTCAATTTTTTCAGTCGGGTGAATGTGGATGACGACGGGACGCTGCGCTTCGTCGAAGGGCATTCGAAGCCCGGCAGCTTTGTGGAACTACGCGCGGAAATGAATGTGCTTACGATTCTCAACACATGCCAGCATCCACTAGATCCGAATCCGAAGTACGACCCGAAGCCGGTTCATCTTTCTCTACGCCGCGTTGGAATCCCAGCGGCGGATGACTCTTGCCGGATTTCGCGGCCTGAAAATGGACGGGGATTCACGCTAACAGAACGCTATTTCCTGTGAGCGGCGCGAGACGATATCATGAGCACCAGCCATACTGTGAGCCGTCTCGATCCAGCATCCGCAAGTTATAGGCATACGATACTTGCCGGCGAGCCGTGGATTCAACTTATTCAGAAAAGACAGATTCTTCGGATTGTCGACTTGGGAGGCAATCAGGCGGCCGACACGCTGTTTTATAACGCCCACGATTATGAAGACAGGTACAGCGCGCAAGATACAATTCGCGAGCAGGGTAATCTGTATCTCAAGACCGGAACCCGCTTGATTTCTTCAAACGGGAATACCCTGCTCACTATCGTCGCCGACACATGCGGACGCCACGATACTCTCGACGGAGCTTGTTCGGCGGAAAGCAACATGGTCCGTTATGCCATTGAAAAAGGGCACATGCATGCTTGCCGCCAAAGCTTTGTGAAAGCGGTCATCGAGTGGGGCTGTGGTCTTGAGAAGCGCGATATTGCCAATAACATCAACTTCTTTATGAATGTTTCAGTTACTCCAAAAGGCGACTTCACCTTCGAGGATGGAATTTCAAACCCTGGCAAATACGTCGAGCTCGAGGCGGAAATGGATGTTGTTGCGCTGATCAGTAACTGCCCGCAACTGAACAATCCGTGTAACGCCTACAATCCCACGCCCGTCGAGGTTCTAATCTGGGATAGCGGCGATGTTCGCTAGAGTTCTGATCGCCCATCGTGAAGCTCAACCGAGAAGGGCTGGAGTTAACTTAACACCGGCGCGGGTATCCTCGATGCCACGTTGGGCAGCGGGGGAAAATCGGTGTACGGCTCGGTCTGGTACCAGTACGCGGTCGAGTAGTAGCAATCGTGCCGGTCGTTGGCGTGGCCATGTTCTATGGTGTGTTTGATGTAGCTGTTAAAAGCGACAGGATTGTCGGCATGCCAGCGATAGAGACAGTATCTGCCGCCGGTCCGCTCGCCCAAAACGATTAACGGCGCGCCATTATATAGATAAGCGAAGGGGATGGCCGTGTCGCGTCCGCCAAAATCCCACGCGCCACAAATGTAGTCTTCCGTTCCCGTGCCGTTAATTTTGGGCGTCTTTTTGTCGTCGATGAAAATCATTTCGTCGCCTTCACCCATCCAAAGCTCCGCGTTCTGCACGACGCCCAGAGTGATGCCCATCATGTGCCCGTTGCCTTCCGCTTCAAGAAACACATAGTTGTGCTTGCCCGACGGGTTGAGTTCTTTCTCTTCAGATGCGTACGTCTGGGCCCGGTTCGGCACCGCCTGCCGGTATTGGGCATGAAAGTACAGCGCTTCGGCAGGAAGTGAGGAAACACGCTGATAATCGATATTCGAGTAGAACGCTTGAATTGGAAGCTTTCCTTCGTTGGTCACCGTCATTCGCGCCGATTTCTTAAACGGCATCGCGAAATAACAATTCAAAGCTTTGACCGAAGAACAGTTCAGAAACGCGGATTGGTACAGAAAGTATTCGTTAACATTCAGCCCGAAAAAATCGCCTATTGGAACCTCGACGCTCGGTTTATCGCGGCCGTCCCAGTACATGCGCAAGACGATTTCTTTCAAATGATCTCCGCTTTTGGCGGCGATGGTGAACCAGATGTGAGTGATGATTCCCGGCCCATCGGACTCGAACACGGTTCGCGTCGCTCCCGCATCGACCTTCCAGCTATCGGCATTTCCGCCTGTCCGGTCGTAGCTCGATTGCTTCAGGGTTTCGTAGTCTTGCCAGCGGGCGTATTGCGGCACGGCCGCTGAGCTCGAGTTCGTGGAAGGCTCCGCCGCCGCGGGTCCCGCTCCAATCAGCGGCAGAGCGCCCAAATATCTTAAGAAGCTGCGGCGTCTCGATTTTTCGTTCATTGAAATCCTCCATCAAAAGGGCTAACCGGCTCCTCACGGCACATCACGCGCGATTCAGACTCAGTGCGGGTTCAGGTTCCCGGTAGGGCGCAACCACCGATACGGTCGGATCGATGCGTAAGAACAGAAGTCCACTTACGATCAGCATCGCGGCCAGGGGATAAATGGGCAGATTGAATTGGTCATGCAGACTGAACTGGCGAAGCCGAAGGTACGTCACCGCGTAACCGAAGGCAATAGACGAGAGAAACGACCCAACTTGTCCGGCCATATTCATCGACGCCGAAATTCCGCCGGCATGCTCGCCGCCCACGTCCATGCAAACCGCCCAGGAGACCGGCAGCATCGAGTCTTGAAAACCGTAACTGACAGCTAGAAAAATACCCGCTAGCGCGGCGCTAGGCGTTGCAGCCGTCAGCGTCAGAAAAATGCCGCCGCCCAGCAGACCGCTGCCGCCGATCAGGCGCCGGCCCCACTTCAGGCCAATTCTGCCGCACAGATAGTCGCTCACCCATCCTCCGCCGAGATCTCCGAAGGATGCAATCAGAAAGGGCAGCATGGCCCAATACTTCATCTCGCCGGGCGCGAATCCTCGGCCCTGCTCGAGATAGGTTGGCATCCAGGAAATGTAAAAGTAGGAGCCCCAGCAATACGTGTGATACATCAGCAGAATCACCCAGAAGTTGGGGCTGCGGCTCGCGATGCTCCAGGGGAGACGATGGTCTCTCGCGACGCGAGGCGTTTGTCCAATTTCCTTGAGCTCTTGCGCGGAAATGCTTTTGACTTCGCTTGGATGATCGCGATACAGCGAGTACCATCCGATCGTCCACGCGACGCCGACCACGCCCAGGATGAAAAACGAAAGCCGCCAGCCGAACCGGATTGTCAATGGCACCACAATCAAGGGCGAGAGCGCTCCGCCTATGCGGCTCGCCATCCACGACACACCAATCGCGCGCCCACGTTCGCGCTCCGGGAACCATCGCGATACGACCGCCGAGATGTTGGGGAATGCGCCGGCCTCGCCTGCTCCGAAGAGAAATCGAACAACTAACAGCGCCCAAAAGCGCGTGATGGATCCGGTCAGCGCGGTGAAGGCGGACCACCACAGCACGATGCGCGTCAACACGCGCCGGCCGCCCAGACGGTCTCCCATAGCGCCCGTCGGGATCTCGAAAAGCGCATAGGAGATGCTGAATACGCCGAGCACCCATCCCCATTCCGACGGCCCCAAATGGAGCTCTTTCTGCATCGGTCCTGACGCGACCGCAATACACACGCGGTCGAGATAGGTGATGACCGATAGGAGAAAGAGTCCTGAAAGGACGCGATAGCGAAAACGCATGAACGGGGGCATTATTTCATATCACTCAACATTTAGTTCCGTTACTTTCCGTCGAGCAGATGCGAATAGAATAGTCGTGGCCGGATCCTCATGTATGACGAGGAGCGGCTAAATGAGTTTTCTTCGGCCGCAAGGCCGCTAAGGGAGATAAGGGGATAAAACACATGCTACGGACAACCTTGCTTGCTTGCCTTTTCACGGTGATGGCTTCGGCGGCCGGCCCAACTGCGGGACCGGGCGTCGACCGCTACGTGAAGCATCTTCAAACATCGCGCGATTTCACAATAAAGGTTGCGGAACAAATGCCTGACACTGAGTTCTCGTTTAAGCTCACTCCACCGCAAATGAGCTTCGCCCAGCAGCTCATCCATATCGGTCAGGCGAATCTCCATTTTTACTCGGCGCTGGCAGGGCAAAAGGAGCCGCCATTCGCCAAGCCCACGTCGGCTACGAAGGCGGACGTGATCGATTATTTGACGCGCTCTTTCAATTACTGCATTGACACTTTGCAGAAATTATCGGAAGCGCAGTTGGACAAGAAGTATTCGATGGAAGATACGCAAATGAGCGGCTGGGATGTTGTAATGTTGTCGCTCGATCACACCACCCACCACCGCGCGCAATGCGAGATGTACCTGCGCGTGAAAGGCATCACGCCTACGACGTATGAATTCTAGGCTCGCGGAAGTTCGTCACATCCGCTCCCTTGCGGTCGCGGCTCGGAAACTACCCTGAGTATTCACACACTAGCCGAGCGCGGGCGCAAGCAAGCAAATTTCAGCTATTTTAGCTTTCGCTTGGGTTCATGCGATGGGACGATCGCGCCTGTGAACGGTGGTGGGCGGGACTTTCTTCCTTCATCAGGTTGTGCGCGCTGTTTACGAGCGCTACGTGGGAAAAGGCCTGCGGGAAATTGCCAACCATGCGATGCTTGGCCGGGTTGTACTGTTCGGAGAGCAATCCTACGTCGTTTCGGAGACTGAGGAGCCTTTCGAACAACTGCTCTGCCTCCTTGTCTCGATGCTGCAAAACATAATTATCTACAAGCCAGAAGCTGCAGGCGAGAAACGCACCCTCCTGTCCCTTCAACCCATCGACTCGCGATTCGGTTTGGTAGCGCACAACGAACCCCTCGCGCAAAAGCTGCTTTTCGATGGCTGCCACTGTCCCGGTGATGCGCGGATCGTCGGGAGGAAGAAACCCGACAAGCGGTAACAAGAGCAGGCTGGCATCAAGCTTGTCGGAGCCAAAATACTGGACAAACGATCCCAGCTGCTGATTGAATCCGCGCTCGCAAATTTCGTCGTGTATCTCAGCACGCAGTTTACGCCATCGATCCAGCGGCCCCTCCAAGCGGAATTCTTCAATTGTGCGGACTGCGCGATCGAACGCTGCCCACGTCATCGCTTTCGAATGGGTAAAATGCCTCGGAACGCCTCGAATTTCCCAGATTCCTTCATCCGGCTTATTCCAAATTTGCTCGAGATGTTCAAGAAGGGCGCGTTCGAGTGCCCAACTAGCTTCCGGGTGAGCGAGCCTCGTGGTTCTCGACTGATAGAGCACGTCGAGTACTTCGCCAAAGACGTCGAGCTGCATTTGCTCGGAGGCTGCGTTGCCAACGCGCACTGGCTTCGAATTCTCGTAACCGGCAAGCCAGGGAATTTCAAATTCGATCAATCGCCGGTCGCCGCGCAGCGTGTACATGATCTGCATCTTTTCGGGGCTTCCCGCGACCGCGCGCAAGAGCCACTCGCGCCAGGCTTTGGCTTCGTCAACAAAACCCGATCCCATGAGGGAATAGAGGGTAAAAGTGGCATCGCGCAGCCAGCAATAACGATAGTCCCAGTTCCGCGAACCGCCAATCAACTCGGGAAGGGAAGTCGTGCCCGCGGCGCCGATGCCGCCGCTCGCGTGGTGCGTGAGGGCTTTCAAGGTGATAAGTGACCGAATGACAGCATCTGAATACTTATGCTGACGCTTGTATCGCTCGGACCATTTGCGCCAGTCGCTTGCGACGGATTCTATTGCGTGCCGGACGTCAGGTGACTTCGGAATTCCGCCGTATGACCGTCCCCACCGCAGAGAGAACGCGATTTCCTCTCCTTCGGCAACCGAGAAATCGGCTACGGTCGTTAAATTCCGGCCTTCGAGTTCGACTTCGGCTGCAACCAGCAGTTGATCGGGACCCGCGACGGCACGCAGGCGTTTATCAGGGAGACGCGTGACCCAGGGAGCGACCGAACCGTAATTGAAACGGATGACCAAATCCATCTGCATGGGAACATTGCCGCGGATGCCGCGAACCAGCCGCAGGACTTCGGAGCCGCCACTCTCCCGCCGCATGCAGTCGATTAGAAGTACTGTGCCTTCTGGAGTCGAAAACTCCGTTTCGAGCACCAAAGTCCGATCACGGTAGCTTCGCCGAACCCGCGCCTGTTCGTGCTTAGGGCCGATCAACCATCGCCCGTTATTCTCGTCTCCCAGCAGCGCCGCGAAGCAAGCATCCGATTCAAAGTTGGGAAAACTGAGCCAATCGATGGCCCCATTCTTTCCCACAAGCGCCATGGTTTCGCAGTTGCCAATGCAGGCATAGTCTTCTATCAGTTGTGACACAACGAGATTCCCGCCCAGTCATCTCTATGATGCACGATGCCGGGCGAGCCGCATCGACTGGTTACGCCGTGCTACGTGATTCAATCCCCGCCGGAGCTAAACTGTGATCTTAAAGTCCACCGCGATGCGAGACTCGAGCAATCCGAAACCCAAGGTTGCGCACCATTCCGTGGGCATCAGAGAGATCGCGCAAGAACTCGGGATCTCAATCGGGACGGTTGACCGCGCCCTTCACTCCCGTCCCGGCATTAACCCGATCACCCGGTCAAAAGTGTTGCAGATGGCCCAAACGATGGGCTACCGGCCAAACCTCGCGGCCCGCTATCTAAAATCGAAAAAACAACTTCGCATCTCGGCGCATCTTCCCAAAGAGATTGCCTTCTTCTTCGACGCCGTTAGAGAGGGAATTCTCGAAGCCGCGGCCCCATTTGAACCTGGAGTACACGTCGAATTTCAGATGTACCCCCGGCTGGGCGAAGGTGACGCGGAGTTGTTCGAGCACGCGCTGAAAGATGGGACCAGCGGCATTATCATTTCCCCTGGTTCCCCCGCCGCCGTGCGGCAGCTTATCCGGCGGGCGGCTCGTAAGAATGTCCCCGTTGTCTGCGTTGCTACCGATGCGCCGGGAACCGAGCGGCTTGCCGCTGTATCGGCGCACCCCTACACGAGCGGCGCGATTGTTGGCGAGCTGTTGTGCCGGACCTTGCGATCGGCCGGCAACCTTGCGGTAGTTACTGGAAGCCTCGAGACGGAAGACCACGCCGATAAAGTGCGAGGCTTCCGGTCGATCGTCCAAACGCTTGGAGCGGGCCGTGAGGTCGCAGCGATCATCGAGACGCACGACCATCCTGAGCCGGCATACGATGAGACTCTTTCCGTCCTGCGAAAGAACCCCGATATTTGCGGAATGTACGTAAGCACGGCCAACTCTTTGCCGGTTCTGCAGGCAATTGAAGACGCCGGACTCACCGGAAAGATTTCGGTCGTGACGACGGATTTATTCCCGGCGCTCGTCCCTATGATTCGCTCGGGACGCGTGCTCGCAACCATCAACCAGCGGCCGTTGACGCAGGGGCGCCTGGCTCTTCAAGCGCTCCATCAATTTCTGGTCGCGGGCAAATGCCCGCGATCGAATATTGCGATTGCCCCTCACATTGTGATGGTGAGCAACCTGGATTTGTTTGCGAGGCAGCTATCACCTGGAAACGACCAGGCGGAAAGCAGTGTACGATAACGGTCATTGTCGCGGAATCGAGCCGCCGAAGCATGCCATAACAGACTGACGCAATGGTACTTGCCACGCGCGAGGCGTCGGTCGCAGCGCTTTCCCTTGTCGTGTACGTTGACAACTTACCTTGCCCTGTGATAACGTTCCGCTCTAGAAACGCGTCGGGGTTCCAAATCTGAAGCTTCCATGCGCACAACGGCAGCAAACGCCCTGTGCGCTCGGGTTCGCCTAGTTTGCCAGACCCGCACTCGTCTGAAAGGATCTGCGTGCACCATGTCCATCGCGCGATATCTCAGTCGAATCGTCGTAGCTTCCATTTGCCTCGCCATGACCTTTGCTTTGCAGGCCCAGGTCGACACCGGCACTATCCTGGGAACCGTCCGCGACAATAGCGGTGCCGTCATTCCCAACGCCAAGGTCACGGTTCGTAACGAAGGCACCGATTTCAGCCAGTCCACGACAACCAGCAACGCGGGCACGTTCATTGTCACTCCGTTGAAGATCGGGCGGTACAGCGTTGAAGTTGAAAGCGCCGGATTCAAGAAAGAGCTGCGCACCCGCCTCGACTTAAATGTTCAGCAACAGTTGGTTGTCGATTTTACTCTTGCGGTCGGCGACGTCTCGAGTGAAGTTGAGGTCACGACCGCCGCTCCTATCCTGCAAACCGAGAGCGGGTCAGTCGGACAAGTCATCAATTCCCAGGTGATTAACGACCTTCCGCTGAATGGACGCAATTACACGTTTCTCGCGAGGCTGGTGCCGGGCGCTACCGTCGGCCAGCCTGAGGGACGCGGGTTGAATGCGAATGGCTGGTTCACGGCGAATGGCACCCGGCCCGCGCAAAACAATTATCTGCTCGACGGAATCGATAACAACACGAACGATATCGACTTCCTGGCCGGTGCCGCGTACGTCGTGAAGCCGCCGATTGACGCCATCGGCGAATTCAAGCTGCAGACCAGCTCGTTCAGCGCCGAGTTTGGCCGGGCCGGAGGCGCGGTGCTGAACGCCACCATAAAATCCGGAACAAATCAGTTTCACGGCAGCGCCTGGGAATTTCTGCGCAACGACAAAGTTGACGCAACCGATTTTTTCCTGAATGCCGCAAGCCAGCCGAAAGGCGCGTTCAAGCAGAACCAATTTGGCGCCACCACGGGCGGTCCGATCGTCAAGAACAAGACATTTTTTTTCGCAGATTATGAAGGCACGCGCATTCGGCAAGGAACTCCCGAAACAGGCTATACCGTTCCCACTTTGGCCGAGCGTGACAGCGGCTATACCAATTTCTCCGATCTCATCACACTACAGAGTGGCTCTCTCACCGATGCGACCGGCAAGTCGTATCCGCTGGGCACAATATTCGATCCGGCGACGACGCAGAGCATCGGCAATGGCCAGTACGTGCGCACTCCTTTTCCAGGCAACATGATTCCAGCGAGCCGGCTCGATCCAAATGCAGTGAATCTGTTAAACCTGTATCCGGCTCCTACTAGTCCGGGGCTGTTGAATAACTACAGCGTGAATAGAAACGCCACCACCGATGTGAATCAGTACGATGTCCGTATTGACGAAAATTTCTCAGAAAAGGATCAGCTCTTCGGCCGCTATAGCTGGTCGCACAGTCCAAGCTATTTCCCGCCGCCATTTACCGGATATGCGGATGGCGGCTCATACAGTGAAGGGCAACAAAGTGTCAACACTATGGGTGCGGCCCTCAGTTACACCCATTCGTTCACGCCTACTCTTGTCAACGAGGCTCGCGTAGGATTCAATCGCGAGCACACGACGCGCTCTCAAGCCTACGCCAATTCCACGACAAACATCCCCGCTCAGTTCGGCATTCAAGGCATTCCGCAACAGCCTGGAAACGGTGGCTTGCCCTATTTGGGCCTGGGAGATCTCAGTCAACTCGGCTCCACAGAATGGCTAATTGGCGATCGCTACAGCAACACCATCCAGTTCACTGAAAACCTCACGAAGGTTTATAGAAGCCACACATTTAAAGGCGGCTTCGAGGTACAGGGTATCTCAGCCCCCTGGTTGTCTCCGCCGTATTCGCGCGGCGCGTTCGATTTCAATGGGCAGTACACCTCCATCCCGAACGTCACCGATAACAGCACGGGCCGCGCTCAGTTTCTGTTGCTCCCCAGTGGTCCAGGAAACATCGGCGGGTCGGACAGTGTCCAGGCTTCGAACTTTGGAGACGTTTCCACGACGCGCTCTTACTATGGGGCGTTCTTTCAGGACGACTGGAAGGTAACCCCGAAACTGACTCTGAATCTGGGAGTCCGCTGGGATTGGTTTAGCCCCACCGGCGAGAAGTATTCCGCTCAGGCAAACTTTGTCCCGGGCGCTCCTGGATCTGCGGAATACATCATCCCCGCCAGCCGCAAAGGCAATCCGCCACTTTCGCCCAGTTTCACTCAGTTGTTGGGGCAAGATGGAATCAACCTGGTCTACTCGAACGCATACGGCTCAGGCCTAAGCAAAACACAAAAGGACAATTTCGCGCCACGCTTCGGATTTGCGTATCAGTTCACTCCCAAGTTTGTCGTCCGCGGCGGTTATGGCATCTATTTTGGCTCGTTCGAAAATCGCGGTGGCTATCCAAGCCTCGGTTACAGCTACCCATTCCAATACAGCTTCAGCTTCCCGAGCAACAACTCTCAATCGCCCGTTGTCTATCCAAACGGCACAATCGCCACTCTCGAAAATGGATTATCCAGCGTCCCATTGAACCCCGTTTCCGTCGATGCCTCGGGGCTCACCCTGCGCGGCATCCAGCTCAATTACAAGACGCCCTATGTGCAGAGCTACAACTTCACGCTGCAATATCAATTAACCCCCGCTGATTCCATCGAAGCTGGATATGTGGCATCGCTCAGCCGTCATTTGGAATCGTTTGTTTCAACAAACAACCAAAGCGTTCTCCTGCCATTGGGCTACAATCCGCAGAACTATGTCCCGTTCCCAGACTTCGCGCGCGGCTCGTCGTTTGCCGATACGGTGGGAGTATCAAACTATCAATCGCTGCAAACCAAGTATCAGCGGCGCCTTTCAAACGGACTTACCATGCTGTTCGCCTACACGTACTCGAAAACGCTTTCGGACGCGGGTGATCTCCTCAGTAATGGCGACGTAGGCGGATACCGCGCCCCGGATCTTCCCGGATGGGGCATCCAGAAAGATACGGGACTTGCTGCATTCGACATTCGGCACGCCATCTCGTTCTCCGGCACTTACGATTTGCCGTTCGGCAAAGGGCAGAAATACATGAGCAGCTCGAACCGTGTGGCGGAATTCATCTTAGGCAATTGGAGCACGAATTGGATTCTCACACTCGACACAGGTCAGCCGCAGGTAATTAATTGCGCCACATCCACTGGCGCCGGAACCGGCTGCTTTGCGCTTTACACGGGTGTCGATCCTTACAGTGGACTTCATAATGTCTCGCAGTACTACAATCCTGCTGCGTTCCAGACACCCCCTGTCGTGACGCAGGTGGGGCAAAGTAATTACGCGCCGCTCGGGGGCGCAAATACGCAGGTCTCCGGACCGCCGCTGCACCGCCTCGATTTCTCGGTGTTCAAAACATTCCCGGTGAACGAACGAATGCGCTTTGAGTTTCGGGCTGAATCGTTCAACCTTACCAACACGCCTGCGTTCGCGCAGCCAGGAAACTTGAATTATCTGGACACAACAAACTTCGCCCGCATTACGGCCACGCGCGACGCTCCCAACGATCCTCGCGAGCTTCAGTTTGCGCTGAAATTTTATTTTTAATATGGTGCAATAGCTGCTGACCGGAGTACCGGTCCGGATGCCGCAGCTTGCTTCATGAGACGGCTTGTTTGGCTTAGCCTGTTAGGGTTGTTTCTCGGGGCAGTGCCACAAGAAAGCGCTGAGAACCCCGTGCTTGAGAACGCGCGGCTCCATCCCGTCGATTTCGAAGCCAACCATCTCGCGGGTGAATATCTGATCGCCAACAAGGATTTGCCCCGAGCCATTCCTTATTTAGAAAAAGCGTGGAAAATCGATCCCGCGAATTACACGAATGGCTACGACCTGGCGCTTGCTTACTTTGAAACTGGAGCGCCGCAAAAAAGCCGCGACATAATCCAGGCTTTCATGAAGCGTCAAGATCGAGCCGAGTTACACAATCTACTTGCTGCCGTCGAAGAATCAGAAGGTCAAGTGAACGAAGCGGCACGCGAATATGAGACGGCTGCTCGAATGGATCCTTCGGAGAAGAATGTTTTTGACCTGGGCAGCGATCTTTTGAAACACAACGGATTTGTTCCGGCATTGAAAGTCTTCGAGTTCGGCGTGGGCCGCTACGCGCGGTCGGCTAGGATGCGCGTTGGTTTGGGCATCGCATATTATTCCCTAGGGCGGTACGATGACGCGGTCCAGGCATTGTGCGCAGCGGTGGATCTTGATCCTAAAGACACGAAGGCGCTCGACTTCCTCGGCAAAATGTACGACGTTTCTCCACGATACGCGCACGAAGTAGCCAAACGCCTGGCGCACTTTGCCGCCATTTACCCGGACAACAGCGCCGCGAACTACTATTACGCGTTGAGTTTGCGCAGGCGCGGCCCGAGCACGGACGGCGGCTCTGTCCAGCGAGAAGCCGAAGCGTACCTGCGTAAGGCAATTCAGCTCAAACCCGATTTCGCGGACGCCCACTTCGAGCTTGGTTTACTTTACGAAGACGAGAAGAGAGATTCTGAAGCTATTGCTCAGTACGAGCTCGCCGTAAAGGGTCAACCTGATCTTCTAAAGGCGCACTACCGACTTGCGCGGCTGTATCAGAAAGGCGGGCAGGAAATACTTGCTCAAAAAGAATTCGACACGGTGAAAGCGCTGAAGGATAGGCGGTAGAACTACTTCGCGGGCGCGAAAATGTCCATTCAGACCGCTTGCTGGCGCGCGCGGCTCGGTAATCTCCATTCGAGCCAACATGCATTTTCCGAGCCGCGACCGCGAGGGAGCGATGTCGGGCATTTTGCACCGGAAACTGAACTAGGAGGATTTCGTGGCATCGAGTTCGCGGGTTGCGATTGTAACGGGAGCCGGCAGCGGCATCGGACGCGCGGTCGCCCAAGCTTTACATCAGGACGGCTATCAGCTTGTTCTCGCCGGGAGACGCTTCGATGCGCTCGAAGCTACCGCCGCCGGTTCTGCAGGAACGGGAAAAATACTTACTGTTCCAACTGACATTACCGATCCCTCTTCCGTTGTAAGACTTTTTGAAGAAGCAAAAACGCTGAGCCGCGTCGATCTTTTGTTCAACAATGCCGGTATCAACGTGCCAGCCGTGCCTTTGGACGAGCTTTCTGTCGAGGCGCTCCGTGGCATCGTCGATGTGAACCTCACTGGATCGGTTTTGTGCGCGCGCGAAGCGATGAAAGCGATGAAAACGCAAGTTCCGCGTGGCGGGCGGATCATCAACAACGGATCGGTTTCAGCTTACGCGCCGCGCCCCAACGCGGCGCTTTATACAGCGACCAAACACGCCATCACCGGTCTCACCAAGTCGATTCTGTTGGATGGAAGGGCCTTCGATATTGCTTGTGGCCAGATCGACATCGGTAATGCGGTCACCGAGATGACAGAAAGAATGGAGAGCGGTGTTCTGCAAGCGAATGGAACCTTAGCTGTCGAGGCTCTCATGGACGTTGCCCATGTAGCGCGCGCCGTGGTCTTCATGGCGAGCCTTCCGCTCGACGTGAACATACCGTTCATGACGATCATGGCTACAAAAATGCCGCTGTATGGCCGGGGTTAGCGGGTGACAGCGTTAAAAGCGGTAGAGGAACTCGAGATAGCCAAACTTTCCGTCCTTACCCTTCGGGTAAATCTCCTCCATTACCGCGAGGCCTTGGGCGTAACCGACATAGCCGGTGAGCGTCAGAGTCCGGTTGAGCCGGTAATCGAGCTGAGTATCGTAAAGATTCGCTAGCGACCGGCGCCCCGACGTCGAGCGTCCGGTAAAGCCGAACGTCCAGGGTTGGAACGCCCCGCCGCCGCTGTACCAGAGATCATTCGCGTTAGTGAGGCGCAAGGAGTGGAACTCGCTTGACACTGTGACTTTCGGGTGCGGCCGCAGCAGCATAATTCCATAGAGGTCTTCGGTGTTCATCATGTTAAAGAATGGGAAGCGGGCGTAGGTACGGGGCGTCGGCAGCATCTGAAAAAACGTTCCGTGAGTGTTGTCGTCGGGATTGCCATCGCCGGACCCATAGGTGTACCCGCTGCGAAACCAGGGCTTGACCTTCGGCAATATTTTCGGCTGGAATCCTCCTTCGACATCGAAAGCGCTCGCTCTCTGCGCCTGAACTCCCCAGCGGCCGGTTTGCACGGCTCCCCAAGCCAGCAGATCCAAGGTGCCGACTTCTGTTTCGAAGGCATGCACCGAGTGTCCCCCGAAGGTATTGATTCGGATGTTGTCCAAGTCGGCGCGGCGCACTGCTAACGGGCGGTTGTCGGTCTTCAGGATGTGGCGGAAATCGTCGTATTCGATGAAGAAGAGCCGGGTGTCGGCAGCATGGCGGTTACTTCCCCACTGATGCGTGTAGGACGCATAGCCGAACCCGATGCGATTCCAGCCCCAGCCGTCAACTTGAAATACTCCGCGGGTTGGCACAGCACCCACGAACGTAAAGTTGTTGTTCGTTGTGTCGTAGGCATAGTGAATGCCGTCGAAGCTTCGGCCCACATCGGAGAATCCAAAGGTGCCGATCAGACGCTGAGCGATGCGGTCGCGTTTCAGCACGGCCAGTGTGGCGTTCTTGGGAGTCACTTCGCTGCCGTCGGCGAACTCAAATCGCCCGATTTGGAGGGTATGCCCCTTATCGCCGGCGAGACCGTCAAAGCGAAAGTAGAGTTGCTTGGGGAAGATCATCGCAGCGTTCTCGCTTCCAGAATTGGCCGACACGTAATTCGAACCCAGGCCAAGCGCGCCTTGCTGCGCTCCCGTGCCGGTTGCGCCCGAGGGCAGGCCAAGCAGGAACGGAACGGCAAATTCGGCATTCCAGTCCCAGGTGTCTCGGTTTTGGGAGAAGCTGATTCGGAAGATGTTGCCGGAGTACTGATAGCTGTTATTGCCCGCGGTGGGTTGAAACCAGTCCCACAGATAGAGGCGCGAGCGCAGACTGCCGGTCACCGTGACGCCGCCGATTTCGATCGGGTCGGCAGTGTCGGTAGCCGGCGCCTGCGCGCGCAGGGAGACGGCCACGAGGAGAGCGAATACACTTCGAGTGAGCTTCATGTCTGAAAGTCCTTTGGCGTCGAAAATTTGTTGGTTCTAGCGCGTGGCCGCGGCCGCCGGTTCAGTCTTGGCGGCGGCTGGCCGTGGCATTGGTTGGGCGCCGAACGTGGAGTACAGAGCGAGACCGGTGAACAGAGAACCGGAGAGGATGTTTCGCCACGGACAAAGCGTCAGCGACCAGATCGTTATGGGCAACGTAGTCCATGTCAGGCCACCTTCTCCTGTTCCGCCGGTATCTCGAGTTCCGTTGCAATCTCTGCGAGCACAATTCCATCCACAACCTTCACCGGAAATGAGCGCGTGCACTGGCGCTCCTCGCGGGGCCGTTTCACCTCGCCGGTAACCAAGCAGATCTTCCAGGCGTGCAGCGGACACACCACTGAATCGCCCGACACAATCCCGTCGGCCAACGGGCCGCCGCGGTGCGGACAACGGTTCTCGACGGCGAGGAATTTTTCGCCGAGATTGAAGATTGCGATCTCGCGGCCGCCGAGCTTTACAGAGCGTCCTTCTCGAAGAGGAATGTTTTCAGCGCGGGTGATGCGAATCCAGCTCATAGGTTGATAATTCCATCGGTTGTATTTGGACGAATTGCGTGGGATGCTTGGGCTCGTCGCGTTCGAGCCACGGGTCGGTCGAAACCGCTTTGGATTTGGCTAGCCGGCCGAGCAACGCCTCCTGCACGTGGCGGGGCGCGTAGACTGTTTCGCGGCGAATTTTTTCGATTCCGAGGCGCTCGACAAAATCGTAGGTGCGCTCGAGGTAATTGGCCTGCTCGCGATAGTACTGGAAGAAGAGCTGCGCGGCTTCCAATGCTTGCGCCGTAGTTTCGACCGTAATGAGGAGATCGGCCTTGCGCACGCCCTTGCCGGCTGCGCCGCCCACCACTACCTGCCAGCTCCCTTGTTGACCCACCAGCCCGATATCTTTCACTGTCGCCTCGGCGCAATTTCGCGGGCAGCCGACGGCTCCCATTTTGACTTTGTGCGGCGTATAGAGATTTTCGAGGCAGCGCTCGAGCTCGATTCCAGCGCTGATAGAATCCTGGACGCCGAAGCGGCAAAAGTCTGTTCCGACGCAAGTTTTCACCATGCGCACGCCCTTGGTGTAGGCTTGCCCGGAAGGCATCCCCAGATCGGCCCAGATCTTCGGCAGGTCTTCCTTCGAGACGCCCAGAAGGTCGATGCGCTGGCTACCGGTGATTTTTACCATGCGCACGGAGTACTTTTCCGCTACGTCGGCGATGCGGCGCAACTCGGCGGGCGAGGTGACACCGCCGCGGATACGGGGTACCACGGAGAACGTACCATCGCGCTGGATGTTGGCGTGAACGCGATCATTGATGAAGCGCGCGGAACGGTCTTCTTCGTGCTGGCCGCACCAGGTCATATCCACCATGTAGCTGAGAGCCGGTTTGCAGATCTCGCAGCCTAGTCCGTTGCCGTATATCTCGAGGATTTGCTGGACGGATGTCAGCCTCTGCGAGCGCACGATCTCACGCAGACTCTCCTGGGTGAAGGGCACGCATTCGCATAGCGCCTTTTTCCGATCGTCTTCGAATTCGGGCGCGACTGCCTTGAGCAGCCCGACGCACATATCGGTGCAGCTTCCGCATCCGGTTGAGGCGCGGGTGCATTGCTTCAATTGCGACAGCGTGCGGACGCCTTGGCGATGAACGGCGGAAATAATATCGCCCTTGGTGACTCCATTGCAGCCACAAATGGTATCGGAGTCGGGAATTTGTGCCACCGCGACGCCGCTATCGGGAACCGGCTCGGGGGAAAGCAGGCGACGGCGCTTATCGGCGAGGTCGACGCCGGAGCGCAACCACTCCATGTAGCGGCGGCTATCGGCGAGGTCGCCTATCAGGACGACACCCGCCAGGCGGCCGTCTTTCAGCGTTAGCTTCTTATAGATGCCGCAGGATGGATCTTCGTAGCGAACAGACTCGAGACCCTGAACATTGTCCTGCACGAATCCGGCGGAGAAGACGTCGACGCCCATGATCTTCAGCCGCGCCTCGGGCACGGAGCCTTGGTAGCGCGGCCCACGGTTGCCGGTAATGGTGGCGGCCAGCACTTTGCCCTGCTCATAAAGAGGCGCGAGCAGTCCATAAACGACGCCGTCGTGCTCGACGCACTCGCCCACCGCGAAAATCGAGGGGTCGGACGTCTCCATGTGATCGTTGACCACGATGCCTCGATTCACCTCGAGGCCGGCGGACTTTCCTAGCGCCACATTGGGACGTATGCCCGCGGCGATTACCACAAGCTCGGCCTCGAGTGTTTCGCCATCCCGGAAAACGATGCGTTCCACGCGGCCGTTGCCGAGAATCGCGCTGGTATTCCGCGACAGCAGGACTTGGACTCCCAATTCTTCGATCTTTCGCTTGAGATATTGGCCGCCGGTGAAATCGAGCTGGCGCTCCATCAGAGTGTCCATCAGGTGGACGACGGTCACATCGGCTCCCTGCAACTGGAGGCCGCGCGCGGCTTCCAATCCAAGCAATCCGCCTCCGATCACTACGGTCTTCATACCGGGACGCACTCGCTCGAGGAGCGCGCGCGTATCGTCCAGGTTACGGAAACAGAAAACGCCATCCTTGTTCGAGCCGGATAAAGGCGGAATCAAGGGCGAGCTGCCGGTGGCGAGCAAGAGCTTGTCATAAGCTGTGAGGCTGCCGTCATCGCCCGTGACGGTGCGGGCCACGGGATCGAGGCCCGTGATACAGACGCCCACGCGCAAGTCGATTGAATTTTGGCGGTACCAATCGAGTTCGTTCAGTACGATTTCGCTGGTATCTTTCTCGCCGGCGAGAACCGAAGAGAACTGGATGCGATTGTAGTTGACGTGCGTTTCCTCACCGAAAATGGTGATGTGAAACCGCGGCGAGTGGCGCAGAATCTGTTCCACGCAAGCCACGCCCGCCATTCCATTACCGACTACAACAAGACGTTCCATAAGGGTCGGATCGGCGCGCTATTCGCCTCCCTCGAAGACACTTACTGGCGACGCGGCCGGCGCAGAGGCGCAGCTTGGCGCAAATCGCCGTTTATGGAGCAGAACGGAAGCCGCCCTTTCGGCGGTGGCTCGCACCAGCACCGCCATTTTGGGATGGGCGGGAACGATGTCTGGCGTAAATCCCCAGTCCTCGAGGGCCGCGTTCATAATAGGCCCTACGGAGGCTATGACCAGGTCTTCGGCGAGAGCCTGGCGCACTTCCCCGGCGCGGCCCATACGGGCGGCCACCTCGAGCAGGTGAGTCAGTTGAATCGACGTCGTGAACAACACCACGTCGCACTCGCGCTCCGCTATGCTCCGGACTGCTTCGCGCAGCGGGTTGAGATCGTCGGGCAGCGTCCAGCGATAAATAGAAATCGCGGACACTTCAGCGCCTAGCGCTTCGAGAGCGGAAATGAACTCAGGATTGGCGCGGCCGTATTCCTGAATGGTGATTCGGCGTTCCGGCCGCGCCGCAATCACGGGCACGATTTCGCGCCAGGTGTTGGGCTCGGGGACCATGATTTTGCCGGACACGCCCATTTCGTGCAGGACGGCAGCTGGCTTGGGGCCTCGCGAAACGATCGTAAGCTGGCGCAGCGCGCCGCCGAAGACTTCGGGCGGATAACGTTCCGCCAGAATGTCGCGGAGATAGGCAAGACCGGCTCCGGTCATCAGCACGAGCAGGTCAAAGTCGCCCGCGAAAAGCCGATCCGCCCAGCGAAATGCTTCATCGTGCTGCTCGAAGGGGATTTCCTTTACTGACGGCGCGACAAACGGATCGCCGCCATGGCGCCGGATCAATTGCTCCATGAGCGCGGCGCGGCGCGATTCCAACGAGAGGACCCGAAGACCGTCGAAATGCGCCGCGCGCACGGGTCCACTCATTTCACGAGCTCCTGCGCCAACTGCGCACAGGCCAAGCGGCCGCGCAATCGGACAACTTCGCCAATTATGAACACGGCGGGCGGATTCACTTCCACGCGTCCGGCCGCCACTTCGGAAAGCGTGGCCTCGACGATACGCTCTCGAGGCGTGGTTCCATTCT
The DNA here is from genome assembly GCA_049585195.1 of Bryobacteraceae bacterium. Lineage (GTDB taxonomy): Bacteria > Acidobacteriota > Terriglobia > Bryobacterales > Bryobacteraceae > KBS-96. The sequence continues at coordinate 5,833 of JBAUZG010000347.1, read as the reverse complement.
CGATAAACGCCACCGGCTGCAACGGACTGCGGCCGCAGCGAATGAGGCTTTCGGCGATATATTCGCGGTTCTCGACGCCCATCAGGATGACGAGCGTGTCGAGCCGCGCATACTGCGTCCAATCTGTGCGCATGAAACTTTCGCGGTGCCCGGCAACGACCGCGAACGAGGCGGCAATCCCGCGGCAGGTCAGCGGAATTCCGGCTAGCGGCGCCACCGCCAAAGCGGAAGAGACTCCGGGAACGACTTCCACTTCGATGCCATGACGGAGCAGATGTTCCCACTCTTCGGCTCCGCGCGCGAAGATCATCGGGTCCCCCGCCTTCAGCCTGACTACCTTCCGGCCGGCGCGGGCGTGCTCGACAAGCAGTCGATTAATTTCGTCCTGGATCTGTTCCTGCTCGCCTTGACGCTTGCCGCCATCTATAAGCAATGCCCTCGACGCAAGCGCGAGAATATCGGTGCTTACTAGACGGTCGTACACCACGACTTCGGCGCGTTCGAGTATGCGTAGAGCTTTGACGGTAAGAAGGCCAGGGTCGCCCGGTCCGGCCCCAACCAGAAAAACTTTTCCCATTCGGCTTTGCAATCGCCTCCAAGACAAGCTGATCTCCAAGCGGTGGGAGATAGCGCAGCCTGCGCTGTGTGTTTTTGCCTACTTTTAAAGCTGCTCGGGCCGCTGAGCGAGGGTGGAGGAAAACGGGCTCCGTCTGTCGTAGCCATCGGAAACCCGTTCGTTTACCGCAATGAGGCTTCTTTAGACTATATACTCAAGGCCTCAGGATCGGCTAAGAAAAGTTTTCTATAGCGCGGATTCACAACTATTCTGTAACACCTCTGCGGGTGCGCCGGGCGAAGCGAAGAGGCGGTCGGCGATCGCGTAGCGAAGCGATTCCAGGCCGGCGCCCGTAACGCTCGAAATTTCAAAGAAGGGAAGGCACCGCGCGCGAGCCTTCCCGCGTACGGCGTCTATTCTGCGGTGGTCCTGGCAGACGTCGATTTTTGTGGCCGCCACGATCATCGGTTTCTGTGTTAGCTGTTCGCTAAAGCTGTGTAACTCGTCGAGAATCACGTCAAAATCGCGGGCTGGATCCCTTCCGCTGAATTCAGATACATCCACCAGGTGAACCAGCAGTCGTGTGCGTTCGATGTGGCGGAGAAACTGGATTCCCAGGCCGTGCCCTTCGTGCGCGCCTTCGATCAGGCCGGGGATATCGGCCAGCACGAAGCTGCGGTCACCTACCTCGACGACCCCGAGATTGGGTTCGAGCGTGGTGAATGGATAATCGGCGATCTTAGGACGGGCCGCGGAAAAACGGGAGATCAGCGTCGATTTTCCTGCATTCGGAAAACCAACCAGCCCCACGTCGGCCAGAAGTTTTAACTCGAGGCGTAGCCTGCGTTCTTCGCCGGGTTTTCCCTCTTCGTGTTCGGTGGGCGCCTGGTGAGTGGAAGTGGCAAATCGCGCGTTGCCTCGGCCGCCACGTCCGCCATGGGCGACTATGAAAGTCTCATCCGGTGCTCTGAAGTCGAAAAGCTGCTCGCCTGTCTCCGCGTCGTAGACGATAGTTCCGACCGGCACGCGTAACTCGATGGAATTGCCATCGCGGCCGGTTCGGTTGCTGCCTTCGCCGTGCCTGCCTCGCTCCGCCTTGTGTTCGGGATTAAAGCGGAATTGAAGCAGCGTGTTTTGATGAAGGCTTGAAACAAGGATAACGTCGCCGCCATGACCGCCGTCACCGCCACTGGGGCCGCCGCGGGGAACGTATTTTTCGCGGCGGAAGGCAAGGCAGCCGTTGCCGCCGTCGCCTGCCTTAACTGAGATGAGTACTTCGTCGATGAACATCTTGGGTGGAGCGAAGCATATGCCGCCACGAATGGCGGCATGGCAGGCCCGAAGGCCCGCTCCACGTCTCTAGCCTTGGGCGATGATGTTGACGAATTTGCCCATGCGGCCCCGATCGCGGAACTCGACTGTTCCCGGAATCTCCGCAAACAGCGTATCGTCTTTACCGATGCCAACATTCTTGCCGGGCTTGTAGCGGGTTCCGCGTTGGCGAACGATAATCGAGCCTCCGGTCACAAGCTGACCGGAGAACACTTTGATTCCGAGGCGCTGCGCATTCGAATCACGCCCGTTCTTAGAACTGCCTAAGCCTTTTTTGTGTGCCATTGGGGATACCTCGGGGCGCCTAGCCGATAATCTCTTCCACCTGGACACGCGTATAAGCTTGCCGGTGGCCAATTGTTCGCTTGTACTGCTTTTTGCGTTTGAACTTAAAAACCAGGACTTTGTCGCCGCGGCCGTGCGCCCGGATTGTGCCGCGCACGCGCGCCGATTTCACCGCGTCGCCGGCAGAAAAGCCGTCGTCGTTCGAGACGGCTAACACGCGATCGAACTCGACAGCGGTTCCAACATCGCCCGCAAGCGTATCCACTTCAATGGTCTGGCCAGGCGCAACACGGTACTGCTTTCCGCCTGTCTCGATTACAGCGTACATAAATGGCCTTAATTTCTTAGGGTAACAGACACTGCCGGGGAGCGCTTATGATCTGGGCACAATTCAACCTCGGGCAGCGAACTGTCAGACGTTTTTATCATAGCGGACGGAGCGGAGAAAGTCGCGCCGTGGGTCGATTTCTGCTATGATCGAGGTGTCTTTGCGCGCATCGGTGATAATCTTCGAGTGCCATCCGGCCGCTTCCTCCTCCTTCTTCCAAAGTTGGTTCCAGCGCAGTCCGACAAAGATAATCCTCAAGAACGAAAAGGACTAACATTGTGACCAACATTTTCGTTGGAAATCTCAGCTATCAAACGACCCAGGACGACCTTATGGCGGCTTTTTCGGCCTTTGGCAACGTAGAACGCGTGAACGTAGTGACCGATCGCGACACAGGCCAGCCCCGCGGCTTCGCCTTTGTTGAAATGACCGAACAGCAGGCCGCCATGACGGCTATCGCTCAATTGAACGGAACGGATCTTCACGGCCGGACTCTGAATGTGAATGAGGCTCGGCCGAAACCCGCCGGCAAGACAGGCAACGGCGGACGTCGTGCTCATTCCGGCGGCGGCGGCCGCGGACGAGGCGGCTCTCGCTGGTAATGCCGCTATAAACTAGTAATAGAAAGTAGAAATATGTAGCTTGGGCCGCCGAGCCGACTCATTTATGCCTGGTGGCGGCCCTTTTGCTTCCACGAGGGATAAATATGGCGGGTCGCGGCCCACAAACATTTAAAAAACGTCAAAAAGAACAGCAGCGGAAAGAACGTCAGCAGGAAAAGATCGCCAGAAGGCTGAGACGCAAATCGGAAGAGCATGCGGAGCCCGATTCATCGGACAACGCTTCTGCGCCAGATGACACAGAACCGTCTCCCGCTTCTCCGGATGGTCTTTCAAGATTCGCCGATTAGCCAAGGATCGTGTCATGCAGTCGGCCTATCCTTGGGCGGTAAGTACGCGTAGAAATCGTTTGCAATGCGTGAAGCATAGCTCGCGATCAACTGTATGACACGCTCTTCGTCCGCCGACTGAACAATGAGTCCCACGTGGTAATCGCGGCGCATGTGCCAGACGACTTCCGAATCGTTGTAACCAGATGTATCGGGATGCTGTTGCTTGGCGAGCGAAACCAGAAGGCCCGCATAGTCGTGCCGGCTCTCCGGCGGGCGGTAAGCGCTGCCGTCAAGTTCCAGTTTGGCCCACTCCTTCCATAGATTCACTCCTGTGGCTGCCTCGACGAGTTCCGCGATGTGCGCGCCGCCCACGCGAGCCGAAGTTTCGAGGAAGTAGACCTCGTCATCGTCGCGTCCCCTAATGAATTCGGTATGGGAAACGCCCTGTGTCATTCCCAGAGCCCTCAACACGCGGGTGTTCATCTCGAGTAACCGCCCGGCCACATCTGAACGCGGGTTCAGGATGCGTGTGATGAAGACACCGCCCTCGTGCGATACCTCCATTGGCGGCCGGCCGTATCCGCTAGCCGCAGCAAAGACAACCTGCCTGTTACACACGATCGTGTCCGCATGAAACACGTCGCCCGGCACGAACTGCTCGAGTAAATAGTACGACTGCTGGTCTCCGAGATCGGACACGATCTTCCATACCTCATCGGCGTCATATATTTTTTTGATTCCCATTGCTCCGGCCATCGACCTCGGTTTCAAAACCCAGGGCGGCGGTACGCGTTCCATGAACTCCCGTAGGGCGTCGTGATTGAGGACGTGGACGAAGGCAGGCACGCGAATGTTGGCTTCTCGGGCCGTCATTCGCATCGCGAGCTTATCCCGGAAAAGGCGCGCAGCGGATTCTCCCATGCCAGGGACACGCAAATGTTCACGGAGCATAGCGGCCATTTCGACGTCAAAATCGTCGAGCGCCACAATATGGCTGAACGTCCGAGAACGCGCGAGATAGCTGACCGTATTCAGGGTATGCTGCCGGTTCCATTGCCCATCCTGATCCGGCATATAAAAGATTTCGTCAACGCTTTCGATCGGCCATTGCGCTTTGTGCTGAAGTCCCGAAGAGGTCAGCAGCACAACGTTCGCGCCTTGGCGTTTCGACTCACGCAGAAAGTCGTGGCCTTTTTCGTAACTGGCTAAGCAAAGTATCGTGTTTTCGTTCACGGCGGTCACTCGCTGGCAAAAAATGCGGCCGATGCTCCCACCCACTCGAGATTCTTGTTGTGGTCCACTCCCATTTGCGCGCCGCGCCCCATGCGAACAATCGTATTCACAAACCGGAGCCCGTTCTGCCAGACATACATAATGCGTAATTCAAACTTCGTTGGGCCATGAGGCGTTTCGATAACAGGCTTGAAGTCGATCCGTTCCTGCAGAATGTATTCGCGGCGCCGTTCGGTCGGTATCTCGTCGATCTGTTCTCTAGTAGGGCTCACGATGACGCCGAGGCCGGCGAAAGAATATAAGGGCTTCAATACATACCGCGCTGGGTCTCCCATATCGTCCACTTCGTCTAGAAAAAGCGTCGCGGGTAAGGCCGGATGACGAATATAGGGCAGAGAAAACTTGCTGAGGCGGAAAAACCAATTCGGATGTCCGGCCCATTCCACCTGAAGCTCGTCACGAAAATCGAAAGGGATTGAGATTTCGCGGCGCATCAACTCGTCGGCAATGGTTCGGTTGTAAATGCGATGAATGGGCGCGAGTTTTCCGTCGCGCTTATAAAACAGCCTGTTCCGCTGCTTCTGAATCTCCCGGATATCGACGGCTCTGACGCCGTACAGCTTCTCCGTCAAAAGGAAGTCGCATCGCGTTTTCTGGGCGGCGGGATCGATCTCCATCAAAATGACTGTCTCGGGGTCGTGACCCGCTACGATCGCTTCTTTTATCAGCTTGTGGTAGCGATCCTCGTCGAGGTCGTCAGGGAAATTTGAAAGCTCGCTCCCAATTTGAAAAGCCTCGCGATAGCTCCGCGCGAGAAACGGCTGGTACGCATACAGCGATGGAAATCCCTGAATCTCGACGAGCTTGGGTTCGAGATTTTCATCTATTCCAAAATCTGCCTGAACGAATAGCGGAACCGGGTCTTCTGACGGCGCGCGAAAAGCCGGTGGGATCGCCTTCTTTGAATCTTCCTGGTATCGAGGGTTGCGAAGCAGTTGCTCTACCATTTCCCGGCCATATTGAGCAACGCGATTGACGAAGCTTTGGGGGAAAAAGCAGGGCGTCTCGCTATGGCGAAATGGCGGCGCTTCGCCGCAGCACTGTCCAATTAGGTCGAGAAAGCGCGTGTATTTCTCCGCCGACCACCCCTCGTTAAAGCGCTGCCGGTACGAGGGAATCAAGCAGAAACGCTCCGCGTTGCATGATT